>CAZVEM010000134.1:0-15212 GCA_964626165.1 uncultured Nannocystaceae bacterium
CGAGAAGGTGCTCGAGAAGTACCCGCCCGGCACGGTGGTCAACGGCACGATCCGCAACATCGCGGACTTCGGTGTCTTCGTGGAACTCGAGCCGGGTATCGACGGCCTCGTGCACATCACGGACCTCTCCTGGACGCAGCGCGTTCGCCATCCCTCCGAACTCTTCAAGAAGGGCGACGAGGTCCAAGCGGCCGTGCTCAACATCGACAACACCGGCGAGAAGCCCAAGATCAGCCTCGGGATCAAGCAGCTGTCGCTCGATCCGTGGGACCGTATTCCGTACGACTTCCCGATCGGTCGCATCGCAGAGGTCAAGATCCTCAAGCTCACCGACTTCGGTGCGTTTGCGGAGCTTGTCCCCGGCGTCGAGGGCCTCATCCACATCTCCGAGATCAGCGAGGAGCGCATCGAGGATCCTCGCAGCGTGCTCGAGCCCGGCCAGTCGGTCCGCGCAGAGGTGATCCAGCTCGACTCCAACGAGCGCAAGATCGGTCTCTCGATGAAGGCGGCTCGCCGCGCCGAAGAGCTCGCGGACGCGCAGGGCATGTCGGACGTTGGCCAGTCGGGCGCGACGCTGGGCGACCTGCTCGCCGGCAAGCTCGGCAAGAGGTAGGCCGCGTGCGCGACGAGCCGATCGGAATGGTCGGCCGTCGCCAAATCGCTCCCTCCGGGTGATGGACATCGAGCCGGACCCAAAACGAGCGCTCCCTTGCAAAGGGGGCGCTCTTTTTCGTGCCTCGGGGCGCGCGGTGCTCCCCGGGGTCGCTTGATCTCGCGTCAGGCCGCGGCTATGCCCGGAACGTGAGCACCCACGAATCCGGCGTGATGCAAGTCGAAGGCGGCCTAGATGGCGCCGGGCTGAGAATTTTGGTGCTGGTCAGCCGCTTTAATGACGTGATCACGCAGCGCTTGGCCAGCGCCGCATGCTCGACGGCGCTGCGCTGCGGGGTCCGCCCGCAGGACGTCGTGCTTGGCTGGGTGCCTGGCGCTTGGGAGTTGCCGGTCGCGGCTGCAACCGCGCTCGCGAGCGGGAAGTGGGACGCCGTGGTCGCGCTGGGTTGCTTGATTCGAGGTCAAACCCTGCACTACGAGCTGATCGCACGCGAGGCCGCGAAGGGGCTGGCCAACCTGCAGATCGAGCACCGCGTGCCGGTCACCTTCGGCGTGCTCACGGTCGACTCGCTGGAAGACGCGACGCACCGATCGGGCGGCAAGTTCGGCAACAAGGGCGGTGAGTGCATGCTCGCCGCGATCGAGCAGGCACGGATGCTTGAGTCGCTCACGAAGGTCTCGGCCGGAGCGCGCGGCTCGGCCGGCACTGCGTCCTCAGGCCCGACCGCAAAGCGTCGAGCGCCCAAGACTGCGGGGCGCTAATGTGGTGCCGCGTCGTGCGGGGAGGGACCTCGCGCTGCTTCGGCCGCGGGCGGCGTTGTCCGCGGTATTCGCATGATCTGGGCGCTCGGATGAGCCGGCCGCGATGCAGCAGTGAGCACCACAGTCGAGGCTTATCATGAGCAACACCGCAAAAGATCGGCCGCTGGGACGCGAACTCGCACTGGCCGCGCTGTTTCATGTCGAAGCCGCCGCAGACAGCTCGATGGTGGATGCCCTTGAGACCTTTTGGGAGCAGGCGCCGCGCGACGAGGCCGGTTTGGCCGCCACCACGGCACCGACTGGGCGCGGGGCCGCGGCGGACGTGAAGGAAGTTCGCGACTTCGCGGCCAAGCTCGCGGGTCACTGGGTCGAGCACGCGGAGCGGATCGACGCGCGAATCCAGACCGCCTCCTCGCGTTGGAGACTCGCGCGGATGGACTCGGTCGACCGCAATGCAATGCGGATCGCCCTCTGTGAGCTCGAGTGCTTTCCCAACACGCCGCTGAAAGTTGTGCTCTCCGAGGCGGTCCGGATCGCGGCGCGCTTTGGCAGCGAGCGCTCGGCGAGCTTCGTCAACGGGGTGCTCGCGACGGTGATCAACCGCGGCGACGCGGAAGCGGGCGAGGGGGGCGGCGTGGCGATCGCGACCGAATCCAGCGCCGATGCGGCGATCGATCGGGTGGGCGGCTTGATCGCAGATGGGTCGACCGAGGCCACCGGCGACGCCGCGCAGGGCGCTGGCCTAGGGCCCTTCGCCGACCCGATGGAGCCTCCGGCGACCGACGACAACGCGCCCGCCGCTCCCAAGAGCGGGGGCGAGAAGGGGCAGGGCGTTCGGTGACGATGTCGACCAGCTCAGTGCCGCTCGTCGACGACGAGCTTGATCTGGAGCTGGTCGAGTTGGACCGCAGCCTGCTTGATGCTGTCCCGCTCCTGAGCTTGCTGTCGCGCGCGGCCGCCCGTGGTGTCGCGGGACTCTCCGAGGGCGATGTTGGAGCGGAGACGAGCCGTGAGTCACTCACGTCGGCATCAGATGCCACGGCCCGTGCCGGCTTGGGTGCTGCGGCGAGCGGCGTCTCGGGTCTCGCGAAGAGCAGCAGTTCCTCCTGGAGCGGCGGGGATCCGACCGCCGGCCTGAGCTTTCCGGGCGTGACCCGTGCGGCCTCTGGCGCAGGCGCCTCGACCAGCTCGGGCTTTCCCGGCTTTAGCGCTTCCAACCAGGTAGGCGCGGGGTCGTCCGTGCTTGCGACGGGTAGCCCAGGCGCCGGCACCTCGGGATCGAGCAGCACGCTCTCGTCCGGATCTTGGGGGAGCGGGGCATCAGGAATCTCCGGAGCTACCGCGCCAACTGGGTCAGCCAGACCGACTGGATCCTCAAGTGCCTCGCTCGCGAACGCGGCGGTCAACCAAGACAGCATCGCCTCGCCCGGATCATCGTCGTCCGGCCTCCGAGTCGAGGCGGCGGCACGCAGTTGGCCTGGCATGTACGCCGGCATGGACGCAGGCAGCACGACGCGAGCCGACCTCCTGATCGTCTTCGTCGCCCGTGACGAGCGCCCCTTGGGCGGCCTCGCGGGCCTCGTCGACTGGCGCAGTGCGGGCCGGCTCTCTGCGGTGCTTCGCAGCCACTTCTTTGAGGGCGACGTCGGGGAGCAGCTTTTGGTCCCGCTCCGCGCCAACATTGCGGCGTCGCGACTCGTCGCGATCGGGCTCGGGATGCCCGGTATCGGGGCCGCGGCACCCGGCACTGCCGCGGATCCCGTGGAGCAGGGACGGGCCGCGGGTGAGGCTGCGGCGGCATGCGCACTGGGACTACGCGCGCGGACGGTTCTGGTCGGACTGCCCGCGCGACTTGCTCATCGACTGACCGCCGAGGGCATCCTGCTGGGCTGGGCGGAGGCGATGCGAGCCGTGAAGCGAGGCGAAGATGTCGTCGCGCGCTTTGAGCAGATCCGACGGGGCCCGTCGATCGATCCAGCACGCGACGCGCTCGCTCGCGTTGGCGTCGAGGCCTCGAGTGGGGGCGGCGGAGACCCGGAGCATCGCGCGACTCCGCCCGCCGCAGCGATGGCGCCGTCGTCCGAACAGACGCCCGCGGACAGCGCGTCAGCGGGCCTCCAGAGCAACTCGACCGCGCCCGATGCCGTCGCAGCAAAAGACAGCCAAGTCGTGAGCAAGAAAGGGAAAAAGCGCGGCAAGGATCAAGCTGGCAAGAGCCGCTCGAAGGGAAAGCTTCGCGGCGTCGCGCCAGCGCCAGCGACAGCGTCGGGGGAGGCCTCGGCCGGAGATGCGGGCTTGGAAATTGGCGGACACGAGGGGACACGCCTGGCGGTGCCCGCCCCGGGAGGCGTCGCGGACAAGCCGACCTTCGCCAGCGCAAGTGCGGCCACGACGGGTCGCGCGAACCAACACTTTGGCGAACTCGCGAGCGACCCCGAGCGGCCTGCGTCCCGCGCCACGTCATCAGAGGCGGCACCTGATCCATCACCTGATGCGTCACTTGATCCGGGTTCCAGTGGCGCATTCATCGCGCAGCGACTGCGGACAGGTGCCCACGTCACCTTTGATCCCGGGGGCTCTCCGGCGGGCCCGCACCGCGTCTTGACGGGCGACTCAGGCGCTGACTCGAGGATTGTCTCGGGAGAGGCTCTGCCGGACGATGAGCTTGATGGGTTCGGCTCGGGTCCGCATCTGGGACCGCCCGAGCCACCGCTGGCGGTCTTCGCCTGTGACGGCGGGCAAATCTCGCGACTCCGACGCGTGCTGGCTGGACCCCCGCGCGCTGCCGGCGTGTGAGCAGCACGCGTTCGCACGGCGAGCCGCAAGCACGCCGCGCCGACCCGTCGTGGGCCGCTCGTATCATGGCGCGACCGTCGGCCGCTCGCGCGGGCGCAGGCCATGGCCCGATCGTTCGTTCGCCGAGACCTCGGATGCGTTCAGCGTCTGTTCATCGCCTTCTCCGCCCAACGCGGACATCGCCCCACTCGTCAACCTGCGAAGGACCGCAGCGTCGGGCGTGATGCCCTGGTCTGCCAGCAGGCCGTTGAAGTGCCCCACGCAGCCCATGGAGGCGCATTCACCCTGCAGCCCGATGTGGCTCGTCGGTCGCGTACGCCCGGTACGCTCCGCCCTCGCGCCGCGCTCTGGATGGCGATTGCGCGTCGATGCACTCCACGGGGGTTGTTCAACAACCTGCTAGGTCCTGCTCTCACCCTGACGTATACTCGGCAGCGATGGCGACGCAGGTCCTTTTGGTCGAGGACTCGCGCGCGATGCGAGATTACGTCTGCGCGATCTTGGAGGCCGCAGGCGAATTTGTTGTGCACGAGGCCACCAATGGCTTTGAGGCATTGCGCACGCTGCCGCGTGAGACCTTCGGCCTCATCATCACTGACATCAACATGCCTGACGTCAGCGGGATCGAGCTGACCCGCTTCGTCCGGCAGAGCGAACGCCACCGCGACACCCCGCTGATCGTGATCAGCACCGATGCCGCCAAGGTCGATCAGGAGCGCGCCCTCGCGGCGGGTGCGACAGCCTATCTGCCCAAGCCCTTCGGCGCCGAGGCCCTCCTCGCGCTCGTCGAGGCAACACTCAAAGAGCGCGAGGCGGCCCAGGCTGCGGGCTCGCGACCGCCGACTGGACCGCAGCCCGCCGCGGGCTCTGGACCATCTCCCGGTGCAAATCCGGGTGATGCACATCGAGCGGGGGGGGACCCGTGAGCGCTTCGAGCGAGTTCCTGTCTGAGGCGCAGGAGGTTATCGAGGCCTTCGCACGCCACCTGTTGACGATCGAAGAGCAGCTACGCAGCAACGCTGATGAGCTCGATCCCGACAACCTCAACGCCGCGTTTCGAGCCGTTCACACGCTCAAGGGACTCGCTTCGATGTCGGGCGAGGCGGCGATCGTGCGCCTCAGCCACGAACTGGAGAGTTGCCTGGATGCGCTTCGACTCGGCAAGCGCACCGTCGATCGGCCCACGCTCGACGCCCTCTTCGAGGCGGTCGATGTCTTTGGTCGGCTGCTCGTCGTCGCCGCCAAGGACGACGCGGTCGCACCCGATATCACGCAGCTCTGCGCGCGACTGTCCGGGATGGCACTTCCCGATGAGTCGAGCAACGCGACTGGCATCGCATGGCTCGATGAGGCGCTCCTCGGCGTCCTCACGGAATACGAGGAGCATCGTCTCCGCGAAAACCTGCGCCTCGGTCGACGCATCTTCCGCGTGCACGCGGCATTCGATCTCCTCGCGATCGACGTCGGCATCGAGGGACTCAAGGGCAAGCTCAAGTCCGTGGGCGAGGTCATCACCTATTTGCCAAGCGCCGACGCGACCGCGGATGACCGGATCGAGCTCGACATCATCGTCGGCTCCAAAGCTTCGCTGACCGATCTCGCGGCCGCGGTCGATGGCGACAGCCTCGGCGTGACCGAGCTGGGGGGTGGCGCGGCGGCAACTTCGAACGCGACCGGCTCTTCGGCGGCGACATCGCCCAGGGGCGCGAGCTCATCAGGCCCAAGCACCGCGTCGACGTCAACCGGCGCCGCGACCAGAAGCGAGGCATCGGAGGGCGGATCGAGTCTCGGGTCGAGCGCCAGCTCCAATCCCGGATCCAATCCCGGGTCCAATTTGGGTTCCGATGCGGGATCCACCTCGGGTTCCGCGGGGACACCGAGCTCGGCATCAAGTCGCGACACGTCGAGCTCGGCCGCGAGCGGGCAGGGAACCTTGGCCCCGCCGGTGGCCGCGAGCACTTCGGCCGTCGCCAGCCCCGCGACCGCCGTGGCGGCAATATCTGCCGCCTCCAAATCCTCCGCTCCGGCCGCACCACCCAGCGCGCCCGCGCCCGGAGCTTCGCGACCACGCGGACCGGAGGTAACCCGCGAACAAGACGAGCTCGACCCGGACCCCGAGTCCAGCGACATGAGCCTGCGCAGCCTCAGTCAGACGGTCAGGGTCGATCTTCGACGCCTGGATCTGCTGATGAACTTGGTCGGAGAACTTGGATTGGTGCAGGCAAGCCTCGCGCGTCTCGTCGAGGACATGCGCGTGGTCCAGGGGCGCAATGAGCTCTACCGCTCTTTCCAAGAGCAGGTCCGCGTGATGACACGCAAGCTCGATCTCCTGCAGGAGGGCATCCTCGACGTTCGCATGGTCCCGCTGGGACAGGTCTTCGACAAGCTCGCCCGAGTCGTGCGCAAGCTTGGTCGTGAGGCCGAGAAGGACATCCGGCTCACGATCTCGGGTGCAGACACCGAGCTCGACAAGCTGATCGTCGAAGAACTCAGCGATCCGCTGATGCACATGATCCGCAACGCGATCGATCACGGCATCGAGCGCCCCGACGAGCGTACACGTGCCGGTAAGCAGCCCTGGGGGCGCATCGAGCTGCGTGCGTTCCAAAAGGGCAACCGCGTCGTGATCGAGGTCGAAGACGACGGTCGCGGCATGGATTGGCGCAAGGTCCGGGACGCCGCCGTCAGTCGTGGCTTTCTCTCGCGCGAAGATGCGGCCGAGATGGCCCCCCAGAGCGCCCTCAACTTGATCTTCATCCCCGGATTTTCGACCCGAACCGAGGCCTCCGAACTCTCCGGCCGCGGCGTCGGAATGGATGTGGTTAAGACCAACATCGCGCGCCTGTCGGGCATGATCGATGTGCAGACCGAGCCCGGCAAGGGAGCACGATTCTCGATCACGTTGCCGGTGACCCTCGCGATCATCCAGGCGCTCGTGATCGAGAGCGGTGGCCAGACCTTCTGTGTGCCGCTCAACGCCGTGCTCGAGTCGATCATGGTGCAGCGTCGCGACATTCAGACCGTCGAGGGCCATGCGGTCGTGACCGTCCGTGGCAAAACCCTGCCACTGGTCAGCCTGGCCAAGCTCTTTGACCTTGAGCGCGGCAACGTCGGCGACAGGGACCGTCTCTACGTCGTGGTCGTCGGCCTCGCGCAGCACCGCGTCGGCCTGGTCGTCGATGAACTCCTTGGCCAGCAAGACGTCGTGATCAAGACGCTGGGTCGGGCGCTGCGGCAGATTCCCGGCTTGGCGGGCGCCACCGAGTTGGGCGCGAATCGAACGGTGCTGTTGCTCGACGTCGGCACGCTGGTCGCCGAGGCGATCGGGCACGAAAACAACATCGGTGTGGAACGCGGTGAGCGGGGCGAGCGCGGTGAACGGGCGGAGCGCATCCGCAGCGGTGAACGGGCCTAGGCCGCGCGTCCTCAGGGAGTGCACTCGGAGAGATCGACGATGGCGACCAATTCAGAGCCCAACGAAGACAGCGAGGTGTGGCAGTTCCTCTCGCGCGGCGACAATCTCGCCTCCGAGACCGAGTACGAACACGGCTACAAGCGAGAGCTGCGACGGGACCTTGAGCGCTACGTGACGTTTCGGCTCGGAGACGAGCGTTACGGCCTGCCGATCAACGACATCGTCGAGATCCAAAAGTCCGTGATCACCACGCCGGTGCCGCGTACCTCTGCCTTTGTTCGAGGCATCGGCAACGTGCGCGGACGCGTTATGGCCGTGATCGATCTGGCGACTCGGCTTCGCATGCCATCCTCGCCGCCGACGCGTGCGACTCGTCTGCTGATCGTCAATCACGAAGACGAGCTGTTTGGCATGGTCGTCGATGAGGTGCACGAGGTCATTTCGCTTCCTCCCGAGGATCTCGAGGACGCCCCTGGTGGCATCGGTACGACCCGAGCGGATTTCATTCGCGCGCTCGGTCGACACCGCCGCAACATCATCATCATCCTCAACCTCTCGACGGTTCTCGATCGTCGCGACTTCGTCCAGAGCTCGTTTCGCACCCTCTCCACCGGGGGCTAGCCCAAGTCGCCGTCTACCCGCGTGTCTGACTTCACTACGCAATGCTTCCGCGAGCTATCGCAGGCCTAGCTCGCTTGCTCTCCCAAGGACCGTCCTCATGCAGATGAACGCACCATTGCGAAGCACCCAAGGATGTCCGCGTGTGCGGCGACAGGCGACGCGCATGCCGTCGACGCCTCCGCGTGTCACGGGTCGCCGCGACACCGTGCAGGACCCCACTCGGAGGTCGGCATGAGCCGCCTCGGGAGCGCACGTGGACGCCAGCGCGATCGCGACGATGAGGCGCGAAGCGACGATGACGTCCTCAAGCTCGCCGGCTTCTATGTCGGATCGGGCCTGTACGGCGTCGACATCATGCGCATCAAGGAGGTGCTGCAGGCGGCACCGTACCCGATCCGCGCCGTGCCGCACGCGCCCGACATCATCGAAGGCATCATTCAGCTGCGCGGTGTCGTGATTCCGGTGATGGATCTGCGGCGGCGCTTCGCAGTCAGCATCGACCCCCAGATCGAACGCCTCAACAAGCTCGTGATCGTGTCGGTCCGCGGCCGCATCATTGGCCTCAAGGTGGATCGAGTGATCGGAGAGCTTCGCGTCGCTGCAGATGCCGTCCGGCCCGCCCCCTCGATGCTCTCGGCCCCTGGTCAGGCCGCATTCTTTAGCGGTGTCTGCCACGCCGACGATGAAGTGGTCTTCGTGCTCAACCTGGAGGGCCTTGTCGGCGGCGGCGCGGCCTCAGCGTCCTCCAGCGGTGGAGGCACTCGCGGGTGAGTCAGCCGCGGCGCAGCACCGTGATTTTCGCCCATGAGTCGGGTGTGGTCCGGCGTGCCTGTGCGCAAGTTTTGGCGGCCGCAGGAGTCGCGGTGGAGTTGTGCGCCGATCTGGATGAGCTCCAGGGAGCCCTCGAATCGATCGCCGTGGAGCAGGGCCAATGGGCGCTCGCGGTCGATGCCGCGATCGTCGGTGCGGACATCGAGTCGATCATCGCCCAGGCACGCGGTCGCTACGTCGCGCCCGTCGTCATCGTTGGCACCGTGTATGGGCGGGGCGCCTACAAGCGCGCTCCAAAGCAGCTCTACGGCGCGGACGCGTGGGTCGAGGTACATCGGCTTGGCAGCGACCTACCCGGCCTGGTTGTCGACGATCCGAGCGCCGCGCAGACGGGCGCGGCCGCAGCGGCGACGGAGGCCACTCAGAGCGCGTCGATCCTAGCGCTTGGCGACCAGCGACTCGCGTTTCAGGCGGCATGCCTGATCTTGGAGCACGCCGAGCGCTACGCGGATCTCAGCCGCCACGACGACGCGCTGCGTCGCACGCTGTCCGCGGCGAAGACCTCTGGTTCAGCCCACCTGGGGTCTTCGTCTTCCGCACCGTCGAGTTCTTCGCTGGAGGAGGCGGTCCTCGCGATCGTTCACTTGGGGATCGAAGATGACGCGCGACGAGCAACCGCGCACGCGCATCCCAACGCCCTTGCGACCGGTACACAGGGCGGAGGCGGCCGATGAATGCGACATCGGCCCAACACACCATGGTCACCGCAGAGGTGCGGGACGCGTTTGCGTCGGAGAGTTGGTCGGCGCGCAAGCAAGCCACCGAGTCGCTGCTGCGCGCCCTCATGCACGAACTTCCGGACGCATCGACGCTGGCAGCCACGATCGAGGAGTTGCTCGATCTCGTCGCGGCGCCGTCGACGGCCAGCGCGCGCGCGGCAGCGATGGAGGTTCTAGGGCACCTCGGTCGAGTCGTGACACCGCACGTGCTGGCGCGCTTTGACGTTCAAGAAAGCGCGGCCCGCCACTACCTGGACCTCCTCGCCACCATCGGTGGACCTGGCGAATCGGGCCTGATGGCGAGCATCGTGCAGGACAGCGAATGCGACGAGAACCTGCGCACCGCCGCCGCCACCGCGCTGGGCAAGATCGGCGGCGACGCATCGCGCAGAGCATTGGTCGGGATCCTCCGCAGTGCCTCGCCGCTGCTGGCCCTGCATGCGCTCGACGCATTGGTCGAGCGCGAATGGTCGCTTGAAGTCGAGGACATCCTGCCGCACCTGACCGACGTGACGACTCGTCGCGCAGCGGTGCTCGCGTTGGGGATCTCAAGCTCGCTTGAGGCGGTCGTGCACCTCGTACCGTTGCTCACCGACACGATGCCGAGCGTTCGCGCTGCGGCATGCGTTGCACTGGCCGGGTTGCACGAGCGACTTGGACCCAACACCAAGAGCACCGTCCCGCTCGCGGTCTCCGGCCTGGGGGTGCCCGCACGCAAGATGGTTCGCGAGCTGATCTCACATCGCGATCCGGCCGTGTGGCGCGCCGCGATCATCCTCGCCTCCTTTGCCGGCGACGCAGATGCACTCCCATGGATCATGGACCACATGGAGGACGCGATCGCTCATGAGCACGGCGTCATCTTGGTGCAGCGCTTAGGGCCCGCGGCCAATACCGTGCTGGTTGCCGCAAGCGGCCAGCTCAAGTCGACGCGCCGCGAGCCGCTGTTTCGACTCATCGGCGCACTCACGCCTGAGTCGGTCGATCCGCGCCTCGCCGATCTGCTCAGCGCGGCGCTTGAGGAGCCCAATCCGAGCATGGCGAGTGCGGCCGCCGAAGCGCTCAAGTCCGTCGGTGGCCGCCGCGCGATGGCGGCGCTTTACCGCGCGTGCGCCCAGGAGGGTGTGCTGGGAGAACGCGCGGCCGAGGCGCTCGCCGAGGTTGCGAACCGCGTGGGCGGAGCGCGTGGCGACGAACTGAGCCTGCTTGTCGGCGCGATCTGGCCGCAGCACGGTGCGCTCGCAAGAAACCTCTGCCGGATCGCCGCGCGTCTCGGTCGGCTCGAGCACGTCGCACCGCTGGTGTCGCTGCTCGGAAGCAGCGATGCCGCGGTGCGCGTCGCCGCTGCGACTGCACTTGGGCGCATTCCCGGCGAGCACGAAGGGGCCTCGGCGCTGTGCTTCACGCTTGCCGATGAAGAACCCTCGGTTCGCGCCGCAGCGTGCCGCAGTCTTGGTCTGCTGCGCTCGTCCATGGGCGTGCAGCCGCTGCTAGGCGCCAGCAGCGACGCGAGCCCCTTGGTACGGGCGGCCGCGGTTGCGGGGCTCGTTGCGATCGACAATCCGATTACCACTGGGCGCTTGCGCGAGATCATTCTCGATGACCCCTCGCCCAGCGTGGTGGTGCATGCGATTGAAGGGCTCGGTCGCTCGCGTCAAGAGCAAGACCTCGCGCTCTTGATGAGCCTGACCAACGCCGGCGATCACGAGGTCGTCAAGGCGGCCGCCCGAGCGCTCAGCGGATTCGCAGCGCATCGCGCAACCGCGGCGCTGCTCGGCATGCTCTCGCATGCGCGCTGGGACGTGCGCCTCGCCGCGACCGAAGTGCTCAGCGCGCGCGCGGACGCGACCTCGCTGCCCTCGCTGCGGCGGGCGCTTGAGACCGAGTCCGATCCACTTGTCGTCGAACACCTCCAACGCGCGGTCTCGCGCCTCGATGCGCTCGCACCGGAGGACGCGTGATCGACGACGACAAGCTCGCGGCGCTCGCCGGCATTCGAATTCGGATCCGCCCCGAAGAGGGCCGGCTCATCCAAGAGGCCATCCACGAGTACTGCGGCATCATCCACGGTATTGAGGCCGGCTTTTTCCTTGAGCGCCGCCTTGGCCCGCGGCTCGAAGCGCTCGGATTTGGCTCGTACCGCGAGTACTACCACTATCTGCGCTACGACCCGGGTGGCCCGGCAGAGATGGAGGAGTTGGTCGAGCGCATCACCACGCACGAGACCTACTTCTTTCGCGAGCAATACCAGCTTGACGCGTTTCGCGGCCCGATCCTCGATGATGTCGCCAAGCGCTTGACTTCGCGCAAGCGACTCGGCATCTGGAGTGCGGGCTGCTCGACCGGCGAAGAGGCATACACGATCGCGATGTTGCTGCTAGAGGATGGGCGATTTCGCGACTGGTACACGCGCGTATTTGGCTCCGACATCAGTCGTCGTGTGCTCACGACCGCGCGCGGTGCCGTGTATGGCGCGATGTCGTTTCGTACGACGCCCGACGCGATGCTCTTGCGCTACTTCACGGAGGTCGATGGACGACATCGATTGCGCGACGAGGTGCGCGCGTTGTGCTCGTTTGGTCAGCTGAATCTTCTGGCCGGCGATCGCTATCGCCTCTTGGGTCCGTGCGATGTAATCTTTTGTCGAAACGTGTTGATGTACTTGAGCCATGAGGCGCGCGCGCGCGTCGTCGATGCCTTCTATGATGCGCTCACGCCTGGCGGCTGGTTGCTGCTGGGACATTCCGAGAGCCTGCTCAACGTCACCAGCCGCTTCGATCTTGTCTCGCTCGACAAGGATCTGGTCTACCGCAAGCCCTTGGAGAAGCGCGGATGAGCAGTGACGTCGCACAACCTGGCGCGGCCGGCTCGGGCTCTTTCGCAGCGTCGACACTGCCAGAGTTGCGCGTGCTCGTCGTGGACGACTCGGCGTACAACCGGTCGACCATCACGCAGATGCTCGAGGCCCGTCCTGGCGTGAAGGTGATCGGCCGCGCCGTCAACGGCAAGGAGGCCCTCAAGGTCGCGTTTGAGACCGAGCCGGACGCGATCACGCTTGACCTTGAGATGCCGGAGATGGACGGCTTTTCCTTCTTGCGTCTGTTGATGAGCAGGAGGCCGACGCCGGTGATCGTGATCTCGGGCTACTCGCAGCGCGAGAATGTCTTCCGCGCGCTTGAGCTTGGTGCGATGGATTTCATCGCCAAGCCGGCGCGACACATCAGCCCCGACATTCGCGAGATCGCAGATGAGCTCGGCGACAAGATCGCGCTGGTCCGGCGCCTCCAAGCCGTCCGACTCAAGCAACGGGCAGACTCGCTGGCAGCGGCGGTTCGCGCTGCGCCTCCTGCGGAGCGCAGCGAGCCTCGAAGCGAGCTGCCGACCGAGCCGGCGACGGGCATTGTCGTGGTCGCGTCCTCCACGGGCGGACCGCCGGCGATTCAGCAGTTCCTTGCGCCGCTGGGCGAAGAGCTTCCGGTCGCGGTCGTGATCGCGCAGCACATGCCGCCTCGCTTCACCAAAGCCTTCGCCCAACGTTTGGATCGCGTGCTCGCGCTTCGCGTCGTGGAGGCACAGGATGGGATGACCCTCGCGAGAGGCGTGGTGTATGTCGCGCCGGGACAGCAAAACATCGAGCTGGTGCCCGCGCCGGCCCCCGCGCTCGCGCGGATCCGCTTGATCGAACCTGAACAGCCCAAGGGTGGAGCGCCGATGATCACGCCAAGCGCGGATGTGCTCTTTAAGAGCGCGGCCGAGCACTTTGGCAACAAGACATTGGGGGTCGTGCTGACAGGAATGGGCTCGGACGGTGCGAAAGGGGCCATCACGTTGGCGGAGATGGGGGGGCGCGTTTTCGTCGAGGATCCGGCCACCGCGGTTATGCCCGGCATGCCCCAGAGTGCGGTCGACACTGGCGTGGTGGAGCGGGCCCTCTCGCTCGATGGTCTGGCAGCCGAGGTTGAGAACTTCTCCCGCGGACTCGAGCTCCGGAAGGGCTAGGGAGCGTCCCTCACTCGATTCACCCGCGACTGGGCCTCCAGATGATGTCCGTGGCGATGTGTCTCGACGCTCGCCGGGTGCCCGACCCCGTTCATTCTCGCGCCTAGCAGGCTGTCGAAGAACCCCCGTGGAGTGCATGCGCGTGCAGTCGCGATGCAGACCGAGGCGCGAGGAGGGAGCGTACCGGGCGTACGTGACCGACGAGCATCAAAGGGCTGCATGGCGAGGGCCCGGCCATGCGCCGCGCGGTTTTTTCGACAGCCTGCTGGCCACGGACGGCCCCGAAGGCATCCTGGCACGCCAGGGAAATCGGGTGCCCCTGGGGTGCGTCCCTACTTAGATATTGGGCCAAGCGTGCTTCCGCGCGGAATCAGCACACCGGTACGGACACCGCCGCGGGGCGCTGTGTCGGGCACAGTAGGCTTGCGCTGCAAGCGAAGTCGGTCGAGGGTCCGAGGGATGCAAGGCTGTGATATGGTTTGCGCGTGACGGAAGGAGGTCCCGCGCCTGGCAGCCTGCCGGCAAAGACGGAGGCGTTCCTGCGCGACTTCTTCGAGAAGGGCGAGTCGCTCGTGCGCGATCTCATCGACGAGAATGAGCGCCTGCGTCACCAGCTCGCCCAGGATCGCGGACAGAGCATCGAGCCGGTCGGGCCGGGACTCGAAGCCAGCGAAGTCGTCACGCTGCTGATGCGCCGCGTCGGCGCGCTTGAACGCGAATGCGATGAAATTCGACGCCTCGCCGGCAACGTCGAGCAGGCCAGCGGTGATTATCGCGAGCGCCTCGATGCCCTTGAGGCTGAGCACTATCACCTGGCGTGCATGTTTGTTGCGGGTTCACAGTTTCAATCCGCCAACACGCTTGAGGAGGTGCTTCGCACCATCACCGAGGTGCTCTTGAACTTCGTGGGCGTGGGGCGCTTCACCGTCTTCCTTGCCGACGAGGCGCGGCAGAGCATCTTTGCGCTCCAGCGCGAAGGTGCCGAGCTTCGCGGGCTTGGAGAGCAGTCGGTGATCGAGCTCGACAGCCCCTTGCTGCAGTCGGCGGCTCGGCTGGGTCGGCCCTGGGTCGCGGGCGATCCACTGAGTGCGACTGGAGTTTCAACCGGCGTCTCTGCCCAAAGTAGCGGCAAGGGCGCCCAGGAGTCCGGCGGCGATGAAGCGCTGGGTTGGCTGCCGCTCTATGCCGGATCCCGGCTGGTCGGCGTCGTCCGGCTGGAAGCATTCCTCCCGCAAAAGAAGCGATTTGAAGATGCAGATCAGGGCCTACTGGCGCTGGTCTCGGAGCGCGCAGGGATCGGGATCGAGACCGCTTGGATCCGGTCCCTTGCGTCACAAGCCAAAGAGACACCGCTCGAACGAGAGACACTCGAGAATCTGGTAGGAGCATGAGCAACGAGACCTCACCCGTGCTGCACGCCCTCGACGAGGCGTCGGCCTCGGATGCGCCGGCCGATC
>CAZVEM010000135.1:0-15195 GCA_964626165.1 uncultured Nannocystaceae bacterium
GGCTCACCGAGCGCGGCGTCGGGAAACATCGCTGCATCTGGGCGCCACTCTTCGAAGCTTCCTGCCGAGAAGTAGCAGACCACGATGCGTCCCTGGTCGTGGAGTTGCCCGATCTGCGCCGCGCTGACATCGAAGAGATCGATGTCGTACATCTCCACGTCAAAGGACGTGTCGATCGCACCGGTGAGCTGCCATTGCCAAGTCGTGCCAGGGCTTGGACGCCACCAGCCGACCTCACCAAGCTCGTCCGTGCAGCTTCCCGCGTCGTCGCCGTCGTCGTCGCCGGAATCTTGGGTGCAGCCGCCAATCAGGATCGCGAGCGCGAGGCTCGTCCGCTGGACCAGGGCAGGGGCCCGCTGAAACCGAGTGCGCAGGCGCCGTTCTTGACGCCAACGACAACGCTTGCGCGCAATTCGAGAGGAGAGCGTCATGGGGAGGAGGGTACGGCGATCCGGATGAGCCGATGCATCGGTCGCGTCGGTGTCGGCGCTATGAGGTGCTTTGGTCCTTCGCTGCCCGCTACGGCGTGTGGACCGACACAGTGACGATCGACGGATCCGTACTCAGCGCCAGAGCTTCGCGTGCAGCCTGGTCATCGAGCAAGGTCGCGAGGAAGAAGCGCGCCGCGTAGGTCTTGGCGATCGAACGCGCGACCTCGTTGTTGAGGTAGGTGAAGGTCTGACTGGGATCGGTCATGCGCATGTCTTCGCCGCAACCAGCCGCGAAGGCCGGATCGAGACCTGCGATATCGGAGAAGGACCAATGGCCCGCGTCTTGAACCTCGACCAGCCATCCATCGGCGCCCAGCGAAGCCCAGTTCGATTTGATGAGGTTGTTGCCGAAGTTGGAGATGCTGTTGTCCTCGACCGCGAGCAGGAAGAGCATCGGCTCCTGGATCTGCGCGAGATCGACGCTGGGGAACAGCGGATTGGCCGGCGGCGCGGCGATGGCAAGTCCAGAGACGAAGCGGGTGTCCGCCGTCAGCGCGTGGCCGGTGGTCGCGGCCCCGTAGCTGTGCCCCATCACGCCGATGCGCGACGGATCGAGGATGGCGACAAGCGGGGCCGGAACCTCTGTGCTTTGCGCGTCGAGCATCGCGTCCAACGTCGCGGAAAGGTCGGCGCTGCGAACCAGCAAGAACTCGTCCGTGAGCGGACCTGGCATGCCGGCCTTGGACTCAAAGAGCGTGCCGCCGCGATGGTCGGGAGCGATCACAACGATGCCGTAGCTCGCGAGGTGCTGCGCCACGCTAAAGGCCTCGAATCGCATGCAATCAAAACAGTGCGAGAAGACGACGGCCGGCCAACCTTGGCCCGAGGGGTCAGGGGCGACGTCTTGGGCGGCGTCTCGACCCGCGACGCTACTCGCCGAGATGCAGGTCGCGTCGGCGCTGTCGACCAAACCCTGGATCAGTGTCTGTCGGTCCGGGTCATCCTCGAACTCGGCCATCGCGTGTCCGACGCCCGCGCGCGTGACCGGAAACCACACCTCAACGCTGAGGGTTCTGTCCATCGACACGGTCAGCTCAAAGCGCTGGTGTCCAACCGCGAAGGGTCCGGGCTGCTCGTAGGGGATATCGCCGTCACCGTCGCCGTCTCCATCGCCGTCCCCATCACCGTCACCGTCTCCGTCACCGTCTCCATCACCGTCGCCGTCACCGTCTCCGTCACCGTCGCCTGCGGTGTCGTCAGCGTCATTGCTCGCGCCGCAGGCGGTCGCGAGCAAGGCGGGCGCGCCGCTCAGTGCGAGAAGGCAGAGCAGGGACGCCCACGTCTTGGCTGCGGGAGTTCCATCAGCAGTTCGGCAAGATACGACGCGGCGCTCGGGCAACACAGAGATGTCCGCGGGCGAGCCATTCGATCCGGCGCGGATTCGATGGTCAGGGTTCATCGCGCCACGTTATCAGGGTTCGGGTCTGGCCGAGTCGGCTCGGTCTGTTCCGCACACCATGCGGCAAATGCTGGCAGCGTCCAGCTCGCCTGCAGTTCGAGGATCTTGGGCGTGTCGTAGGGATGCAACTGCTCGAGGCGGGCACGGAGTTGCGCTGCCGCCGAGTCAGCGCACTCCATCCAGATCTGGACCTCTTGATCGTCCTCGCAGATCTCGCCCTGCCATCGATAGATCGCGCGATGCGGTGCCATGATGTTCGCGCACGCGATGAGCCGTGCATCGAGCAGGCTCCGCACGAGCGTTTCGGCGTCGGCGACACCACAGGTCGTGAGGTAGATTCGCATGTGCTTTGCTCTCCGCCGCGCGAAACGTAGCGCATCACTGCATCGGTCCGTCAGTGCGTCAGCGCATCAGTACGTCGGTGCATCAGGGCATCCGCGCATCGGGCATCTAAGGCGCGTGCAGCCCGGCAAAGCCCGCCGCTACCGATGGACCTTCGCGTTGGGCGGCACTTCGCGCATCTTCCCAAGCGGCGCGTAAGGGCCCGCCGAAGCGAACGAGATCGTGACCGATGCGTTGGAGTCGTTCGCGTATTGCTTCGCTTTGCAGCTGCCCGTCGGCGAAGTCGCGTTCGCGGGCGGCGGCATGGAAGGGCAACACGAAGCCGTGGCACCACTGAAAGCTGTTCTTGGCTGCGACCAGCGACATGTCGCCGCCGCCACCGCCCGTAGTCGCCACGAAGGCCGCGACCTTGCCGGCAAGCTCCTCGTAGAGGAAGTCAAACCAGTTCTTCAGCGCGCCGGACATGCTGCCGTGGTACTCGGGCGTCCCGATCAGGAAGAGATCGGCTTGGGCGGCGGCCTCCCGGATCCGCTGCACTTGTGGGAGATGTGACTGCTCCGCATCGCCGAATCGCATGACCGGGAGATCGATGGCGAATAGGTCCACGCGCTCGACCCGCGCGCCAGCCTGAGCGGCCGCAGCTTCCGCGACTTCCAAGAGCCGAGGGAGCCGGCTGTCGTCGTGTGCGGTGCCGCAGACACTGAGGAGGCGAAGCATGAGTGCGGTGTAGACGGGCCCCTTCGCCTTCGCCACCCGGCATGCTCAGAATCACCCAAATAGATGGCTTTTGCGCTAAGCAGGTCCAGCGCGTATCTTGAGCACCGGTGACGCGACCAGCCATGCAGCGCGCGACTGCGCCAACCGGGCCGACCGAAGTGATCCGCGGCTGGGGAGGACACAGTACGCCCGGCCACGTTCGCTTAGGGGAGGACTTGGCGCGGCTGACTGAGCACAGCGTGCTCTCGCGCGGGCTGGGGCGGGCCTACGGAGATTCTGCGCTGCCACCGGCCGACCACCTCGTCGTGTCCGGGACACAGCTCGCGGACCGAATCCTCCATTTCGACGCAAGCACCGGTGTGCTGCGGGCGGAGGCGGGACTCAGCCTGCGTGAGCTGAATCGACTGCTGCTCCGCCGCGGCTGGTTTGTGCCCGTCACGCCGGGCACCCAATACGTGACGCTGGGCGGAATGGTCGCCGCCGACGTGCATGGCAAGAATCATCACGTCAACGGCACGATCGGCGAGCACGTCCGGTCGTTGCGCGTTCGGGTCGCGGACGGTCGCATCTTGGATTGCGGACCGGACCAAGAGAGCGAGCTCTTCTGGGGCTGCGTGGGCGGGATGGGGCTGCTGGGCCACATCCTGGAGGTCGAGCTGGCGATGGAAGCCGTGCCCTCACCGTGGATCTTTGCCGAGACGGTGAAGGCCCCAAACATCGATGCCTTTGAGAAGCTGCTCACCGAGTCCGCGGCGCAGTGGCCGATGACCGTCGGCTGGATCGACTGCATCAAGCAAGGGCAGGGCATGGGCCGCGGCATCTTGCACCGGGGGCGTTGGGCGACGCCGCAAGAGGCCCCGAGCTACGCGCCACGCCCCAAGCGACGGCTCACAGTGCCCTTTGCCTTTCCTTCGTTCGCGCTCTCGCGTCCGATCGTCAAGGCGTTTAACGCAGTGCTCTACCACAAGCAGCGCGTCGCAGTGCGTCGCAAGATCGCGCATCCCGAGGACTTCTTTTATCCGCTGGACAAGATCTTGCACTGGAATCGAATCTACGGACGACGCGGCTTTACCCAGTACCAGTGCGTGCTGCCGCGCCAGGCAGAGCCTGGTGCGGCGAGGCGATTCCTTGAGGTGCTCACGCGTCATGGTGGGGCCTCCTTTCTTTGCGTGATCAAAGACTGCGGCCCAGAGGGCAGGGGAATCTTGTCCTTTCCCAAGCCGGGCATCTCGATCGCGCTCGACATTCCGATGCGAGACAACACTGCAGCGTTGATCGCTGCGCTCAACGAAGTCACCCACAAAGAGGGCGGGCGGATCTATCTCGCCAAGGACTCGCTGACCGCGGCGGAAGACTTCGCGCGACTCGAACCACGCCTTTCGGACTTCACCAGACTGCGGGATCAATGGGATCCACACCGGAAGATCCGAAGTGCGCAGTCGGTACGCCTCCTTGGCGACCACGATCATCCGCAGGCGATGCTTCCGCAGACGGCAGCATCCTCAGCGCAGCCACGAAGCAGTGCAAGCTCCGCGGTCGCGACTGCTGCGTCTCACGACCGTGAGGGTGACGCCTCGGCTCCCAGCGGTGAAGGCCTCTTGCGTCCGGCGACTCCATGAAATACGCGATCGTTGGTGCCTCCAAGGGCATGGGCCGTGCCCTCGCCCGTGAACTCGTGCAAGCCGGACACCAGATCTGTCTGATGGGCCGTGATCTGGACGACCTGCGAAAGAGCGCTGCGGATCTCAGCGTCCGCGGCGGCACGAACCACGAGCCGCACGTGGCAGTGGTCCACTGCGATCTTGATGATGCCCACGGACTTGAGCGCGCCGTTGCGGAAGCCGATGAGCGCTTGGGCGGAATGGACGGTCTGATCATCACAGCCGCGCTCTTTGGCACCCAAGACGCGCTCGAGGCCGACACGCTGCGCGCCACGCAGTTGCTCACGGTCAATGTCGCTCACACCATCGCGTTGGCCGAGTACGCTCGCAAGACAATGATGGCGCGCGGCTCGGGTATGCTGGTGCTCTTCTCCAGCGTTGCGGGCGATCGAGGCCGCAAACCGGTCGGCATCTACGGCGCGTCCAAGGCTGCGCTCTCGCACTATGCCGAGAGCCTCGATCACAAGTATGCGAGCCAAGGGCTCGTCACGATCTGCGTCAAGCCGGGTTTTGTTCGGACCGGAATGACCGAGGGGCTCAAGCCTCCCCCCTTTGCGGGTAACCCCGAGGATGTCGCGGTTGCGGTCGTTGCGGCGATGAAACAGGGCCGCCCAATGGTCTACACCCCGTGGATCTGGGGCTGGGTCATGTTTGTCATCAAGCGCCTTCCACGGTTCGTGATGCGGAAGATCGGCTTTTAGCGCGTGGATCACAGTCCGGACGCGCCGCCGCAAAATCTTGGCGCTGCGGGTCGGACGGGGGCAGGCGACTGCTAAACTCGGCCGGTGAGCGGACGCGACGACGCGACCATGGTGGGAGAGGGCGCATCCGGCCCCGGCGATGCCCTCGCACGGGGCCACGCGCCCGAGCAGGCAGCCGCGCTTCAGGTCGGCTCACTCTTTGCCGGGCGGTACCAGGTGCTCCGTCAGCTCGGGGAGGGGGGCATGGGTGCCGTGTACCTCGCCCACGACACCAAGGTGCAAGACGACGTCGCGCTCAAGACCATGCTCTTGCCGCGACATGGTGAGCGTCCAGGGGAGGTCGGCGCACTCGACCGATTCGCCCGCGAAGTTCGTTTGGCGCGCAAGATCACCCACGCCAATGTCGCGCGCACCTACGACATGGGTGAGTCGGATGGATTTACTTACCTGACGATGGAGTATGTCGAGGGCGAGGACCTCGATACCCGTGTTCGCAAGTCCGGCCGACTCGATCCGATTGAGGCGACGAGAATCACGATTGCGATCGCGGATGGGCTCGCCGCCGCGCATGAGGCGGGCGTGGTGCACCGGGACCTCAAGCCCGGCAACGTGATGCTCAGCGCCGCCGGACGCGTGGTGCTGCTCGACTTTGGCATCGCGCGCTCGGACGCCAACAGCCCGGCATCGACGCAGAGCGCGAAGACCGTTGGAGCGATCGGTACGCCGCTGTACATGGCTCCCGAACAGATCAGTGGGGCCCAAATTGACGCGCGCACGGATCTCTACGCGTTGGGCCTGGTCGCGGTGGAGATGCTGACCGGCAAGGTCCCCTTTGCCGAACCTGATCTGGGCATGCTCGCGATTGCGCTCGCGCGCATGACCCAGGACCCACCGCGCGCGAGCGACTTTCCCGATCTGCCGCCGACGCTCGCGCAGACGCTTTGCGCCTGCATCGCCCGAGAGCCTGGGGATCGACCGACTTCGGCGGCCACGCTCGCCGCTCAGCTTCGCGCGTGGCTGGCTTCACCTGAAGCCGACACGGTCGCGAGCCGCGTGACGACTGGCGATGGATCGGCGCTCGCCGGATCGGCCGCTTCGCTCAGCGGGATGACCCCCGGGCAGAGCAGTGCTGCCATGCAGCGTGCCGGCGGACGGAGTAGCACGGACACGCCCACGCTCGGCGGCGGCCGTGCGCCCTCTTCGGGCGCACATACGCTCTCACGGATCAACGCGCGCGCCTTGGCGGTGCTGCCCTTCCGCTTTCGCGGACCGGCCGAGCACAGCTACCTCGGCGAAGCGCTGACCGAGGAGATCATCGATGTGCTCTCGCGGACGCGGGGTCTGAGAGTGATGTCCTCCTCGGCGACGGCCCGCTTCGCAGATGATCGAGACCCGAAGAAGGTCGCCGCCGAGCTGGAGGTCGACGCGATCGTCGACGGCACCATTCAGCTCGCGGGCTCGGTGCTCCGCGTCGCCGCCCGGCTGCTCGAAGGCACCAGCGGTGAGCAGCTCTGGAGCGACCGCTTTGAGGGTGGCATTGACGATGTCTTCGAGCTGCAAGACACGATGAGTCGGCGGATCGTGGAGGCGTTGCGGCTTGGCATTGCGTCTGTCGTCCACCGCGGCGATGCGCCGCCGGAGGCTGTCGAGGCCTACCTGCGTGGCCGGCAACGGCTCGCGCGCTTTGACTTGATGGGCCCCAACGGCGCATATGCGCTGTTCTCCAACGCGCTTGCGCTGGCGCCGGACTTCAAGCCCGCAATCTCTGGCCGTGCGCTCGCAGCGATCCGCGCTTGGTTCACGCCCGCCTCGCTGCACGGCGATGAGGACTGGGAGGATCTCGCGACCCGATTCGTCGCAGATGCGCTTGAGCGCGCCCCCGAGCTTGCAGAGACCCACCTCGCGGCCGCGATGTTCTACATGCAGGGCCACGGCGTCGATCGTGCCGTCGGCCACCTCCGCAGCGCGCTTCAGATCGCGCCGACCTTCGCATTCGCGCAACAGTATCTTGGCGCGATCTTGCTGGAAACGGGCCCGATCGAAGACGCGGTGCGGCACCTTAAGACCGCGCTCAAGCTCGATCCGAGCCTGGTCAACGTCCACTACGATCTTGTCCGTTATCACGCGTTTCGCGGCGATTGGGCGGCCGTAGATCAAGCACTCGACACTCTCGACGCTCAGTCAGCAACGATCTTGCCGGCGGCGGTCCAGATCCGCATGCGAATGGCGAACTGGCGCGGCGACAAGGCGTTGCTGCGCAAGCTGGTGGACGCACTCGCCCTCGCGCGTGATCCACTATCGATCTTCGCGGCGCTCTACGGACGATCGGCGCTGGGCGAGCAGATCGATTTCCGCCATGTCGAGGCGGCGGCTGACATCACGCGTAGCAGTCCCCGCATGCAGCTGCTGATCCGTCAGAATATCGTCGAGACGCTCAGCGCAAGTGGGCGACACGATGAGGCTGCGGAGCTCTTGCCCGGCCTTCTTGAGATCGGCCTCCTCGATCTCAACTGGCTCGAGCGCTGTCCGGTATTGGCGCCATTGCGCGACTCTCCAGGCTACGTCCTGGTACGAGATGAGCTACGCGCGCGTGCGCGACTGTTTGATTCGCACGGCAGTATGGAATGAGCGGGAGGGTCAATGACCATCGCACGTGGCGCTTTGGCCAGATCTTCGCCATGATCCCGGCATCTTGGCGGCTCTAGCAAAGTCCCCTCATCGCCCGTGGCCGCGCCGCCCAGGTTGGTTGATTTCCTCGCTCGCGCTGGTGCTGACCTTGCCGAGCTCGCAGAGCTTTGCCGGCCCACCGAGCTCGAGCAAGAGCTCGTCGCCAGCCACGGTCGGCACGCCTGCGCGTGGCGACGGCGGCGACGTATTTGTCCCCGGTATCCGCGACGCATCGCGGCAACTGCCGGGCGAGTGGGTCCGTGATCTGGAGCGTCGCAAAGCGATCCTCGCCAAAGAGCGCGGACGATCACCTCGGGCGATCGGCGCCTTGCTTCTCTTGCTTGGCGATCTTGGCGGCGAGCTGCCGCACGAGCAGCTTCACGATCTGCTGACCAAGGTCGAACGCGACCCCTCGCGTTCGCCCTTGCTCCGCGCCCACGCAAGCTACGTCCGTGGAACCTTGTTTGAACTCTCCGGCCAGCGAGCGCGCGCCTACGCGCGCTACGACGCGGCCGGATTTGTTCGCCAGTGGCAAGTTCTGGGACCATTCGACAACAACGGCGGTACTGGCCACGACGGCATCTTGCCGCCGGAAACAGAGCCCTACGTCGCCGGTCAGAGCTTCCCGGCGATGCGGCCCGGTGACGCCGTCAGCTGGCAGTTGGCAAGCGACGAGCACCATCGCAACGCATTTATCGATCTGGACGATCGACTCTCACCTGGCGTGCATGTCAGTGGCTTTCTCAGCAGCTGGATCTACGTGCCCCAAGCCACCACGGTGGGCTTTCATCTCGGCTCGGCCGGAAAGTACAAGCTGTGGGTCGACAGCGTGCTGCTCGGCGAAGGTGGCGGCGAACGGCCGGCGGATCCCTTGCAGGAGAGCCACGGCGCCAAGGTCACCGCGGGTTGGCACCGCGTCCTGATCAAGCTCTCGGTCGAGGAGCGATCCTGGGGCGGGTTCTTGCGGATCTCGGATGAGAGCGGTGCGCCGCTTCGGGGCGTACGCATCTCAGCCACGCCACCACAGGGAAATGAGGAGATCGGCGCGGTCGTGGGCCCCACTGTGGTCGAGTCGCTGCGCGGCCAGCTGGAGAAGGCGGCCGCGGCCGAGAAGCCCAAGATTGATGACCTCCTCGCGCTGACGGGGTTTTATCTGGCGACCGCGCCGTTTCCGGCCGGCGATCGAAGCGCTGTCTCGGTCGCACGCAGGGCCGACGCAATCGCGCAGAGCATCGACTCGGCGTGGATGCTCGCGAGGGCTGAATCCGATCCCAAGCTCAGTCGAGTCGCGCTCGAGAGCGGCGTCGAGCGGAGCCGGGCGAAGGGAGACAAGCTGACCGCCAACGAGCGCATCACTGCTTCCAAGCTGCTGGCCGACCTCGCGCTGCGAGAGCTCAAGCTGGGACTGCGCAGACGCGCTATCGCGACCTTCGCGGAGGCGCGTGCAGTCGCCCCAGACTCGGCGAGCATCGAACTGGTGATGGCCGGCATCCTCTCGTCGGAGGGCTTTGAGCTCGCGGCGCTGCGCTGGATCGAGGATATCCATGCGCGCTACCCCGAGTCGACGATGGCCGCCCGCGAGCACGCGCGTCAGCTCGACACCATCGGGCGAAAGGCCGCCGCGCTCGAGATCCGCAATGCACTCGCGCAAAAGCGCCCGACCGATCGGGAGCTGGCCGAGCTTCGGATCAGCGCGATGCTTGAGCTCGATCGCTCACAGGAGGCACTGACGACGGCGCAGAACCTCTGCCGCGATCGAGGACGCAATATCACTTGCCTCTGGCTCGAGGCAGGCGTTCATCTAGCAAGACGCGATCCCAAGGCGGCCGCTGAGACGCTGCGGGCCTCACTGGCCCTCAATCCGCACAACGCCGACACGCACGCGGATCTTGGCGACATGCTGGCTAAGTCGGGCCTCGACCAAGACGCGATCGCGAGCTGGCAGC
Organism: uncultured Nannocystaceae bacterium; assembly: GCA_964626165.1. Taxonomy (GTDB): domain Bacteria; phylum Myxococcota_A; class Polyangia; order Nannocystales; family Nannocystaceae; genus CAZVEM01. Next base: position 9,925 of record CAZVEM010000135.1, read on the forward strand.
GTTCATTGGAGATCAAGCCGCAGCAGCCCGAACTACGCGATCGCGTCGCCGCGCTCGACCCCAATGCGGGCGCCGGCGATGTCTTTGGCGCGTATGCGCTGGATCTTGAAACCGTCGGCGCGCAACCCACTCCCGACGGCTGGGGCGTGGCTGGCTCGGGACGCCTTGCGCATCGCGTCGCGGTGCGGGTGCTCCCCAACGGCCTCAGCGAGCGACTGGACCATCGCATCATTCGTATCGTCAACGAGCGGGGCGCTCGCGACCAAGAGCTACAGGCGATCAACTTCGATCCTTCACAAGCGACGATGGAGGTCCGTCGTGCTCGCGTCCGCCGTGCCGATGGGCGCATCGAGGACCTGGGACGAACCAACGTCTTGCCGATCGGCGAGGCGGGCTATCGGATGTACTACGACCAGCGACAGGTCCAGGTCACCTTCCCAACCTTGCGGCCGGGCGACACCTTGGAGGTCGCGTTCCTAAGGCGCGACACCGCGGCCGCGAACATGTTTGGCAAGTACTTCGGCGACGTCGTCCCGCTCCAGGGCACCGAGGCCTCACGCATCATCGAGTACATCCTCGAAGCACCGATCGATCGCAAGCTCTACTTTAGTCAGGAGGTCAAGCGGGAAGAGGACCCCGAGCGCAAGCTCGCGATCTATCGGATCACTCGCAAGGACGTCGCGCCGATCAAGCCCGAGGCCCGCATGCCCGGTTGGTCGGAAATCGCAGATTATGTCCACGTCAGCACCTACGCGACCTGGGACGAGGTTGGCCGCTGGTACTGGGGTCTGGTGCGCGGCCAGTTGGTTGTCGACGACCGGATCCGCGACGCGGTCAAGGACGTGATCGGCAAGCTCCCCGCCAATGCGAGCACCCGAGACAAAATCGCGGCGCTCTACACCCATGTCGTGCGCTCGACCCGATACATCGGCCTCGAGTTTGGCATCCACGGCTTTAAGCCGTACCGGACTACGGAGGTCTACGATCGCCGCTTTGGTGACTGCAAGGACAAGGCCAGCTTGCTCAAGGTCATGCTCGCGGAGATCGGCATCGAGGCCCGCCTTGTGTTGGTTCGAACCCGCGATCTGGGCACGATCGGGGAGCGGCCCGCCAGCCTCTCGGTCTTCAATCACGCGATCGTCTACGTACCCAGTGAGGACCTCTTCCTCGACGGCACCGCCGAGTGGTCCGGCGCCAGCGAGCTGCCCGCCAATGACCAGGGCGCGACGGTGCTCGTCGTCGAGGATGGCACCGGTGCCAAGCTGCGCCAGATCCCGTTTAGTAAGCCGGAGGACAACCTCGAGTCTGTCGTGGCCAATGTCGAACTCCACGCGGATGGGAGCGCCCTGATTTCACAGACCGTCCGGATCGCTGGCCACAGCGCCGCCGGCGTCCGTTCCGGACTGCAAAACGAGGCCGAGCGACGCTCGATCATCGGCCAGGCGCTCTCGCAGCGCTATCCAGGCGCGGAGCTTCGTGAGCTCACGGTGTCAAACGTCAACGACATCAACGCCACGGTCGAGCTTTCCTATGTCTTTACCGCGCCGAACTGGGCGAAACCGGCAGGCGAGGGGATGCTGCGCATGCCGGCACGAGGGCACGACAGCGCGCTGTTGCGCAACCTCGCGCCGCAGCTCAAACGCAAGTTCCCGCTCGTGATGGGCGTGCCTGCGATGGAGCGACAGACGCTGACGGTGACCCTCCCGCCGGGATGGAGTCCATCGTCGCTGCCCAAGTCGGGGACACGCGATGGAGAGCACATCCAGGCACGATTCGACGTCAAGCACGAGGGTCAGACGGTCACGATGAGTTCGGAGTACGTGCAGTCCGCCACCGTGGTCAGCCCTGCAGGCTATTCCAAACTGCGCGAGACCCTAACGGGAATCGACACCATGTGGTCCCAGACCTTGGAGCTGCGCCGGACGGGCGCGAACTGAGTCCCGGCATGGCCACCTCGCACAAGATTTTCCAGCCCCGATTCACCTCACTCATGGGAACCGACGATCGAACCCTTCGCGCGCCGCCGCCGTGGCCGCTTCCACGCACCCTCCGCGGCCAGTTATACCTGAGCTTACGCCTAAGCGTGCTGGCAAGCTCGCTTGCCAGCGTCGTACTTGCGAGTGGCTGCGCTGGAACGCGGCAAAACGGCGGAAGCTATGACGAGTTGGAGCGGCGCTACGCCAAGCTCAGCGCTCCTGGAAAGTCCAACCTGACCGCTGCGCAGCTCCGCGAGCGCGGTCTGATCGCCTGGTCGGCGATCGGTAAGCGAGAGGAAGGCCGGCAAGACTTGATCGCCGCCGCGACGGCGGGCGACAACCTTGCCCGCCTCGCGCTCGCGATCGATGCCGATGACCACCTTCGTCCCGAAGGCACCTGGGAGCACGCTGCGGCGATTCTCCGCGATGCCGCCGGCTCAACCGCGCAGGGAGACGAGGGCCGCATCGAGCTCGCGCGTCGGCTTGCGTATCCGGCCGCCCGCCTTCTCAACAGCGCGCTCGGCGACGCGAGCGAAAACAGCGATGCATTCCTCGCGCTGCTCGCAGAGCTCGATCTGGACAAGCTCGACGCACGCAGCCGTAGCACGCTTACAGGCCTGCTGGCCGTCGTGCACCGCCGACGCGGCGAGGACTTCCGCGCAGACTTTGCCGCGCAAGGCTGTGTGCAGGATCTGCAGGTCGGGCCCGTCGTCGGTTACCGTGGCGCGCTTGAGTTGGGATTGCTCGACCCCGAGCTCGCACGCGCGCGCGCGTTTGAGATCGATCCTCAGGCCAAGGTCGGCAAGCTCTCCTGCTTGGTTCGGCTGTGGAACCCCAATCCGGCGGCCGGCATCCGACGAGTCAGAGTTCCGTTCAAGACGACGAGCCGGATCAGCCGACTCGAGCTGAGCTCGAGCGCGAGCATGCGGGTGTTTGTCGACGGTGAGCTTGCGTTGCGAACCGACGCGGTCGACCGCTGGGACGCGGCCACCAACGCGATGCTGCTGGAAGGCGAGCCGGGGACGCACATGGTGGAGCTGTGGGTCACACTTGACAAGACCGACCGTTCCCTCCTCATGCGCCTCGCCGACGAGCATGGCGTGGGTCTGCCCATCTTGCAGGACGACCAGGGCAGTGCGGTCAACTGGAGTCAGCCGCTGGTTGCGAGAGCGGAACCCTATTGGTGGGAGGCGCAGACCGCCGACAAGAGCGAGGTTGCGCAACTCCTCGCCAGTCCGCAGGTCGCCCCGCTTGCCGCATGGTCCAACGTTCGTGAGGCGCTCGACAACGCCGATCCGGAGGCCGTCAGTCTCTACGCCAAAGAGCTGCGCAAGCTCCTGGAGGACCGCCGCTCGTTCGCGGAGGGAGCCTGGCTGGTGGCCAAGAGCGAAGCCGAAGCACCGACCAACTCGGGCGGGGTGGGGGCGGCCAAAGAACAGGCCGTGATCGATCAGGCGCTGGCCATGGACGACACGCATGAGCGTGCGCTGATCCGATCGTTTGAGATAGGACTCGCTCGCGGCGACAGCTCGCAAGCTGCAGAACGGCTTGCAGAGCTGCCACCCGGGCGACTGAGCAGCGTCGAGGGTTCGCTCCTCGCGGCTCGGATTCACCTCACCCGTGGCAACCAGATGCTGGCCGAGCGGGTGGTGGAGGAAGTCGCAGCGCGACATCCCAACAACTGCTCCGTTCTCGCGACCCGACTCGACATTGCCACGGCCCTCAAGCAGGCCAGCCTCGCTCGTGAGCTGGTCTCGGCCCTGGGACGCTGCGCAAGCGCCGAGACCACACGTGCGGAGGCATTGGCGAATCTCGGCGACTACCCGGGTGCGACCGCCTTGCTCGAGGAGTGGCTCAAGCGCATGCCCGATGACCTGGAGGGCATCGATCAGCTTGCGCAGTTGTCCCAGCGCGCCGGGGATCTTGAGCGTGCCGACCGATCCCTGCAAACCCTGCTCGACTACGCCCCGTCGCGAACGGCGGCCCACGTCGGGCGCGCAGATCTGTTGATCGAGGCCGGAGACCTCGAGGGTGCGCGGCAGGCCATTCTCGCCGCGATCCGGCGCGAGCCCGAGGTCGACCGTGCGCATCAGATCGCGGGAAGTTTGGGAATGCCCGATGATTTGCTCAACCAACGCGTCGACGGGTTGAGCCGGATCGCGGAGTACAACAAGTCCGGCATGGCCGACGCCGACGCCGGCGCAGCGGCGGTCCTGGTCTTTGACTACGACGTCGCCCGAGTCTACGAGAACGGCGCGCAGCGGCACTTGATCCACCAGATTTTCCACCTGCGAAGCAAAGAGGCAATCGATCGCTACGGCGAGATCCGTGCGTCGGCGGATGGCACCCTGCTGACGCTCCGCAGCGTCAAACCCGATGGCTCGCTCGTCGAGCCCGAAGAGATTGAGGGCAAGGATGCGCTTAGCCTGCGCGACCTTGAGATCGGCGACTTCGTCGAGATCGAGTACATCCGCGGCGCGGCGGCGACCCACGAGATGCCGGGCTTTGTGGACCTGTCGCGCTTCCGCTTCCAAGACTTCGACGCGCCGTATCACCACTCCGAGCTCAAGGTCCTCTACCCGCCCACGATCCCACTGCGCTACGAGCGTCGTAACGGAGCACCTGTCGCAGAGAAGTCGGAGGTCAATGGGCTCCGTCAGCTTCGCTTCCTGGCGCAACGTATGCCGCGTCGCAATGCGGAGCCGGACATGCAGTCCGATGCCGACATCCTGCCCATGGTTCATGTCTACACGCTGCCGCGCGTGGAGGACTACATCCTCGGGCTGGCGGGAACGATCCGTGGCTCGTTGTTCGCAGACAAGGAACTGCGCGACCTCGCCAAGAAGATCGCAGGCAAGGGCAACAAGCCCATCGATGCAGCGGTACGCCAGTGGCGCTGGGTCGTCGAGAACGTCGACGGCAGCGGCGGCATGGACATCCCGGTCACTCGCACGCTGCAGCAGCGCCGAGGCAATGGCCTGTTGCTGCTCGCGGCGATGACCCATGCGGTCGGGCTGCGCACCGAACTCTGGCTCGCACGCGACAAGTTCTCGAGCATCGCCTATCGCGGTGGGTTTCCGGCGCTTGAGCAGTACGACCAGCCCTTGTTGGCGGTCTTCCCCCCCGACTCGAATGTGCCCCTGCTGATGAGCACGCTCTCGCAGGTGATGCCGCCGGGTTACCTGCCACCTGCGCTCTCCGAGTCCGACGCACTCGCCGTGCCGCTGTATGAAGACAGCGGCCCCGCGCGAGTGGTGCGGCTCCCCAAGTCACGCGAGTCATTGCACGACTCACG
>CAZVEM010000136.1:0-6625 GCA_964626165.1 uncultured Nannocystaceae bacterium
AGGCGCGCGCCAAGGAGTTGGGCCTGACGCCGCTGGCCCGCTTCGTCTCCTTCGCCGTTGCCGGAGTTGATCCCGAGTACATGGGCATCGGGCCGATCGAGGCCATCCCCAAGGCGCTTCGCCTCGCCGGCCTCAAGACCGAGGACATCGACGTCATCGAACTCAACGAGGCGTTCGCAAGCCAGTCGCTCGCAGTGGTGCGTCGACTCGGGCTTGACCCGACCAAGGTCAACGTCCATGGCGGTGCGATCGCCCTCGGCCATCCGCTCGGCTGCACCGGGGCCAAGCTCACGGCGACCGCACTGCACACGCTGGCGCGGACCAAAGGCCGTTACGCGATGGTTTCGATGTGCATCGGCGGCGGCATGGGTGCCGCCGGTATCTTCGAGCGCATGGGCTAAGGCCTGGCCCACCACGACCAGCGTGTCGTAGGGCGTCCTAAAGCGCCGTGCAGCCATTCGCCCTCCGGGCACTGGCGCATGGCGCTTTCTGATTTGGGGGCGTTTGGACGCCGGCAGCAACCTGCATGCCTCAAGGAATGGAGGATCTTAGATCCAGCGCTTGAGCAATGCGTCGACCTCGACCGCTTCGTCGAGCAGCTCGCAGATTGTCGACGCAAGCGGCACGGAAACACTTTGCTTGCGCCCCCACTCCACCAACACACGAGCGACGCCCAGGATCTCGACGTTGGTGCCAAGTTCCGCGGCCGCGTCCGCGCAGGGCATCCCGGCGGCAATCTGCGCCCCAAGCTGGAACTCCGGTGGCGTCTCACCTGCGAGCACGGCCGCGATGTCTCCGACCCCCGCAAGACCGAGAAAGGTGGCCTGCTTCGCACCGATGAATGCGCCGATACGCGCGAGCTCGTCGAGTCCTCGAGTCGCGAGCGCAGCCCGACTTGAGGGGCTCCACCCCTTCCCCGTCGCAAGCCCCAGCGCAAACATCACGAGGCTGGAGACGGCGGCACAGAGTTCGACTCCCGCGACGTCTTGACTGCCATGGATCTGAAGCGTCGGGCTTGAGAGTGCGCGACGAGTCGTGGCGATCACATCGGGGAAATCCGAGCCAATGACGGCAGCTCCCGAAGCGCCGTGGAGTAGCACGCCCCGGCTCAACGGCCCGGCCAGCACACCGACCCGCGGACACGCGGTGCGCTGAGCGATGACCTCGCACATCGTGGTCAGATCATCGTCGACGAGGCCACGCCCGACGTGCACGACGCGGTGTCGGCCATGAAGGTAGTCCGCCAAGCGACTGGCCACGAGCTCGATGTGCGTCGACGGCACGGCCACAATCACGAGCTGCGCGTCAACGACCGCATCGTAGTCCTGCCGGAGGGTCACGCCCGCCGGGACGGCCGCGCTTGAGCGGCTAATCACGTCGACTCGCGCGCCCGCTCGCACCGAGGCCGCAGCGAGCAAGCGGCCGAAGTTGCCACCGACGACGGCGACGCGCAGCGCCTCTTGTCCGTCAACGCGTGTCATTGTCCCCTCGCGAGCGCGCTGATCTGTGCCGCGGCCGCCACTTCCTCGGGTGAGCCCCGCTCCGCGAGTGCTCTCGCCCACGGTACCAAGCGATTTGCGTAGTACAGCACCAGCGTCGGCTCACCGATGCGCACTTGATCCCCCTCGATCTGAAACACACAACGCTGGTGGTACAGCAGCGCACTTCTGGCTCGCTCCACAACTTCGGCAGCACCGAAGTTACGCAGGTACGGCGAGAGATGGAGCTCGCCTGCAAGGCTGAGCTCGCGCAAGGCCTCCACGCCGGCGCCCACGTCCGCAACGAGCTCGGATAACGGCATCGTGAAGTCGTTGCGGATGCGCATGCGACCGAAGAGATCCATGCCGGGCGTATTTACGACCAATGCCCGAAGGAGCATGTGACAGACGAGCTGACTCGCGACGATGACCGTTTCCTTATGAAAGTCATGGACGAGACGGCGCCCGAGCTCGCGCGTGTATGCGGCGTCACGCGCTGCATCGACCTTGGGCTCGCCATCAATGAGCACGTAGTCCATGGGGTCGATCACGCGTCCGCTCGGCGAATGCGATCGTCCTTGTTCGTCCACGAGGTTGCCGAAAGGGTCTCTTGCCTGTCCCACCCGCAAGACGCACGCGGCGTCATAGGTGCGAAGTTGCTGAAAGAACGCCAACCAGCGCGCCCACACCGAGGATTCGTCCCCCGCGCGCAGAAACTGAGACTCACTCGACTCGCGCAGCCAGTCCTCGATGAGTCCTTGCGCCTCCAAGACCACGGCGTAGTTGAGCGTCGTCGGGACGAAGAAAAGCCGACGTCGGTCGCCACGCATGCACCGGCGGGCGTATGCCTCGACCGCTGTGCCAGCGAGGCCGAGCTTGAGCGAGCGCTCAACCATGCCCGAGCGACAGCGCGTGCCGCCCGGGAAGAACAGCGAGTGATAGCCCCGCTCCAGCATCACCTGCGAGTAGGTCTTGAGCGTCTGCTTGTAGAGCGGGGCTTTAATGCGACGATCGACGCGGTAGGCCCCGAGATGGTGCATGAAGAAGGACAGGATCGGATTGGTGAAAAGGTTCTTCCCGGCACCATAGATGACCGGCGGCAGACCTTCCCGGTCTAGAACTTCGCCAAGCACGAGCGAATCAAGGTTGCTGCAGTGAGTCGGAACGAAAATCAGCGTGCCCTGCTCGGCGAGGCCACGAAGCGACGCGAAATCCCCTTCCACGTTCACGATCCGTCGAAGCGCGGCCCCGTGTCCACCATCGAGCAGCGTCTCAACCGCGGAGCGCGGGCGCATCGCGGCGGCCACGACTGCCGGCGCGATGCGCTGCGCCACAAAGAAGACGGTCGGATCGAAGGTGCCGGCAATGTCGTCGATGGTGAGCGCGACAACGCCTTCAAGCTCATCGAGAAGCTCAGCCTCGCTGAGCTTGCCCAGCCTCCGCGCCAGCTTCTGCCAACGTTCTAGCTCGCCGCTGCCGGCCTCCGCGCGGTCCGCTGCCAGCCTACGAATCTCTGCGTTCGCCGATTCGTTGAGTTGCACGATCAGCGGCCGCTTGCTCTCACGGCATGCCTCAACGACCCGTGCCCGAACGTCACGCATGATCGCGTCGCGCTCGTCGGCGAACGCGTAGATCTTCGGCTGCGGCGCTTCGCCTCGACGCGTCGCGCGAGAGACGACGTTGGCAAGGCGCGAGACGCCCGTCGCGAGTGCCTGCCATTCCATCTCGCAATGATACGATGATAAGCTCCCGACGCGATGAAGAGCGACCAGGCTCTCGGATCCGTCCTCGTGATCGGTGGCGGAGCAAACGGAATGGCCTGCGCGGACCAGCTCGTGCGCGCGGGCTATCAGGTCGAGCTGTGGCGACGGAAGGACGGCCCGCGCACTGCCAGCACCGTTGCCCCTGCGTTTTGGTACCCCTTCCGCGCCGGACCTCGCGATCGCGTGGATCGCTGGGCCGCAGCATCGCTTGAACGCTACGAGCAACTCGCCGCAAACCCGCAGACCGGTGTCGTCGCACGGCGCGTGCGCGAGTTCGTGCCGGCGGGGACCCAGGTCCACAGCTGGTCCCACATCGCCCGAGACTTCGTCGTGCGCTCTCATGAGCGTGGCCCGGACGGCGCGGAACAGCGCGACGCGTCACACATGGGAGAGCTTGCGACGGAGTTCTCGTTTGGCACCTTCCTGGTGGACACGTCGCGGTACATGCCGTGGCTGGAAGGTGCGCTGCGTCAGCAGGGCGTGGAGATCGTGGATCGCGAAGTCAGCGATCTGTCCCAAGTACGGGGCTCATGGGCCGCGGTGGTCGTCGCGACGGGCCTTGGCAGTCGCGAACTCTTCCAAGATAGCGAGCTGAGCGGACTGAGGGGACAGCTTGTCAGAATCGAAGGGCTGCATGGCGATGACATCCTCCTCGATGAGCGGAACGAAGATGCGATGGCGTACGTGGTGCCCCGCCACGTCGACACGATCCTCGGCGCGACCCTTGAGGCCCGCGAGGCCTTCGACGTCGACGAACACACGACCCAAGCGCTCCTTGCGCGATGCGCACAACTGGTCCCGTCGATCGCTCGCGCGAAGGTCCTTGATGCGCGCGTTGGCCTGCGCCCACTCCGACCCCAGGTACGGGTCGAGCGCGTTGGTTCCTTGGGGCAAAGCCCACTGATTGCGAACTACGGGCACGGTGGAAGCGGCGTGACGCTTTCTTGGGGGTGCGCGCGGGAAGTTGTCGAGCTCGTCGACAAATGTGCCGTGCGCTGAGCCTCCCAAAGCCACGATCGCCGTCGACTCGCCTATGCTCGCGTCGGTGCCACACGAAACGCAGCGCGTTGCGAGCGACCAGCCCGGCTGGACCTCGCAAGCGCTGCTTGAGCATGACCTCGGCTCCGTGTTGCGCGAGCTTGCGGCGCTGCGTCGCCGTGTCGACTTGCAGGCCGCGCAGCCCTACCGCCGCCATCGCACCGAGATTCTTCGTGTGTTGCGCGGCTACGAACACGCCCGTGGCCTCGCGCGCTCCAAGGATGGGCCGCTTCGGGCCGTCTCCTGGAATATCGAGCGCGGCAAGCGTTTCGACTCAGTTGTCGCAACGCTGCAAAGCGATCCCAACCTGCGCGACGCAGACCTGGTGCTACTCAACGAGGTCGACATTGGGATGTCGCGCTCGGGAAATCGAAACGTCGCACGAGATCTCGCGGCGACGCTGCGAACCGACTACCTGTTCTCGAACAGTCACCTGGTCCTCGCGCAGGGCGACGTCGCAGAACGTGCCCATGCCGGGCCGAATGGACTCTCGCTGCACGGCAACGTGCTTCTCAGTAGGCTGCCAATCCGGCGCTGGGATGCGGTCGTCGTACCGGAGTGGCGCGACCGCTTTCACGCCACCGAGAAGCGACTTGGCGAGAAGCGTGCACTCCTCGTCGAAGTCGAGCACCAGGGCGCTCCACTCGCCGTGGTCGTGAGCCATCTTGATCCCTTTGCGCCGCCCCATCATCGAGCCACGCAGATGCGACGCATCCTCGCGAGCGCCCTCGCGTTCAGTCGGGCTCCGATGCTGCTGGGAGGCGATCTCAACACCACCACATGGGATCTCGGGAGTCCCGCGAGCGTTCTGCTCGATGTGGCGCGCAAGGCGGTTCGACAAAACATCGCGCGCACAGTCGACGACTACTTGTGGCCAGAGCGGACGACGGAGCAAGAGCTGTTCTCGGCGCTCGCTCGCTCGGGCTTTGGCGTCGAGGGCTGGAACCAGCGCGGTACCGGCACGATTGCCTTCGATGCCAAGGATCCCGAGATCGAAGCAAAGGTTCTCGAATACATGTCGCCACCCGTCTGGCGGCAGCTTCGAAAGCTCGTCGATCCTTGGGATGGCTTTGTGCCACTCCACATCGATTGGTTCGCGGGTCGCCAGCTCCGCCCCTTGCGATCGTATATGGCGCCGCGTCCCCGGGAGAGCCATGCTCGGGCTTCCGATCACGCGCCGATCGCAGTCGAGTTCGAGCGCGCGGAAGCGCCACGACGGCGTTGAGTTCGCAAACAAAGTGCCCCCCGCGCGAGCCCCTCGCGCTCCACCCTGTTGATGTCACGCCACGCGGCAAGTCGCGAGGGTGGCATCGCTTAGATCGCCGACGGGATTGGATCCGCGCCGTCGCGAGCAACGGTCGCGAGACGGAAGATGAACGGGAAGGACGGAAGCGATCGACGCACGAGCGCAGATCACCCGACCTGATAGTTGTGTGCCATCCGCTGATACTTGCCCGCGAGCTGCCGATGAAATGTTTCGTCGGCTGCCGTCAACGTCCGAATCACTTTCCCTGGGGCACCAAGAACCAGACTGCGCGGCGGGATCACTGTCCCAGCCGTCACAAGTGCGCCCGCACCGATGATGCTGCCCTCGCCAATGACCGCCCCATCGAGAACCGTGGCCTGAATCCCGATGAGGCATCCACCTCCGACGCGACACGCGTGCAGCACTGCCCGATGCCCAACGACGACTTCCTCGGCAACCACGCACGGGTCATGGTCGCCGACGTGAATGACGCTCCCGTCTTGCACGTTGCTCCCCTCGCCGATCTCGATAAAGTTCACATCACCGCGAAGCACACAGCCGTACCAAATGCTGACGCGCTCCGAGAGGCGAACGTCTCCGATTATCGCTGCACCGGGGGCCAGCAGAACACCGTCCGCGATGCTCGGAACGAGCTCAAGGTAGCGACCGAGGATTGCATCCGGAAAGCGTTCCCTCAGAGCGGAAAGTGCTTGCTGCTGCGTCAGCGCAGCCTGGCTCGGACCTGAAACTTTCGCGACGGAGTCGACGACGGTGCGCATGGCATGCATAGGGTCGCACACTCCCCGGGTGCTTGATCCACGTCGACATACTTCGTAGAACCCAACGGTGACACGCAAGAACGGACCTGGATCGAAGCAGCAGTCCTCAAGCAAGCGTGATGGTGCGGGCGCCGCAGCGGCGAAGTCCCAGCGCGATGCGGTGGTCCAGCGTGCCGGAGTCCCGACCTACTTCTCCAAGAAGAAGTCGAGAAAAGAGGCGACAAAGCCAGCTTCCAAGCCGTCGACGAAGTCGTCGGCAAAGCCAGCCGCAAAGCCAGCCGCAAAGCAGCCCGCAAAGCCAGCCGCAAAGCAGCCCGCAAA
>CAZVEM010000136.1:6725-15116 GCA_964626165.1 uncultured Nannocystaceae bacterium
CCAGCCGCAAAGCAGCCCGCAAAGCCAGCCGCAAAGCAGCCCGCAAAGCCAGCCGTAAAGCCGCCCGCGAAGCCAGCCGCGAAGCCAGCCGCAAAGCCAACTGCGAAGCAGCCCCTAAAGCCAACCGCGAAGCAGCCGCCCACGCTCGCGGCCAAGTCCGCGAAGGGGTCCGCTGCGGCCGCGAGCCGGCCACCCACAGCCAAACCGCCGAGTCGTGCGACCTCGACGCCCTCCGATCGGGGCCCGACAACGTCCACCTCGCCGCCGCCCTCCGAGGCTGCGCACGGTTCGCTTGCTCCTGCGGCTCGACTCGCGGAGACGGTCGCCGAGTTGCGCCGCGTCGCACGGGGCGAGCCCACCCTTCCAGGTGCGGTCGAGCAGCACCTCGCCGATCTGGCGAGCGCCCTGCGAGATTCGACGCACGCGCGTCACGTCGTGACCGCACTCAAGCTGCTCGCTCGTGGCGAAGGCGAAGGTATCTTTGCGCGTGTGTTGGATGTGGCGGAGTCCGCTGCACCAGAGGCCTATGCGGCCGCGCTGCTCGAACTCGCCTCCGGTCCGCCCGTCGACCACCCCTGGTACTACATCGCGCTGCTTCGGGCGGTGCAGGCCCCCGCCATCGCGGCGGAGATCGGACGCCAAGCGCCCCGTCGTCCGTACCCTCAGCGCAAGCGACTTCGCAGTCAGATCGAGCGTTTCCTCGGCCACACGCCGCCCGAACAGCGTAACGTCATGGAGTCGCTCTGCGAGGGCCTGTGAGCCTGGCGCGCTCGCGTCATCGCGGCTCCCAGGGTTTCCCCCCCCCGCCCCCCCAAGGGACCGAGAGGCCTGACGCGCGCTAGAACTGCCCAGTGACCTTGAAATAGACGATGGAAGAGCCCGTCGCGGGCTGACCGAACTTCGTGTCGTAACGACCGAAGAAGGCAAAGCCGCCAAGTTCGAAGGTCGCAAAGCCCCAAGGGGGCACGATGATCAGGTCGGGCGCGACCACGACCGACGCCTTGTCGTCGTTGAAGCCGACGATGGCGTAGGGTCCGGTGTTGCTTCTCGGCAGCGACTTGTCCAAGCGCGGAAAATCGACGACGGCGAAGGTACGGAACACCAAGTGGCGCCCGAAGAAGATGAGGTCGGTGCCACCTACGAGGTAGTCGCCCATATGGCCGGCACCGAACTCGTCGATGAAGCCGTGGAGGTACTGCGCCTGCAGGTACACGTGCTTGCCTGCCGTGTAGTCGACACCGATGGTCGACTTCACGAAGGGGTGGGAGGCTCCGCCTGATGTCGCTCCCGCCGTGTAGCCGGTGAGCTTCGATATCGGTGCGGCGACCCCATCGTTGGGATACGGGTCAATGGCGATCGGGAACTCCGTGCACATCTTGAACGTGCGGCCGGAAACGTCGCCCTCGTTGCAGGTACCCGCGTCCGCGTTCGGGACAAAAGGCAGCGGTCGATAGGTTCCACGTCCGTTCGGAATGAAGAGCCCTGCCTCGCCCCAGAAACCCATGTTGCCAAGGAACGGCAGCTGGGTGGTGAAGTCCAATCCCGCAACGTGCATGCGCGGATAGGCCATGTAGACGTCCGACTGGAACCAGAAGCGATCTTCCGGCGCCTTGTCAAGCATCGGATCCATGTTAGGCGCGGCGAGCTGCTGCGAGCGTACGAGGTAGGGCAGCGGAATGTCGTGAAAGCCGTAGTAGTAGCTCGCGCTCATGTCGATCGGACCGGCCTTCCAGCCGGTCTTGAACGCCGTCTGACCATTACGAAAGTCTGGTGCCGGCTGCTGAACGTGCGAGAGCACCCGGGGGTTGAACACCGGATTTGCGCGGATAAAGCCCTGCAGGTAGCGGATCGCGTCGATGTCTTCTTGCGAGACATAGGGCGGCAACGACTGCGGATCGCGGAGCGCGAGCGCGGCAGATGGTGGAAGCAGTGCCGGATAGAACAGCGGGATGTAGACACCCTGGAACCAGAGCTTGTCCCGCAGCGGCGCATACTCCAAGACGAGCATTTGGTTCGCGATCGGCTCGGTGAAAAGCGGTCGGTCCTCAAGGTCGTCTGAGTTGATGTTGTTGGTCGGATTGAACTTGTCCGCCGTACCCCACACGACGATCTGACGGCCCGCCTTGATATCTAAGCCAGGTAAAATGTCGTGCAGCGCGATGTAGGCGGCATCGCTCTCCACATGAAACGGCTCAAGCATCTGTCGCGACGACAAGTCGTTGAGCGTTCTGGCCGGCGCCACGCCGAACATCACCGGCTCGATGTCGCCGACGATCTGGACGTGCTTGTTGGGCGAATAGGCGAAATAAAACTCAAGCCGATTCTCGTTGCGGCTGATGCCCCGGGGTCCCTGTCCCTTGGACCAGCGCTCGAATGGCTCAAGCGTCGATTCGCGGTATGGCACATCGATGTCGAAGTAGATGCTCGACACCACACGAAAGCGCATCTCCAGCTTGCCGGCAAAGTAACCTTGCTTGGCAGACTTGCTCTCGCCTTCCGCTTCGGCATCGGGTAGCGCCTCGATGGCCGTCCCGTCGCCGAAGACGTCTTCAAGCGAGACGTCATCGGTGGGTGCGGCACCGGCTCGGATGGTGCCTTGAGCATCGTCGAGCTTCGCCGTCGGATCGCGAGCCTCGGTGGTGCTGCTGGCATCTGTTGCGCCATCCTCCGTCGCCGGCTCATCGGCCCCTGGGCCGAGCATGGCATCGAACGCCGCATCGGCCTCGGCATCGTCGTCTGCCGAGTCAGCGTCGGGCGGATCCTTCTGCGCCTCGGCGGGCGGTGGCGCGAGTCCGTCCGCAGCATGAGCCAAGCCCTCGGTCGCAGACGAAGCGTCGTGGACTCGGTCCGCTGCAAGCCGTGCTGCATCTTGAAGGGACGCGCGATCCCTCGACGCGAGAAGGCCTCCCCCTGCGCCGAAGGGAGAGGCCAGTAGCGCGGCGCTTAGCGCGATCGAAGCAGTGCTCGACACAGCAAGTGGATACTACTACCCGCGCAACAGCGTGCGGCGCGAGAAGAGGTCGTCGGTCAGGCCGGAGTTGACCTGCACATCCGTAAAGTTGATGACGGTCTTGTCGCCCGAGCCGACGTCTTCCATGGAGATCTGCATGGGGAAGGCTTGGCCTTCGACCTTCTTCCAGTCTCCTCGCTTCTGGACGCGCACCATCTTCCCCGAGGAGTCGAAGTAGCGCAGCTCTGTGACCGCACCGCCGACCGACTTGTCGAGATCGACCTCAAGATACGCGTAGGAGATTTCCGAGTCCGGCTTGGGGGTGAGCTTGAGGCTGGTGATGTTGCCGCGGGATGCGATGATCTCCGCGCTAAAGCTCGACGACAACTTCGCGAGTACCATGTCTTCGGCCGTGAAGTGGCTCCCGAAGAAGCCCTGGTTCTGCGCGTGCGCAGCAATCTTGCGCACCTTCTTGAACTCGGCGCTGTACATGAGGATCTCGCCGGGACCCTCCATCAAGATCTTCATCCCGGCCACATCGCCTGGCGCGGTGAAGTTGATGTACTGCTTTTGCAGTCCCTTCATCTTCATCTCAAACACGAGCGTCTTCTTCACCGAGCCACCCTTGTGGATCTTCATCTCGGCGGTGTAGCTCTGGTCCTTAAAGGTCTCGGCCTTCTGATCGACGACGGCGAGGATGCGATCGCCCCTCTCGTCCGCCTGCGCCTTGCTCGGGGCAATTGAGGCGGTGAGGACTGGGAGTCCAAGGCAGAGGAGTGCGACTAGGGACGTGTGCTTCAGGGCGCGCATAAGACCTTCGGGCGCTCGGCAGGTGCCGGCGTGGTCCTTCGACGGGGACTCCGTCCCACTATTCTCGGGCCTAGAGAATTTCTCGGCGACCAACTGCACCCCACAGTGTGATCCAGGGCACGCCATGTTCTGCGGGCGGCCTGCGCAATCCGGTGCGCAGGTCCGACGCGCGCAAATGAGCAGGGCCCGGAGATTGGATCGGACTCGGTGCACATCGAACCTGAGGCAAAGCGCGTTCAACGGCGACCTGGGCGCAGGGGCTCCGGTGGACCGCATCGAGTCATCGGACCCAGTGCAGCGCCGCAGAGCGCCGTCACATTGTCTTCGCGGGTCATCCCCGGCCCCGTGCCGCTCGCTAGCTAAGCGAATCCTCGCTCGAGGCGCTTGTCGAGCGGATCAGAAGCGGCACGAGCCAGATCGCACTCAGCGCTGCACCTGCGAGCGCAATCGCGAGACCAATCCCAAAGTGCCGAAGCGGCGGCATCGTAGATCCGATGAGCACCAGGAACGCGAGCCCGAGCTGAAGCGCGCTCACAACTGCCACGCCACCGAGATCCTTCACCGCGCGCTCTGGCGCGTTTCGTTGCTGGGGCATTGCGCGTGCGCGCAGGACTAAGTGAATGGCGAAGTCGACACCCGCGCCCACAGCGATGCATGCCACCATGCTGCTCGCCACGCTGATGGGCTGACCGAGCAACGCAACGCAGCCTGCCGTCAGCGCGAGGGTCCATAGCGCGGGCACAAGCGCCACCACGACGCGAGCCATGAGCAGGACGACGGCGAGGGCTGCGAGCGACAGGACCGTGCTCTGCCACAGAGAGGTCGTCACGCTCTGCGCGAAAGCGGCTCCGATGAGCGGCTGACCCACCATGGTCGCGTGGAACGGCACGATCTCGGCGGGTCCCTCGTATTCCGGCGGCGCTCTCCACTGCTCGTCCTTCAGCTCACTCAACAAGGGCCGCGCCAATTCACATTGCTCGGGCTCAAGGTCGAGCGCCGCACATTGCCCCTCCACGCGAAACTTCCCGGCCGCTTCGTCGATCCAGGCGGCCAGATGCTCCGCGGCGAACACGATGCCCTCGGGGTCCCCTGCGGCCGCTGTCGGCAACTTTGCCGACAGCAACGCTTGCAGGTCCTTTCCACGCGGTGTGATCAAGAGTTCAGGCGTAAGCGCCTCGCGTTCGCTCTCTGGCACTGCAACCGCGAGGACGCCTTCTTCGGGATCGAGCGCCTCATCGCGCAACTTTGTGATCTCTTGGAGGAACATGGGCGAGGCCGCCACAGGCGCGTTGGGATCGAGCAGCGCGATCGGAACGTCCTGTTCGAGGCGGGCGCTTAGCCTCTCCGCGATTCGCTCGCGCTGCGCCAACGCGACTTCTTGCTGTTCGACGGAAGCCACGTTGATGGTTTGGTCGTAGCGATCAACGATCTCGCGGACCTTGCGGGCGAGCTCGACCTGCGCGTCGCCGTCGGCGGGGGCGAGCTTGATGTGGATCAACGCACCGCTCAGATCGTCCTTCATCAGCTGCGCCATCGCGGGGTGCCCGACCAGATAGGTGAGCACGCGCGCGGCACGTTCCGAATTTTCTGGAACGCCCGCGCGTCCGCCGAGTGCCTCGTTGAGCACTTCGACCGGATCAATGAGGGAGCGAACGGAGGTCACACCATCAAGCGCCTTGACGTCCTCGCTCATGTCTCGCAGCGCACGCAGGACCTCGGCCTGATTGAGGTCCGCATCCACGGCGATCTGCAGATAGATGGAGCCGTCGAAGTGCTCGTCAAAGTAGTTCGTCGCAGCCGCCGTCTCGCTTCGCGTGTCAAACACCTTGCCCGTGTCGGGCTCGGCCTTGAGGCGCGTCGCGAATCCGATGGCAACCAAACCGACAATCAGCAGCGCCCAACTCGGCGGTCGGGGCGGCAAAGGGAAGTCGATCTCTTTGCGAGTCGGGATTGCGGCAGCCGGAAGTAGCGAGAGTAGAGCCGGCAAGACAAAGAGCGAGAGCGCAAGGAGCAGCA
Source organism: uncultured Nannocystaceae bacterium (assembly GCA_964626165.1). GTDB lineage: Bacteria > Myxococcota_A > Polyangia > Nannocystales > Nannocystaceae > CAZVEM01. The sequence continues at coordinate 12,502 of CAZVEM010000136.1, forward strand.
GCATCGCGCTGCCGGCGACGACGCCAAATCGCCGCATCGGCGCCTGCGGCATCACGTAGAGCGCGAAGAAAGCCACCGCGGTCGTGAGGGCGCTCAGCGTCACGGGCCACCACAATTCGGCCCGCGTCGCATCGGCGCGCTGAGGCGGTGTGCCCGACTGTCGCTGGTAGCCGGCCAGAATATGCATGCCGAACGCACCACCGAGCGCGACCATCATCACCGGCATCGACGAGCTCACGATCGTCAGGGGCTCGCCGAACCGCCCGTGCGCGCCGATCACGATGGCGACGCCCGCCCCGGTCAGCACGAGATTCATCAGCGCAGCGGTGACGGATCGGAGCAGCCCTGCCGACGTCACGACCAGCACAAGAATCACGAGGGGGCTGAGCCGCTCGATATCGGTCCGGCTGGCGCTGGCGGCCGCCTGCTCGATGAAGGGAGCGCCGGTATAATAGGCTTCGCCCGGCCAGTACGCGTGCACGGTATCGCGGATCTGCCGGAGGATCTCGGCCCGGGCCTCAAACGCCTCGGGCGAGTTGTCTTTACGAGGTCGTAGGAAGACCAGCACCGCCGCGCGCCGACCATCGGCCGACACAAAGTTTCCAACCGCGTCCTTGCTGTCGCGAAGCACGCGCGTGCGAATCTCGGCGGGGTCGTCCAGCCCTTTGGGCACGAGCGGCGCGACGATCAAACCGTCGTCGACGATCTCCGGATGGGGGAGATCAGGAAACCCGAGCACAACGCGGGTTCCGTCAAGACTTTCGAGTCGGTCGACCAGCTCCCGAATGCGCTCGACGTTGTCTGGATCTACCGCGGCGCCGGTCTGCGGCTCGAGCCCCACGAGCCCAACTTCCAGCATGCCGAATGCGGCGGCGACTTCGCGAAATGCCACGACGTCCTCATGCTTGGGGGGCAAGAAGGCAAGGACGTCGTCGTCGTTTCTGAGCTGCGAGATGCCCGGCACCAGCCACGCGCAGATCAAGGCGAACAGTGCGAGCACGGGCCAGCGCCACAATTCGATTGCGCTGCGTTGTTGCGTCGCGTCTGCCATGCGTAGGTGGGCTCGTCTCTTCGCGAAACCGTGTAGGCCGTTGACCCGCAGACTCCCGAACGCGGCCGTCCGCTACTGCCACACCGGCGTAAGCCAGGTTCGACGATGCTCCACGCGTCCATGGACCACGTCCTGGAAGTGCGTCGAGATTTTGGCGGTCAGTGGACCAACACCGCCTGCCCCGAGCTGCCTGCGGTCTACCGAGCGCACCGGGGTCACCTGCGCCCCTGTTCCACAGAGGAACATCTCATCGGCGACGTAGAGCTCGGAGCGTCCGATCGAGCGCTCCACAAACGGAAGACCCAAGTCCTCCGTAATCATCGTGATGAGCGAGCGTCGCGTGATGCCGTCGAGGTTGTCCTCCGTCGACGGCGGTGAGAAGCAAACTCCGTCGCGGATGATGAAGATGTGCTCGGCGCTGCCCTCTGAGACTCGCCCCGCCTCGGTCAGGAAGATCGCCTCGTCAAAGCCTGAGTCTTGGGCCTCGCGCCGCGCCAGGGCGCTATTGACGTAGCCACCCGTTGGCTTGGTGCGCGAAGGAATCGCGTTGTCCGGGTTGCGCCTCCATGAGCTCACCGCAACATCGATCGCGTCCTTGTCGATGTACCGCTGCAGCGGCAGCGAGTAGATGGTCAACTCGGAGTCCTCTTCGCGAAGCACCGGCGCCATCTTCACGGAGTTGCTAAACACCATGGGCCGGACATAGACGTCGTAGTGCACGTCGTTTCGGACCAGAAGTTCGAGCACGAGCTTTGAGACCGTCGCCACGTCGCTCGGGAGCCGGAGGTAGAGCACCTTGCACGACTGCTCGAGGCGGCGGATGTGATCCTCAAGCCGGAAGACGAAGACCTGCTTACCGTCATCTGCCAGGTAGCCACGAATTCCACCAAAGCAGCCGAGGCCATAGTTGAGTCCGCGGCTGCGCACACTGATGACAGCCTGCTCGTCCGCGACGAATGCGCCCTGAAAGTAGGTGACCATGGCGCCTGCACTATGCCAGTTTCGTCCCGCGTCGCACCCCCCCAGCAAGCTACCTCGGAGGTGGGTGCGCGCCGTGTTGCGCACTCTCACGGCCCCCTTTTGCCCCTCCCGGCCCCCCGGGGCGTCACGGCCTCTCTGTCGAAGTGTGGCAGCGACCACGGTGCGCGGGCGATCTCCCAATCGCGCATACCTCGAACTGGCCTCGATGAGTTCTTTGTTGGTTCGCGCAGTTAGCGTCTGAGCTCGTGCTCGTCAGCCACACCACATTTTTCTGCGTCGGCTGCAAACGCGCTGGCGGATCTGACCTAGATACCAGCGCTCGCGCGGTCCAAGGTGTCCTCCGACCGGCCGAGCGCGCGACAAATTGTCGGGTGTCGAGCAGACGAACACGCTATCGTCGCAGCACTATTGAGGACGTCGTCTGATCGCCTGTGCCCTGTTGGGGCATGAATCGACAGCGCGACCGAGAGCTTCGGCCCCTCCCCTCATTCGGACGTTACGCACCGCGCCGCGAGGCGCACTGGCAAAGGTAAGGACCCAAGAAGATGAACACGCTCACAAAGACTACCCTCATTGCTCTGAT
>CAZVEM010000137.1:0-15101 GCA_964626165.1 uncultured Nannocystaceae bacterium
GGCCAGCAAGGTAGTTCCCAGCAGGGCGACAACCGCAAGGAGAGTGGAGAGAGAACGACGCGACGTTGCGACAACCATGGGTTATCGTGCGATGCGGTCGCGGGCGAATCAAGTACAATGCTAAGCAAGGGACAGGATCTGTGTCACAGCTTGGAACGCACAACTCGCAACGCGCAACGTGTCGCGCACGACTCATCGTGCACGAATCGTGACGATGGATACGTTCGCGTCAGACGCTCGGCGTGCGCACACGGCCCCTACGGTGACGGCGCCGCCGCTGGCCAAGCCCCGCGCTGACGCTCAAGAGCCCAAAGGCGAGGAGGCCGGCAAGGCCGCCCGCAGCCGTGCGGGGAGTGCTCGCGGATGCGCACGCGCAGGCGCTCTCGCTGCCGACCAAGGCGAATTCACTGTCGCCGGTCGTAGCCGCCCCGGCGTCGGTCCCGCCGGCATCGGCATCGGCATCGCCGTCACCATCGCCATCGCCATCGCCGTCGCCATCGCCATCGCCATCGCCATCGCCATCGCCGTCTCCGTCTCCGTCGCCTTCGACCGGCGTCAGGGGGATCACGACCCGGGCACCGGGATAGACATCAAGATCGACTGGCAGCAACGACGACTCGAAACTCGTGCCATCGCTGAGGATCTCGATGGTGTGCGGACCGGGCGCGGCGCCTTCGAACCTGAATCGTCCCTCCGCATCGACCGCTTGGGGTGCGCCCCCGTCAAGCGAGGCGGTGAGCCCATCGACCGTGCCGTCGACGGTCGGGCCGCAGGTCGGCGAGAAGTGGTCCATGAACGCGTAGGCGCCCTCGGCGAACGCGACCAGGCCCAAGCAGGGACTATTGCTCTCGTCGAGCGCCAGCCAGCGATGACCCTGAATGTCATTGCCGGCGTACCAGGTTGGCACCACGCTGCCGGCGGCGACAAAGCAAAGCTCCTCGGGGGCCAGGTTGTCCGACGGCCATGCGGCAGTCTTGAGCCATGTGTCACTTGAGCTTGTCAGCTCGCAGGGGAGCGTGACGTCGACGACCACGCCTTCGATCGTCCCCGCGGATACGACGTCGGTGATGAGATCCATGTAGAGATCCCAATTCCATCCCGTACCCGGATCGGTATGGGTTTGGTTGGGTAGCTCGACGTGGCCGAGAATGTGATCGCGATCGAGTGGAATCTCGCGGTCATCGGCGATCCATCGCGCCAAGAGGCTGGAGGAGCGGTAGGTCGCCCACGTGTACCACTGCGCAGGATCGTCGACGTAGCCCTCGTGCTCAATGCCGATTGCGTAGGGATTGGAGCTGCCGACGTGCCACGCCCGGTCTTCGAGCATGACCATCTGCGTGATCTCGCCGTCGGAGCTCCGCGCGACGAAGTGCGCGGAGACCTGCGCCGCGGGATTCTGAAACCATGAGATCGCGCCCGAGTAGCTGCCCTGAATCGTGTGCACGACGACGTAGTCGTACGAGATCATGCCCCCGTTGCTGTGGTTCGAGGGCGAGGCCGGGACAAAGCCGACGGCGAGCGGATACTGAGCATCGTCGAGCGGCGTCGGAAGTGGGATGTCTGCACTCAAGTATGCTGGCGGCCGCTCATGCGTGTCCTCGCCGTCTTCCGGGGCGGTGACGGGAGGCGGGGCATCACTCGCGTGTGCGGTCGCGCTCGTCGCCGCGAGCAGCGGTACGAGCGAACTCAGCATGACCAACCCGTAGCGTCGGCGAGCACCGTCTCGATGGCAACGCGAGCCAGCGGTGCCACGCATGGGGCAGGACGTAGGACCGAGCGTAGGTCCGAGCACGGATCCGAGCACAGGGCCAAGGTTCCATCGACGCATCCTCACAGGCTATCAGTTCGCGTCGATGGCAGGCAGCGCCGCACGATGAGGCGCGCAAGGCCGGCAATCGCCGTCCACGAGCAATCGCCGTCCATGCGCAGGCTTGGGACCCGCGTGCGGGACGCGGGCGACGCCGCCGTCATGGTCGACGGAGCTGCGCGTCGCGGAGTCGCGCTCGGCGAGATCGCGGGGGCCCTGAGCACCAACGGGCGCGCTCGCGGAACCGATCGGCGTGCGCTGTGCTTGCACGACGATGAAGTCTTCGCGGCCGAGCTTCCGCGTGGTGCGTATCGCGTCGCGCTGCGCCGATCTGATCTTCTTCGCGCGCGTACGCTTGTCGCCACGCCACAAGGGTGCAAGCATCGTTACTCCAATCCAGATGCGGGCGCGTTCCCGCCGCAAATCCCCATGGCGACGACGCTCTCCCCAGGACCCACGCAACCCGACAGCACCAAGGTTATCTCGCCGCTCGACGATGAGGTGCTCGCGCCGCTCGCCGAACTGGTCAGGGCTTGGTATCGGGGCGAAGATCCAGAGATCGACGCGGCGCTTCAAGCTCTTGCGCAGTTCACCGACCCCGTGCAGGTTGTTGCCCGCACGCGAGGCCTTCGCCAGGCCGAGCGTTGGGCAAAGAGCGATGAAGGTGCCTTGCCGGCGATCCGAGCAACCATCGCCGAGATTCGTGAGAAGGCGGCGGCTGGGGCATTCCTGGCGCCTGACCTGATCCAAATCGAAGTCACCTTTGGCTACGAAACCGTGAATCTCTCCGTGCTCCAAGTCCGCAGGCAGCTCGGTGGCCTTGCCCTCCGCGGTCTGCTTGGCATGGAAATGGACGCAGACGGCGTGGTGGAGCGCGTCTCGTCATCGTCTGTGATCACGAGCAATCGCCATCTCGCGAAGTCGCTGGAGATGTTTTTGGCCGCGCGCGCGATTGGCATGGAGGACATCAAGACCCGTAACGTCAACGGAAGGGTCTTTAAGGGGATACAACTCCTCGTTGAACTCAACGGCGCGGCGCCAGCAGAGCCTCTTTTTCGCGGCAACATCGTCGTCGACATTCAGGAGATCAACCGGACCCTGGTCGAGGATCTCGAGAAGCAGCTCGGCGACTACCTCTTTCGCTCTGTCCAAAAAGACGGCCGTATGCTCTACCTCTACTATCCCTCGCGGGGCGTGGAGGATTCCGTCAAGAACAATCAGATCCGTCAATGGATGGCGACGGTGGCGATGATCCGTACCGCCCGCCATCGCGGTGATGATGCCGCGCTCTACAAGAAGGCGGAGGAGAACATCCGCTACAACCTGCGGAACTTCTACTCGGTCACCGGCAAGTTCGGCATGATCAACGAAGGGTCCAAGGTGAAGCTTGGTGCGGTCGCGCTGGCCCTTCTTAGCTTGATCGAGCACCCCAAGCGCGCCCAGTTCAAGCGCCAAGAAGAGAAGCTCATCGCGACGATTGATTACCTGTTTCAGCCGGACGGCTCGTTCCGAACGTTCTTCAAGCCGCCGAATCGCAACGACGTGCAGAATTTCTATCCGGGGGAGGCCCTTCTCGCGTGGGCGTTTTTGTACGAGGAGAGTCGAGATCCCGTACTGCTGGAGAAGTTCATGCGGGCGTTCCGCTACTACCGCGAGTGGCATCGACAGCAGCCCAATCCCGCCTTTATCCCTTGGCACACGCAGGCCTATTACAAGGTGTTTCTCATCACCGGCGAGCAGGAGCTTGCGGACTTCATCTTTGAGATGAGTGACTGGCTGTTACCGATGCAGGAGTGGGGATCCGACCTCCCGATCGACACGCTTGGCCGGTTTTACGATCCAAGACATCCAGAGTACGGCCCGCCGCATGCCTCATCGACCGGTGTGTACATGGAAGGGCTGATCGACGCGTTTGCGCTCGCACGCAAACTCGGGGATGCCGCCCGCGCTGAGGAGTATCGTCTCGTGCTGCTCCGCGCCCTTCGAGACTGCCGGCAGCTCAGCTTCCGTGATGACCGAGACATGTTCTACGTCTCCAAGCGCGACTTCCTACGGGGTGGTCTACGGACCACGATCTATGACAACCAGGTCCGCGTCGACAACGTTCAGCACAACCAGATGGCGATCCTCAAAATCCTTGCGGAGTTCAAAGAGGAGGATTTCATTCATCCGCCCGTGGAATGAGCGGTGTTGGGGCCAGCGGGCGGCGCGGTGTGACCTCGCAGGCCTTCGAAGCACCCGCACGGCGCACGGCAGCGCACCCACCCGGCAGCCCGCTGTGGTTGGCGGGTCACGCACGCTCGGTACGCTCTCGCCTCGCTCCGCATGACGCTTGCACGCACATGCGCTCTACGGGGGCTCGTGCGCGACCTGCTAAAGCTTGATGCCGTTGTCTTTGCACTTGGCTTTGATGCCGGGTCGCTTGACCAGACGCACTTGCTTGAAGGCGTTCTTGGCAGCGGACTCATTCTTCAGCGAACAGGCAGCCTGCGCCGCAATCTCGGCCGCGTCTGATCCCGCTCCACCCTTCATGGCCTCCTGCGCGGACGAAAGTGCCTTGGAGTAGTTCTTGGCGGCGAGAGCCTGCTTCGCGGTCGCCAACGCTGCCGACGGCGTCGATGGCGATGAGCTCTTGGGCTCACTTTTCGCAGGGGTGCTGGAGGACTCGGACTTCGGCGGCGTCGGTTCAGGCGTGGATGTGGTCGCGGGCTCAGTCTTCTTCCCCGACTTCTTCTTTGGGGTTGAGCTGCCCGGACTCTTGGCTGGGGGTGGAGTGTCTGCCGGTGGTGGTGAATCTTCGACTGCGACGACTCCCGCCTCACCTTGGTCCGCTGCTCCGAGCTCGTCCTGGGTTGGCTGCTGGTCATCTGCCAGCGCGAGAAGCTCGGGTGCGGTGTCGCCTGTTCCGGTTCCATCCGCCGCAGGGTCGCCCGCAGCCTGGCCGTTGGCGGCGGTTAGGTCGGGTGATGGCGGGGCGATGGCGGGCGCGGGCGCGGCTGAGTCTGCGACTCCGGAGCTTGGTGCGGCGTGGAGAGCGTCCGACCCTGCGCTTGGGGGTCCGTCCTTGCTTGCAAGCGCGTCCCCGGACTCCGCGCCGGCCCAGGGTCGGATCATGAGGAGGAGCACGATGGCGCTTAGCGTGACAATCGCTCCGATACCGCCGTAGACCGCCCACGCAGGAAGCACGATCGCTGCGGGGGTGCTGTCCTCATGGGAGTCCGCACCCGCTGTGCCCGCGGACAAGCCGGGGATACCGACCGCGGCAGGCCTGCTGTCGAACTTGGGATCCAGCGCGCTGCCTGCTGCGAGAGAGGCTGTGCCCGCGACGGCATGACGCTTGTGTTCAACCGGCTCGAGCGTGGCCCCGGTGGAGGTGGAGTCTGCGACACCAAAATCTTGTGCGAGTGATGCGACCAGCTCCGCGGTGTCGATCGGCGTGATCTCTTCCGGAGCCGCGCTCGCGGCATGTGCCCCTTCCGCGTACGCCTGCGCGGGAAACAGCGGGGGTCCATCCGCGGCATCGCCCGCGCTGCCGGAGGGGGATTGCGGACTTGCGCTCTCGTCCGCCGCATCCAGCTTGCTGCCCTGCTTGCTCGCGAATGCGCTCGCGACCGAGGAAGGCGTCGCACCGCTTTCGTTGATGCGTGGAGGGGGCGGCAGCGAACTGGGCAGTCCAGACGCCGAAGCATGGTCCGCGGAGCTGCCATCATGCCCGCCCGTTTGATGCGGGGTCGCGGCACGTGGACGCGGCATCAAGGTGGGGGCGGCCTTCTGTGCGCCGCTTGAGTTCGCGATGCCCAGCGGACTGGGCATCGCCGTTGGCACGGGTCGTGGCGCGGGCTTGCTCTCTTTCTTGGGCGCGACCGACTCGGCAAAGTTGGGCTTGGGCGCCGACAGAAAGGCGGGCGGCGGCGGAAACGCGTCCTTGCCAGCGCTCGCCTTCGCAGCTGCCTTGGGCTCTGTTTTCGCCGCCGGCGTCGGTGCTGGCTTTGCGCTCGTATCTGCCTTCGCAGTACCTGTTGCTTTGCCCGCGTCCCCGGAGGGCGCAGACGCAGCTGCGGACGCGTTGGACAACGCGCTCACGGCCGCCGCGGTAGCCCCAGGCTTGTCCGCGCTCTTGGTCGCGGCCGCGTTTGCAGTCGCCGGCGCGGGGGATGGCGTCGGCGTAGTCGCAGTCGTGCTCTGAGGCGACGTGGCGTTGGCAGTCGCTGCGACCTGTGGCGCCGAGATCGGTTTGGCCACCGCATGCGAGCCGCTCGCCTCGGCCGTCGCGGCCGGGAGAGCGAAGAGGTCTTCGAGCTCTTCGGCCGTTGCAACGCGTGGTGGCTTGGGCTCGACCGCGATCGCGGGACGAGCCGTCGCGATGTCGCCGCTGATGATGTCGAAGCTGCCCGTCGATGTGCGCGCCGCGGCCGGGCGATGGGCACCAGTTGCAATGTACCGCTTCGCTTCGGAACCCGGAGACTCGGGCACTTGATCAAGCGCCGCCTTCGCTGTGCTCGTTCCCGCGGAATCGCTCTCCGTCGCGCTGCGCGGGGCAGATAGTCGGTCTCCCTCGGCCACGGTCCCATAGTACCCCGCACGCCGGGCCGGATCGAATGCAGAGTTGCTGCGCGCCGCTACGCGATGTGCATCTGCGTTGAATCGTCGTCTCGCTTACCGAGTGACGACACGGACGCGATCGGGACGGGTAATGTCCAAATCTCGTTCACATGCGCGCACAGGTGCGCTCGAATCCTTACGCCGACACGTCGGCAGTCGAAAAGCCCGGCCCGACGCCTGGCCGCGCACTCACCACGCAGCCCCCTTTTTGCTCGGCTTTTGGCTCGACTTGTTGCGGGTCTCGTCGCTCGTCGGTCACGTACGCCCGGTACGCTCCCTCGTCGCGCCCCGGTCTGCATGGCGATTGCGGGTCCATGCACTCCACGCGGGTTCTTCGACAACCTGCTAGGGGGTCTCGCCAGCGTCTGGCGCGGCGGGGGCGTCCGGGCTCTTGTTCTTGCGTCCGGCGCCTTTGACCTTGGTCGACTTGGCCTTGTCGCCGCTCTTTTTTGCCGCTGGCGTCGCTGCGGCGGGAGGGTCACCGAGCCCCAAAAGGTAGGGGTTGCCCAGGCTCGCGATGAGGTACAGGCCGCAGAGCACCCCGAGCATGGTCAGCGCGGCGGAAACATTGTCGTTTGCGATGGCCCGGTCGCTCACGCGCAGACCCTACCATGCGCGTCCCGTCGGGGTCGATGGCCGGCGGCAACGAGAAGGTGCGTCCCGGGCCGGAGCGCGCTGGCTCGCATCGCCGAACTGGCCGCCAAATTCGCGAACTGTCGAGTGCACGGCACGACATCGAACGCAGAGCTCTCGGCGCGCAGGGGCGCACCCCCGGCTTGGCCTGGAGCGAATCTCGATGGGGTCGGTCCGAGCCGCCGCGGCGCGGGTTCGTCGATGCAGACCCCGACGCTGGAGACCCCGACGCTGGACTTCAGCTAGCGCTCAGCTACGGCCGCGCAGCACGCGGTCGCACGTTCGAGGGCGGCGCACGCCCGCGGCGCGGCCCGAGCAGGGAGGCACGGCGCGGACTTGGCGATGCGCGTCGCTCGTCCATGTGCCCCCGCGTCGATGAGCATGCACCGAAGCGTTGCGCTCATCGTTCTCGACGGCGCTACGAAACGACCGACAGCGTCAGCGTGCGCGTCTGCTCGCCACGAAGGTAGCTGACAAGAATCTTGTCCTTGTCTTTGAGCTTCTTGCCGAGCGAAGTCAGCTTCGTGGGACCATCGATCTCGACCTCATCGATCTTGGTGATCACGTCACCCGCCTGCAAGCCGAGAAGATCGGGGATGCTGCCGTCGCGCACGACAAACAGGCTGATGCCGCGCCAGTTCGTCGAGGTCACGCTGACGAAGGAGGGGGTCACGACGAAGTCCGCGGCGAGCCGCCGCGGCGCTCGCTTGACGGCATCGACGAAGGATCTTGAGACCGTGCATCGATCACCCGTGCAGCGGATCGCATTCTTGGCACCTTCAATGGGCTGATACTCGGTCGCCTGACCGATCGAGTCTGCGACCTGCTCGACTTGCTGACCCGCCTGCTCGAGACCCGCTTGTGCCTGAGCGCGCGTCTGTTCGAGCTGCTCGGCGGCAGCGTCGCCCAGCTCGGCGGCCTGTTTGCTCGCGCTCTCGAGGCCGGCCTGCGCCTGTGCTCGAGCGTTCTCCAGCTCGACCTCCGCCTGTGCGCGGGTCGCCTCGGCCTGCGCGGCCGCATCATTCATGCGTTCTTGAACCTGGCTCTCGACGCCATCGGGCAGCAGCCCCATGCCGCAGCTCGCCAGGAGGACGGCGGCGATCGCCCAGCTCAGCACGGCGGGGCGTCGACTGCTCGCGAGCACGCAATGAGGGTAGGGCGGACCGCGATCTCCGGCAACACCCTTGGGGGGAGGCGATTCCTCAATAGGTGGTGTGCATCGCCCCACATCTCGCCCACACCCAAGTGCGTCTGGCTCGACGAGCACGCAATTGCTCCTAGACTCCGCCGATGCTGCCGCCGAGTCTCAGCGCGCTCGCGATCCAAGCCACCACCTGTCTTGCTGGACTCGCGCATGGACGGAGCGTCCGCGTGCAGGATTTGCTCGTCGCGGACGGGGCCCCGCCCGCGTCGCGGATGGCGGCGTGGTTTGAGCCCGGGCTGCTGAGCGCGATCGTCCTGTGCACGGTGGTGCTGATCGTGCTCAACGTCGTGCTCTGGCTGGTGAGCCGCGCGGTGGGTCGGGTCACGGTCGTCGATCCGTTCTGGGGTCTGGGCTTTGTCTTGATGATGTGGGCCATGGTGCTGTGGCTGCCGCCCACCGGTCCACGCGGTTGGCTGGCCACCGTGCTTGCGAGCGCCTGGGGCATTCGCTACGCGTACCACCTCTACACGAGACCCTGGGGCCACGACGAAGCGAACCAGTACTACCCCTACGCGAAGATGCGTGAGAAACACGGTGCTGCATTTGCACTGCGCAGCCTCTGGATCGTGTTTCTTCCGCAGGCCGCCGGCAACCTCGTTATCGGTATGCCGCTGCTCGTTGCGTTCACGGCGAGCGCCCAACAGCTCGATCTCCTCGCGTTTCTCGGCGTGGCCCTCGTGCTCGGCGGCGTGTTTTTCGAAGGTCTCGCGGACGCTCAGTTGGCCGCGCACAAACGCGACCCCTCCAAGCGCGGCACGGTGCTCGACACAGGACTTTGGTCGATGTGTCGCCACCCGAACTACTTCGGTGACTCCTTGCTGTGGTGGGGGCTTTGGCTGATCGCCGCGGGTGGAGGCGGTGCGTGGACCGTCTTCTCGCCGCTGCTGATCACTGTCCTGCTGGCAAAGGTCACCGGCGTGCCGATGGTGGAGCGCCACAGCAAGATCGCGCAGACAGCCGCCTACGCACAGTACGCGGCAAAGACACCGGGCTTTGTCCCCAATCCGCTGCTGTATCGGGCGGGCGGAAAGTAGGCATGCCCGCTAAAAGCGCATCGTGAACGAGGCGCCGACACGATCAACGCCCAGCATCGGCGAGAGGCGTGCCTCCCGGCCCTCTCGCCAATGGCGGCGGGTCGTCATGTAACGAGCGCCATCGGCAAGCATCGCAACACCGATGATGCCGGAGGCCTGAAACGCCTCATAGCCGACCATGCGGCCGGTGTACTGAGTCTTCATGCAGGTCGCGAGTTCCTCACCGTAGATCTCCCTGCACCCCGTGCGAATGCCCCAGAAGGTTCCGATCGAGATCACGCGCAAGCTGATGTAGCCAATCACGCCGACGCCAAGCAACACGCCGCCGACGGCCGCGAGCGGAGCTCGCTTGCGTTCTCGGCCGCTGCGAATGTCGTCGATCGCGATCGCTCGCCCATGGACGGCGCCACCGCCCGCGGCGAGGCCAAACGCCGTGCCATTGAGGGCGATCTGAAGCGCGCCCAGGCCTGTGTCCGCAGCCGCGAATCGAAGACACTTACCGGCCGCCGTAAAGCCGTTGGTGAGCAGCTCGTCCACTTCCGCGGTGTCAGTCGTCTCGCCCAGCGCGTTGGCACAGGGAGCCATCGAGCCGACTCGCCCGATAGACGAGAGCAGCCCCAAGCCTCCGACCACGCCGGCGCTCACCAGCAGTCCGACACCGCGACGCCGTGCGGGGCGGGGCAGGCTCTCGTTTGCAGGAGTCGCTGTGGGCTGCGGGCTCGTCCCCGAATCCGCGCTGGGTCCTTCCGGTGCGGGCGGTGGATCGGAGGGCGGATCTGAAGGGGCAGCAGCTGTGGGGTCGGGGCTCGCTGTACCACCGTCTCCCTCCCGCTCGACGCCCTTAGGTGCGCTGGGATCGTCCACAATGTCGGGATCGGGCGGGCCGGCAAATGCGACAGCGAGGCGAGTGCTCAAGAGCGCGGCAGCGACTGGAATGCTCAGGGTCATCAGCGTTCACGTTTCGAGGTGCTACGAGGATAGATCGGACGGGGAGTGCCGCGCGCGATCCCTGCCGCGCGGCAAGTGACGCCCCGCTGGCGCGATGATTCAAGCGGCGGGTGAATTGCGAATGGCCGGACCCTTGCGAGGTCCGGCCATGATGTCCGCCGAGAACGGCAGCAAGTCCGGCCCTAGCCGCGCTTGTCCATCGGGACGTAATCGCGCTCGTCGGCACCGGTGTAGATCTGGCGGGGACGCGCGATCTTTTGCTCGGGGTCGTCCAGCATCTCTTGCCACTGAGCGAGCCATCCCACCGTACGAGGGATCGCAAAGAGCACCGGGAACATCTCGACTGGGAAGCCCATCGCCTGGTAGATGAGGCCCGAGTAGAAGTCGACGTTGGGGTAGAGCTTGCGCTTGACGAAGTACTCGTCCTCAAGAGCGATGCGCTCAAGCTCAAGGGCAATGTCGAGGTAGGGGTTCTTGCCCGTCACCTCAAAGACCTGGTGCGCGAGCTCTTTGATGATCTTCGCGCGCGGGTCGTAATTCTTGTAGACGCGATGGCCAAATCCCATCAGGCGGCCATTGCCACCCTTGACGCCTGCAATGAAGTCGGGGATGCGCTCTTTGGAACCGATCTCCTTGAGCATGCGAAGTACGGCCTCGTTGGCGCCACCGTGCAGCGGGCCATAGAGCGCCGCCGTCGCAGCTGCGAGCGTGCAGTAGGGGTCGGTCTCGGCCGAACCAACCGAACGGGCAGCGCTCGCCGAGCAGTTCTGCTCGTGATCGGCGTGCAGGATGAAGAGCACGTCGAGCGCACGACGGAGCACGGGGTTGACCGCGTAGGCGGGCTCGGCCATGCGGAAGAGCATGTTGAGGAAGTTCCCGCAGTAGTCGAGGGAGTTGTCCGGGTAGATGTACGGGCGTCCAAGACCGTGACGGAAGCACCAGGCCGCGAGCGTCGGCATCTTCGCGATCAGCTTGACGATGTGGTCGCGGCGAACCTTGGGATCGCGGACGCGCTTGGAATCATCATAGAAGGTCGAGAGGTTGCCCAGCAGGCCGACCATCTTGCCCATCGCGTGGGCATCCCAGCGGTAGCCCTCCATGTTCTTGAGGATGAACTGATGGACGTAGGTGTGGTGCGTGATCTCGGAGGTCCACGCATCGAGTTGCGACTGAGTGGGAAGCTCGCCCCACAAAAGCAGGTACGAAACCTCAAGGTGCGTCGACTTCTCTGCGAGCTGCTCGATCGGGTAACCGCGGTAGCGAAGGATGCCCTTGTCGCCGTCGATCATCGTGATCGCTGAGCGGCAGGACGCCGTGTTCATGAACGCCGGGTCGTACGCCATGAGACCGAAGTCTTCGGGGCCGGTCTTGATCTGGCGCAGCTCGGCGCTGCGGATACAGCCATCCGCAATCGGAAGCACGTATTCTTTGCCAGTTCGGTTGTCGCGGATCGTCAGGGTGTCTTGGGAGTCGGCCATGTGAGTGCTCCGGTGCCCTCGCGGGCTCGCGTGCGGTGGTGTCGTCTGCAGAACTTGCGGTCGAGAAGGGGGGTGGGTCGTGAAAAAGGAGTTGCGGAGAGGTGCGAGTCTACGGCGCAGGTGTCGGCGCGAAGTAAAGCCACTGGTCGACCGCCTCGTCCTGAGCGTCGGTGCCGCCCGCGAGGAAGGTAACACCTGTGTCCAGCTGCACGGAATGCCCGCCGCGGACTCGTGGCACGGAAGCATCCATCTCCTCGGCCAGCACAGCGCCGTCCGCGTTTGTCACGCGCCAGAGGACACCCTCGCCTTGCACATACAGTGCGCGACCTTCGCCCACGGCGTCCGAGAAGAGCATCGGCGAGGCGACGGGGACAGGCAGAAAGCTCGGTCGAAGCGTGATCTGAGGCGATGCCCCGAGCGTGAGATCGAATGCATCTGCGGTGGCTTGCCCGTCCCTTTGGCCGCCGACGCAAAACAGCGCGGAAGAGAACGCGGGGTCTGGGTGCTGCATGCACGCGGCGCCCGTCCACGCCGAGGCGGCCCCGACGGTGGCGCCGTCGTTGACGCGCAGCGCGATCGGGAGGCTTGGATCGTCGCCGCCGATCAACCACAGCTCGCGCTGGGCGTCGAGCTCGGTGAAGATCGCCGTCGCACCCGAACGCGGCCCGTCAAGCGTGATGCCGTCCACGGCGGCGGTCGCGAAGGTGCTCGCGTCGACGGCATTGACATCGATCCCCAGCACGTCCGTGCGCGTGCCGCCGCCGAGCACGAGCACGCGCGCGTCCACTTCATCGAGCACATATGCGGCGCCCGGCCGGGCCGTGAGCGCAGGATGATCTTGGAGGTCGATGCTCGACCACGCATCGAGATCGGGGCGGTAGATCGCGGCGCGCGGTGTCTGCTCCCACCCAAGGCGGAGCACATCGCCACCGGCCAGGCCGATCAGTGCGCCGTCGCTGGCGTCGAAGTCAACGCTCAGAGAGCTGCTCGCCTCGACTTCCCAGCGGTGCTCGCTGAGCAAGTAGGTCGCGCCGCTCGCCTCGAGCAAGAGCAGGCCTCGACCACGCGCGAGCGCAACGAGGGTGTCTGCGTCCGGATCCTCAAGCATTCCCGGGAAGGTCGAAAGTCGTCCGGGTCGTCCGAGGAGCAGCGCGAGCTCGTCTGGATAGGCCGTGGTCTGAAAGGGCATGCTCTGGCCCCAGGCCAGCAGCGTTTCCCCTTGCGCCAGGTAGAGCGTGAGGTTGCGGGCCGCGTCGTCGATCGGAAGTTCGAGCGGCAAGTCAAAGTTGGTGCCATCGACCGCAAAGCTGGCCGTGTAGCCTGGTGAGAGCACGGCGCTGACGTTGTCCGCGGCGTCGAGATCCGCTGCATTTTCTGGCAGCACCAGACGCAGGTCGAGCTCGGTGACGTTCTCGCATGCCGCTGCAGAGATCATAAGCATGCTCAGCGCCGCCAGACCCAGCCGCCGCGCGACGACCACGAGCTCAAGCCCGTGGACCCGGAGCGTTTTTCTCCGACCCGTCTGGCCGGCGATCAGCTCGACGTCTCTGCGCGGGACCTGTAGCTGCGTTGCGATCAGCTCAAGCACGGCCTGATTTGCTTCTCCGTCCACGGGGGGGCTCGTCACGGCGACCGCGAGTCGGTCCCCGTGCGGGCCGACGATACGACTTCGCGACGCCTTGGGCTGGACCTGCACGGAGATATCGACTGCGGGCCGGTCGTCGTGGCCCGCGCGTGTTCGCAGGGGAGCCCAGGTCGCGTCCGGCTCGGGGACCTCTGCCGAGGGGCGGGGGGTGGTCTTGCGCTTGCTCATTGCGATCGGGCGAGGGGGCGCGAGTGGCGATGAGCTCGCTTTAGGCTTCGCGGCCTGCATCGGCAATGTCGGAGGCTCGCAGGACGTGTCCGGCCGCCTCGACCGCGCCCACGCCCTCCACCCGAGTGCCGCGGACATACACCACGCGCTGATGGAGGTTCACGGTCGTGCACACGTGGGCGGGGACCAGCCAGACACGATCTCCCCGCCGTGGTGCGAGGTACGGCGCAGCGCCAGCGCCGGCACCGTCACAATCCTCGGTGACGGCGCGCATGGTGACGGGGAGATGCTCTTCGCTGGGACGCAGTGCTCGGGCTCCCGGCACACCGCGTACCTCACAGTTTGGCGCCGGCACATCGGGGGCGAGCGCCTTGGACCCGGCGTCGAGGGTGAAGTCACTGCCGCGGACGCTGACGACGGTCGACAACACCTGGGCGGCCGCACGAATGCCGAGCTGCGAGGCTCGGGGCTCGCATCGCAAATCGGAGAGCACCAGCGTGCCGGGCGAGACCCGATGGGGGATGTTGGCGGAGCTTAGGCCGGGGTGATTCAGGGCGAGTTCAAAGCTGTGCGATCCCGACGTGAGGATCTCGGCTTCGCTGTGGAGCAGGCCGTCGTCGGCGAACTTGATGGTCAGCGAGAGCAGCTGATCGTATGCGGAGGCGGCGGCCCGCAGTGTCTCATCGCGGGCGGGCTGCTCATCCGCGGCAAGGTCTGGCGCATGCGGGTGGACGTGTCCATCGTAGCCGTGGACGACGCGGACGCCCCCCGGCGGCAGCGAAGCCTTGAGCTGTGCCGCATGTTCGTCCCAGTGCGCGACCGGCTGTCCGGTTCTCCCCATCCCGAGGTCGACGTCGAGGGCGAGCGTGACGCCGGCCTCGACGAGGGCGGCGAGATCATGAGCATGCGCAGCATCATCCGCGAGCAACGTCAACGACAAATTTGTGCGGCGCACCAAATTGGCGGCAGCACGTGCAGGTTCGACGGCGAAGGGAAATGCGAGCAGCACGTGCGCAGGCAGTCTGGTGTGCTCCATTACGTCACGGATCAGTGCGAGCTCGGGCAGGGTCGCACACTTGAAGTGACGGACCCCCGCCGCGACGAGACATTCGAGCAGGCGTGCCTGCTTCATGGTCTTGATGTGGGGGCGCCATCGTGCGTGCCCAATTCGGCCAATAAGGGCCGCTACGTTGGCATCTACAACATCGAGGTCGATCACCAGCGCTGGAGTGAAAAATGCAGCGAGCTCTGGAGAGCCCGGAGGCATCTGAAAGGTGCGCTCGCTTTCGCCCATGGTCGCACCATATCAGACACGTAGGCGTTGCACGGATGAAATGCTCGATGCGACGAGAGCGTGACAGCTATCTCAGGTGTTGTTCGCGGCCGGAGTGGTCGCGGCGAGGCGATGCTTGGCGCATGCCCACACGCCGTCCAGCAACTCAAGCGGCGGCGTGTTTTGGTTGAGTGGGCATGACCCAAGCGAGTATGCTCGGTCCCCATGACACGGTCTCGCTTCTTCCTGCCGACTGCCCTCATTCTTGGAACTGCATTCGCGACGCTCACCATTGGCGCTGCGTGTGCC
>CAZVEM010000138.1:0-15090 GCA_964626165.1 uncultured Nannocystaceae bacterium
CCGGCCCGCATGATGGCGGTTGCGGACGTCTTTGAGGCGCTCACGGCCCAAGATCGACCGTACAAAAGCGCCAAGACTCTCAGCGAGACCATGCGGATCATGGGCGACATGAAGCGCCGCAACCACCTTGATCCGCAGGTGTTTGACCTCTTCGTGCGTTCGGGCGTCTATCGAGAGTACGCCAGCCGTTACCTCGGCCCCGAGCTCATCGATGAGGTCGACGAGGCGGGCCTACTCGCGATTACGCCCTTCCCCTTCGATCTGCCAGAGCCGAGCACCCGCGAGCGCCGTTGGGAGCGACTCTTGCCCGAATACGGCGGCCACGAGACACGCCCTCCCACGCACGGCAGAAGCCACCGGCGCGCTGCGAACTAAGACCCCGTCCCCTGGGGCAGCCACCTCGCGCTCGAGCGCAGGATGACGGTGACGGAGCCCGCGACAGCCTGCTATGGCGCCGGAACGCTCGCGGAGTCGGTCGCAGGTCCGCTCGCGTTGCCGAGAAGCTGCTGGACCTTGGCGCGACGCGCTGCCAGCACGCGCTTGGTGTGCAGCGGATTGAAGATGTTGGGGTACTTGTGGTGGTCCCCATGCATGTACAGGCCGCACCAGATGCGGTTGCCGATCCAGTAAAAGCCGTGGTCGAGGTTGACGGGCCGATAGTCTTGCGTCGGCGAACCTGCGTTGTGCGTGGCCCAGTTGAAGTGCGCAACCACAACCCAACCGACGAACTGACTTGGCAAGAGCACTAGGAAGAAGAGCCAGGGCCCGAGGAGGAGGAACCAGGTCGCCCCGAACACCAGCATCACGAAGAAGCTAAGCACCGAGCGAACCGTCTCCCGGCGCACACTCATGGGTGTCTCGCCGAACTGCTCGAAGTGCACGGCACGAAGCTGACGCTCGATGTTGACCGTCATGATCGCGCCAAAGAAGCGCCAAAATCCCTCGATCACATGATGTGGGTCGCGCTCGGGATCATCGGAGTACTTGTGGTGGCGGACGTGCAGGATCTCCCATGACGCATAGCGAGTGAGGACCAGCGCGCCGAGGATCTCGCCGACGAGGCGATTCACCGCACGCGGGAAGTTGCCGTGGCACGCGTTGTGAACGCAGACGTTCGCCAGCACGTGCAGGTACATCGTGACCGGCAAGATCGCGAGCATCCACCAGCCGAACTCAGTCGCGAGGCCCTGCCACCCGCTGACGATCATCAGCACGCAGCAGCCAACGAAGAAGGCGAGCCAGGAGAGATCGTACTTGTAGTAAAAGTACGGATCCTTGCGGTAATGCACCGAGGGTTGCCAAGACCATCGGGTCCATGTTGACGCTGTCGACACGGGGCTGTTCCGCCGCGCAAGCTAGCACGCCAGCGGGCAAGTGCCGCTTCTTGGGCACAATCCAGGGACGGCGCCGACGCGACTTCGCGCCCTTGATTTGAGTCAAGGGCGGCGCTCGACCGCGCGCTTCGTGCGTGGACTCTCATGGATTGCGCACGGGTCCCAGTGGCCGCAGATCGGCCTCTGGATGCTAGAACCAGCACTATGGAGGCCGCGCCCGATCGCGCGAATGAGGAGCCGGCGCCCAGCAGCGCGGCACCCGACGACGCGCGCCGCGGACCCTGGCTGGTGCGCCGCCGCGAGGACTGGCGCCAGGTCGGGATCGTCCTGCTCTACCTTGCCCTGCTCCTAGGCATGGTCTTCGTGCCTGCGATGCGCCACCCGCTACCCTTCGTGCTCGCGTGCGGACTGAGCTTCCTCAACGCGGTGGTGATCCACAACCACATGCACAAGGGCGTGTTTCAGTCCAAGCGACTCAACGATGTCTGGCGTTGGGTGATCAGCTTTGGCGCGCTCTACCCCGCCTCAGCCAACATCCCGGGCCACAACCTTGTCCATCACCACTTCGAGGACGAAGGCCAACCCGACTGGGTCGATCCGCACATCGTGTCGTTCCGTTGGAACCTGCTCAACATGCTGCACTTTCCCAACGTGGCGGGTCCTCGCACCTTCGACGGCGTGCAGCGCTGGGCGCAGACCACCAAGTATCCGAACTTCTCACGGCAGTACGCGGTTGAGCTGGCCTTCGCGTTCGGCATCACGGGCGCCCTGCTCATCTACGACTTCTGGGGCGCGCTGCTCTTTGTCGTCGTGCCACAGCTCTGGGGGGCGCGCGGCATCCTACGCATCAACCTGATCCAGCACGATGGATGTGCGACGCAGACGGAGTGGAACCACTCGCGCAACTTCGTCGGGCGCGCCTTTAACTGGGTGATGTGCAACAACGGCTACCACACGATCCACCACAATCGTCCGGGCGTGCACTGGGCGGATCTGCCTGCGCTGCATCAGCGCGAGGTCGTCCCGCAGATGGATCCGAGACTCGATGAGCCCAGCATGCTCGGCTACCTGTTCCGCACCTATGTCTGGCCCGGTCTACGCGCGCGGGATCCGGTGCTCCCGACGGGCGTAGGCGCATGGCAGCCAGCGCCTGCTGGGGCCGCTTGGGTCGGCGGATCGGCCCATCCGGGCGCCACCGCAACAAACTCATCGGACGCGCCAGCCGTCGCCAGCCGCGACGCCGCATCGAGCGTGAGCGTGCCGCTCGCGTCTCGCGAAGAACGTCGCGAAGCCGCATTCGCCGACAGCCTGCGCGAGGCACAGGGCGCATGAGCTTCACGGTCATTCTCGCGTACTTGGTCGGCGCTGTGTATCTCCTCCAAGAGACGCTCGTCTGCGCGAGCGTCATGGTGCGGGTCAAGGCCTGGGGCCAGCTGAGTCGACAGCTCGGCAGCGCACGACATGCAAGGGTTGCTCGTGGTGATGGGGAAGATGGCCTGCTCGCGCGGCGATGCGTCGAGCAGGTCGGTCGACGTGGAGGCGACGGCAAGGTCGTGTTCGCGGACCGAAGCCACACCGTCGACGTGTTCGGCGGGACGATTGAAACCCTGACCGGGAACGAGGCGCTCACCGTGCCCCGTAGCGTGGCGCCGCCAAGCGGCGTCGTACTGTCGACGCTCAACCCGCTCGAGGCGATTCGGCAGGGCGTGATGCCGCCGACGTCCGCTGCGCCGGAAGCATCAGACGGCGGTGAAGCCCCTGCGGTGGAGCCGGGCGCGAGCCTCGGGGGAGCAGGGAGCCCTGCGGCTCCCGCTACGACTGCGCTCGGCGAGCCACCCGTCTCGGCCGAGCTGACGGCGCCCGCACTGCCCCTCTTTCTCGACAGCGGCGATCTGCGGGTGTCTGTCTGGATCTCGCCAGCGCGTGCCCTTGCGGCCGCAGCCCCGCCCGAGGATCTCCTGGAGCAGGCCAAGGTCCGCGCCCAGGCGGCGCGCGCACGCGGCTATGTGCGCTCGCTTGAGCTTGCGCTGCGCGAGGGCGACGAAGTGTGGTTCTGGCAGGGTGAGCAGGGCCGCATGATCCTCTCTGACCAGGATCCTCGACGGGTTGCCGCGGGAGCAAGACGCAAAGGCATCCTGATCACGATGCTGATCGCCGTCATCACGCTTGGCAGTCTCGTGCTCGCGCTCTGGCCGCCGCTCTTTGGCACCCTGAGCACGATCGGTGGCGTGCTCGCGCTGGCGAACTTCCTCATCTCGCTCAAGTGGGGCAAGGACGCCGTCGAACAGATGCGCGACCCCAGCCTCCTCGACGTCCGGGGCACCTGGCCCGCGCGCTAGCGCGACTTCCGACCACGCATTCGTGGCCCTCCCCGCCTCGCCGCATCAACGGTGAAAACGGGGACGAGCGAAGGCGGTGCGACCCCCGTCCCGCTAGCGGGAGGCGATCGTGGACGCGAGGCGCGAGACCTTGCTGTCGGAATCGGCCTTGAGTGAATCGAGCAGTCCGTGGCTCGCCAGGTAGGTCGAATCGATGCGATCGATCGCTCGCAACGCATTGAGGCGGACAGTGGGATCCGCGTCGGCGAGCGCGCCGACCAATGCCTGCTGCGCCCCCTCGACCTTCAAGACGCCGGCTGCACGAGCCGCAGCCGCGCGCACCTTCACGTCGGCATCGGAGACCAAAGGCACGATCGCGGCGCCGATGCTGGCACCGTCGGGTCGCCGCGTGACGCAGAGCATCGCGGAGAGTCGAACAGAGGGATCGGCATCACTCAGCGCGGTCTCCAGCAGTGCCAGTGCCGGGGCCGCGTTGTCGCCCTTGCTTAGCCGAAGCGTCTCCACCAACGCCGCACGCACGGCCGCGTCGGCCTCGCCGGCGTACGCGGCAACGACATACGTCGTCGGATCCGCCGTCGTGTGTCCCAGCACTTCCGCCAGTGCCACACGGACCTCAGACGGAGCCGAAGTGTCAGACAGCCGCGCCGCAAACAGTGGCAGCGCCTCTGGGACCATCAACGCCGGATCGCGAAAGTGCAGCCAGCCGGCGCGGGTTCGCGACGGCTCGGCCTGCTGGACGCGGGTCGCCAGATCAAGCTCGACAGCGCCCGAGCCGTCGTTGGTCCCCTCGCGCGTCTCGACCACCTTCGAGACATCGAGCTGATCGGGGTTCTCTGTCGCTTGGCGGTCCGTGGCGGCGTCCTCTCCCAATGGGCCGTCGTTGGCGCAGGCCGAGAGCGCAAGGGACGAAAGCAGCGCGAGCAGGCTGCCCAGTCGGATGGGCGCACGGTCGACGCCGCGTCGACGGACTCTGACCGTGGTCAACACTCGATCCGTGCTCGATGGGACGGCGCCGTGAGGCGCGGACAAACTGGCAAGTCGTGAAGGATTCATGGGGATCTCGTTGGTGACGAAGGTGTCCGGATGGGAACGCTGTGAGTCGAGGGGACGCATGTCAGCACGCTCTACTCAAGGAGGTGGGCCGCATCCTCCCACCAGCCCAGACCGGAAGGCGTGCGAATGACGTTGGTTCCGCAGTGCACCTCGCCGAGATTGGCGTGATAGGTGTACCAGTTGTCGATGTAGTGGATCTCGTAGCCCGCGGGCATGTTTGCCGAGAACCAAGCGATGAGTTCGTCTTCGCCCTCGTTGCCTTCGTTGGCGCGCAGGAACGGGTCAGGAACCATCAGCTTGGGCGCCTCGCCATCCACGTTGGCGACGATCAAGTTGACCATGCCGGGGATGAGCGCGACCGACCAGCTACTGCAGTGCTCGAATAGACTCGGCACCAAGATGATGTCCTCATCGGTGAGGCCGAACTCGGCTTTGAACTGCGCGCGGATCGGATCGAGATTGTCGGCCTGCAGCTCCTCGTTAAAGAGGCGGAGTTCGTTGTCCGCGAGGATCTCCCCGACCGTGCCGTAGCCATGCGTTCCCGAGTAGCGCGGGAGCGCGAGGTTTGGATCAAGCGTCTCGAGGAAGTCGTACCCGGCGTTGACATCGCCCAGCAGCAGCTTGAAGCCCTTGGGCGAGCTGGGATCGGGCACAAACGACGAGAACTCATCGACGTGGCCGACACAAAGCCAGCTGGTGTCGACCTCGACGGGCGCCTGCACGAGCTGCGCGTTGAGGAACTCGCGCATGCCCTGGTGGATGCCGTTGCTCGAGTTGAACCAGCCGTAGTAGACGCGGCCAAAGGGGTACTCCACGCCGTCGACGGTGACTGGCGGTGAGTTCTCCAGGTTTCCAAACGAGTCGAAGGTGGTCTTCTCCCCGGCAGTGCCCCAGGTCCCGATGGAGAACTTCGTCCCCTGAATGCTCTCTGGGAATGGATCGAGACCGCGGTCGCGGATCGAGTCGATGATGATGTCGGCACGCTGCCCCGCATCGCCGACCTGGGTCGCGAACTCGATCTCGTCCTGGATCCAGACGTCACCGCCAAAGCTGCCGCCGCTGACCGGGGTGAAGTCGTCGCCGAGAACTTCGCTGAATTCCGCGATCATGCTCGCGTTGCCGCTCACGGACACGACAAAGAAGTGCTCCGCGAGTTGCTCGTGGTGGTTCACCAACAGTGGACCGGCGTGGAGTCCGATGGTGGCGCTCTCAAGCACCGCGCCGTTCGCATCGAGCTTCTCGGCCACGAGCGAGCCGGTCGCCATGTAGTCTCCAAACTCGACCATCAGCTCCATGCCGCCTGCGGCCGCCGGGATCGTTGCCGTGGTTGCAGGGAGATCCGCGCCGATGCCAGCGCTGCCTCCGGTCCAGACGCGGACCGCTTGCGTATCCCCGGAGAGGGTCAAGCGAACCTCTGCGGCACCCTCGAGCTGCGCGGCGGAGATCGACAGAACGCTCAGATCCGTGTCGCCATCGAAGGGGGCCTGGGTCCAGTCGTTGGCTTGGTTGCCATCCTGGTCGTCGTCGTTGACGACGCCGTGAATGTCCGCGAACGCCCACGTATCACCGTCGCCATCACCATCACCATCACCGTCGCCGTCACCGTCACCGTCGCCGTCGCCGTCGCCGGCCTCACCAGCGTCATCGTCGCCGCCCTTGTCGTTCTGACAGCCAGCGCCGGCGAGCACGAGCGCGGGCGCGATCGCCAAGGTCAAGATCATCCACCTGGATCGAAGCATCGAGGGACCGTACCAGTCCGCAGCGCCTCGCCGCAAGGCGATAAGCCGCGCGCCACGGGCCCTCTGGCGCAAAGCTCATCTGCCCCGAAGCACGCGGCGATGGGCGATTGTCGTCACCGGAGTCGATCGCCTCACGGTGCGCAGCGACTTACACATCCTCGCTGAAGAAGCGCCATACGTCTTCACCGCCCCAGCGTGGCCACATGTGACCGCCAAGGATGGTTTCTTGGTGGGAGCAGAACACGATCGGCTCACTGCAACCGCCGTACTGTTCGCAGTGCGCTCCGTAGGGACTCGGTCCTCCCGAGCACATCGCGAGGTCTCCCCAGAACTCAAGGGTATCGAGTCCTTCGCTGTACGGCACGGTGCTGTCGAGCTCGCCGTGGATGATCAAGGCAGGTATCGCCGCTTGATCGCATCCCACAAACGCAAGGCCGCCCGCGACCGGTGCAATGGCACGGAGCTCATCGCCGCGGTAGCACGCCAACGCGTTTGTCATGTAGCCGCCAAAGCTATGTCCCGTGGAGAACACGCGCGCCTCATCGACGCATTCCTCGGCGAGGATCTTCGCCCGCAGCGCGTCATAGAACGCGATGTCATCGCTACTCGCGGCAAGATCCCAGCCGGTCTCTCCGCCGACTGAGGCCTGCGGCAGGCCGTTGGGGTACACCAAGATCGCCGCGTCCCCGGCGGATTCCTCAACATCGAAATACGTGCGCGCGAGTGAGCCCGAGCCACCGCGACCGTGCCACGCAAAGACGAGGTCCTTGAGCGCGGTCGGTTCGGCTCCTTCCGGCACGTGGACGATCGCGCTGCGGGTTGCACCCCCGATCTCGATCTCAACGGTCGCCACCCCGCTCTGTCCGGCTGGGTTCGCGCAACCACTAGATGGCACGGGCTCGACATCTGCGTCGCCGTCGCCATCTCCGTCGCCATCTCCGTCGCCATCTCCGTCACCATCTCCATCTCCGTCACCATCTCCATCTCCGTCGCCATCTCCATCGCCGCTCGGATCATCAGCAGCGTCATCGTCTGCATCGTCCGTGCTGCACGCGACAAGTGAGCCCGACAGTGCCACGAGCAATGCGAGCAACGCCGGCTTTGCGCGTCGTGCCCCGGGTCGCAACAGTTGAGGGGTGACTCGCACGTATTCGCTCGCAGGACGTGTCATCGCGGCGATGCTAGCAGCGCGCATCCACCGATGCCGCGGGAAGCGACGTGGCACGCGCGAAAGCCAGGAATCGCACGTGGGACCCCCTTGCTGGCCGATCTGTGGGACGTCGGCCATACTCCACGGACTCCCTCGGACCGCGGCGCCGCGCACTCCGCCTTTCTTTGCGTCCTGCCGGTCGCTTTGCGACGTTGGGCTCGCTGGAGCGTGATGACGTCGACGGCGCCGCGCATGCGATACGCAGGCTGCAAGTCCCCCTCTTGGGCGCGGCTTTCGACTCCACCATGACTCTCGAACACATCGTCCCTCTCGTCCTTGCATGCCTTGGCGTGCTCATTGCCTGTGCAGCCGTCTACGGGCTGGCAACCTTTGCGGTTGCCCGTGCCGTGCGCCGCGTGTCTCCCGACGATGCGCAGCACAAAGCTGATGTCGAAGCCTGGGCCAAGGAGGTCAATCAGGTCGCGCGTATCGGCACGGGGGTCGCCGCGGTCCTCGGAGTTGCCTCCGCCGTGCTCACCAGCCTCGGCTTTGATGGCATCCCCAGTCTCACGCTCGTCGACATCGTGCTGTGGCTGCGGGGACCCGGTACGCAGATCGTGCTTGTGGTTGTGGGGGCGGTGATCCTGCACCAGGTGCTGCGGCTCGTCACCGCGGGCTTGCCGACGCTGCTGGTCGGCTCGCAAGGACGCGCAGCAAGTGAGGTCGAGGAACAGCGCAAGCGCATCGCGACGATCGGGAGCCTGCTCTTTGCCACCGCCAATGTGCTGCTGCTCGGCGCTGCGCTGCTGGTCATCCTGCGCGGCATGGGCGTCGACGTCATGCCGATTCTGACCGGCGCGGGCGTGCTTGGTTTAGCGGTGAGCTTCGGCGCTCAGAACCTGGTCCGTGACGTGATCTCGGGCGTTTTCCTGATCGCGGAGAACAACATCCGCGTCGGCGATACCGCCTCCATCAATGGGTTGGGTGGCACGGTCGAGCACATCCGGCTTCGAACGACCGTGCTTCGCGACGTCGATGGCACCGTGCACGTGATCCCCAATGGCGCCATCACCCAACTTTCCAACATGTCCAAGGACTTCTCGTACTGGCTGCTCGACATGTCGATCGCGTACGATGAGGACACCGACCGCGTGGCGGATACCATGCGCCGGGTCGCCGCGGAGCTCCAGACCGACGCCGAGTTCGGCGCGCGTATCCTGGCCCCCCTCGAGGTGATGGGGGTCCACGCCTTTCTCGACTCCGCGGTGTCGTTTCGCGTGCGCCTGATGACGATGCCGGGGCAACAGTGGGCCGTCGGTCGCGAGCTGCAGCGACGACTCAAGAAGGCGTTCGATACGGACGGGATCGAGATTCCCTTCCCGCAGCTCGTGCTCCGCCGCGCCGAGGCGAGTTAACTCGAGTCACGTGCTCTGCAGAGGGCGAGCCTCGTCACCGGCCACCGCCGTCGTGGCGTGCTGCGCTGCGACAGCCGTTGACGGCTGCGTCACGGTCAGTGGCCGGCAGCGCGCAGTGCCTTGCGCCAGGGCTCAATCTCTCGCTCGAACGACTTGAGCGCGTCGCCCTGGAGGCCTTCGGCGATGTCCGAGGGGCCAGCGGCCTGCCGAGTCCGCCCGATCAGCGGATCCACGTACTTGCCGTCGACATCTTGGATCTCCATCCGAAGCCGGTTCGCTGCACTCTTGCCACTGTGGCCGACAAGGGCGAGGACCTGGCCCTGCGTCACGCTCTGGCCGACGGTGAGCGTCGTCAGGGTGCGCATCAGATGAGAGAGCACGACCACATTGCCGTTCGAAGAGCGCAGCACGATGACCAAGCCCGCGTCGCCCTGCTCGCCGAATGACTCAATGGTGCCGTTCACGGGCGCGACGACGGGCGTGCCTTCCGGGCGTCGGTAGATGGCGCCGGGACGTCCCTCGACGTACTCGACCGTGGGTGCCGCGAGCTGGCCGCCGTGACGAGAGGGGATCCAGGCGACGGGAGAGCGCAGCATCTCGCGCGCGACGTAGTTGCCTGAGCTGTCGTACCAGGCTGCCGCCTTGCCAGTTGGCTTGTAGAGGAACATCGCGAAGGACTGTCCCGAGCCGCGGTAGCGCAGCGCGAGCACCTTGCCGTAGCGGTGGAAGTTCCTGCCCAGATAGCGCTTCTCCACCACGATGCCGATCTTGTCGCCGGGGTGCAGCTCGGTGGCCGCATCGACTTGATTGGCGAGGTGCTCCGCGATCAACATCGCGAGCGCGGGCGATTCGCCCGCAGCGTCGACAGCCGCGGCGAGATCCGCGTCGGCACCGATCTCAAGTGCGAGCGAGTTGACCTCGGTGCGCAACGGATGCTCGAGGTGTCGCACGCGGAACTCCTCGTGCTCGGCGCAGCCTTGGATCAGCCGGCCTTCGTCGAGCTCGATTTCAAATGCAGAGATCCCGCCATAGCGATCCATCGCGATGCGAAGCGGACTGCCGCGACCGGCGAGCAGGCCGAGATCGATATGCGAACGAACTGCGCCCTCGATGGCGTCGATCCGTGTACTGGGGACGCCGAGCGCGAGGAGCCCCAGCCGAAGCGTTCGTCCCTGGCTGAGTCGGGTCTCCTGAATGATCTGATCGTCGAGCCCCGCGAAGATCCGCACAGGGTCACCGCCGCAGGCCTCGATCACGGGGTCGGCATAGCCCGGCTCGGTATTGCCCATGATCGCCGCGGGTCGCACCGAGAGTGCAGCGAGAAGGTCGGTCCGCCAGAAGAAGACGTAGCTGTTGACCAGGCCCAAGAGCCCGAGAATCAGCAGGGTTCGATTGCGAACCCGGCGCTCATTGGGGTCCATGATCGGCAGCGCCGCCTGGATCTCGTCGAGCTTGCGCGCGTTCTTGACGCGCTTGGCGGGAGCTCCCGGCGCGCGCGTGCGCACGCGAGGCTCGGGCTTCTTGCCGGTCCCCGCGCGGACGCGGCGATTCTTCGCGGAGCGCACCACCCCCGCCCCTACCCTGAACTGCCCCCGCTTCAAAATTTCCCGCGGCGATGCCCTCGTCGTCGCCCGCGAAGGACGCCAACTGGGCCAACTGGGCCCCACGAGCCTGCGCCGCGCAGGCGCCATTGCCGGCCACCAAACTAGGGCTCTTGATCCAGGTCGAGGATCTCAAAGGTCGAGAACTCAAAGGCCGGCGTGACCGTGCAGCCGCACAGCGACCAGGGCCCCGTCGAGCGGGCGCGCTGCCACGCCCCCTTGGGGACGATGGCCTGCGGCCGCGCCCCCTGCTGCATCTCCTCGTGTCGGGATGAGAGGACGACGCGAGTCCTCGGACTTGCGCCCTCCGCCCCAACCTCGGCCTCCCCTTGGGTGCTTGCCGGCTGCAGCTCGAGCTCGACGGGGGCACCGGCGTAGACATGCCAGATCTCGACGGCGTCGACCTTGTGCCAGCGCTGCCAGCGATCGTTGGTCATCAGGTAGTAGATCGCCGTGCCGCATCCGCGCGGCTCGCCCTCACCACGCCACGTCTCGACGTAGTAGCCGCCCTCGGGATGGGGGCGGAGATCGAGTGCGCGGATGAGATATTCGAGTTGCGGGTCCATGTGCGGGCCGTTTGAGATCTACGCGGCGCATGGCCGCTGAAGCGAGTATCGCCGCATACGCCGAAGGTTCGGGGGACTCTTCGCGAACGTATTCGAGGAATCTTGGCGTGTCTTGCGTCGCGACGCCAACGCCCGCTGCCAAGTCCAAGACGCGCCGCCGAGGTGGTGGACGCGCCACGTCATGCTCGGCCAAACGCGCTCGGCCAAACGCGCGCGGCCCAACGCGCTCGGCCAAACGCACTCGGTCCAACGCGCTCGGCCAAACGCGCTCGGCCAAACGCGCTCGGCCCAAAATTGGCCGCATGGCGGCAAGCATCCGCGCACCTTGAGGGATTCCCTCGCGCGTTGCGTGATCCCAAACGGATCACGGGACCGTGCTAGATCACTCGGCCGTGCTCGACACCCTCCGCATCCGGGGCCTCGCGCTCCTCGACGACGTCGCGATTGACTTTCAGCCTGGCATGAACGTGCTGACCGGGGAGACCGGCGCGGGCAAGTCCATCATTGTGGACGCTCTCGCGCTGCTCCGCGGAGGACGAGGGCGCGCCGACCTGGTCCGCCAGGGGGAGGAGCAGGCCAGAGTACAGGCGCAATTCGTGCTCGATGCCCCGGCTCGTGCAGATGCGGTCTCGATCCTGGAGCGCCTCGGTCTTGACCTCGCGGACGGCGACGAGCTCCTGATCGAGCGCAGCATCGCGAGGAGCGGCCGCGGCCGCTCCAGCGTGCAGGCCAACCTTACCACGGTCGACGCGCTCGCGCAGCTCGGTGAGCACCTCGTCGACATTTGCAGTCAGCACGAGCACCACTCGCTCACCCACGTGGGTCGACACCTCTATTTGCTCGACGCGTACGCCGGACTCGATCCACAGCGCGAGGAGTTCGAGTCCGCCTACGACCACTACACTGGCCTACGCGACGAACGAATCCGACTGGAAGAGGCGCTGCGCACGGGCAGTGCTCGGATCGACTGGATCCAGTATCAACTCGCCGAGATTGACCGGGTCGATCCCCAACCCGGCGAGGAAGCTCGCCTCAAAGAGCGCGTGGTGCTCCTTCGGGAAGCGAGCAAGCTCAGCGAGCTGTCGGCCCAAACCGACCATGTCCTTTACAGCGCAGACAGCTCGGTGGCCAGTCAGCTCGGTGCGCTGGCGGCTCGCGCACGTAAGGCCCCGCGCAGCATCGCCGCGGTCAATGATCTGATCGAGCGCCTCGAGGAGGCCCAGGGCGCCATTGAGGAGGCCCGCGCCGCCGGCCAAGCGCTCATGGATGCGCTCGATTTCGAGGGCGGCGAGCTCGAAGGTGTGGAGGAGCGACTCCACGCGCTGGACCGCCTCAAGAGAAAGCACGGCTGCGAGCTCGAGGAGCTGGCGACGCGCCGGCAGCAGATGTCGCTGGAGCTTGAGGAGCTCACGACCGCAGATGACCGACTCGCAAAACTGACGGCGGCCGAGAGCGACGCGCACCGCAGATGTATGGAGCTCGCCATGGCGCTGGGCGCCGCCCGCATCGCCGCCAGCGAAGGCCTCGGCCGTGCCGTGGCCGCAGAGCTGTCGGCGCTGCACATGCCCTCGGCACGGATGTCGGCCCAGGTCACGGCGCTGCCCAATGACGAGCTGACACGCACCGGCTGCCACCGTGTTGAATTCCTCTTCAGCGCCAATGTTGGAGAACCGATGGCACCGCTCCACAAGGTCGCGTCGGGAGGAGAGCTCTCTCGCGTGCTGCTCGCGGTCAAGGGGGTCCTCGCGACGGAGGATCGCGTCACCACCTACGTCTTCGACGAGGTGGATGCCGGCGTGGGAGGGGCAGTCGCGGAGTCGATCGGACGGCGTCTCAAGGCCGCGTCGATGGAGCGCCAGATCCTGTGCATCACGCACCTTCCCCAGATCGCCGCGTTTGCAGACGGCCACTTCCGCGTGGAGAAGATCGCGGTCGATGGACGTACGGTCACGCGCGTGCGTCCGCTCTCCCCAGACGAGCGCGTCGAAGAACTCGCGCGCATGCTGGCAGGTGCCAAAGTCACGCAGAGCGCACGCGACCATGCGCGCGGCCTGATCGAGAGCGCCGCAGAAGTGACCAGCACGCTGCGACAGCAACAGCAGCAGCCCTCAGACCGTCGCACTGCAACCACCAAGTCGCCCGCGAGATCCGATGGAGCATCCACAGCTACGCCGGCCGCGACGCCTGCTTCGAAGAAGGCCTCGGCCAACGCCGAGCGCCCACCGGCAAAGCCATCGGGGTCCGAACAGGGCCGAGCACCCAAGGCCCAGAAGGGCGCCGCCCAGAGTGGGTCCCCCGCCGCACATCCCAAAGCCGAACCAAGCTCGCGCGCCAAGTCTGCCTCGCTGAAAGCGGCGGTCGGCAGCAACAAGCCGAGCGCTGCGAAGCGCTCAAGCCGGCCCAGCACGCGCTAGCACGGCCCCTCGTGCCATGGTCGCGTGATGTTCATTGGAATTTCAGCAGCCCGCTCGTCCTGATGTCGATCGGACCATCGAGTGAGCGCTGATGATCTCCGCAACGAGCGCTTCGCGGCAACATTTGCGACAATGCGCGGATGCAGGATCTGTACTCCGCGCTCTTAGACCTTGGCCAGCGCATCGACGCTGACCTCGCCGCCGGAGCTCGCGACCGCGCCGAGGCGAACGCGGAACTCGGCATCGCGGCTGTTGGTCAGTGGCAGGCCCACCTTCCAGTCGATCAACTCGCGCCCTACATGACGTGGGGAGAGCAGTTCTTTCGCTGGGGCCTCTACGACGCAGGCGGCGAATATTGGAAGGCGCTCTTTCGGATCTTTGCGCATCACAACCTGACCGAGGAGCCCGCGGCTCGGCACGCGTTGCTCATCGCGGCCTGCTTCCAGCTCATGGGCGGCACCATTCCCGCGGGTTCCGATCAGGCGCGCCACGTCGTTCATTCGGCACAGGCGTCGCTGGGTGCAACACATCCGTTGGTGCTGCAGATCTCGCCGCTGGGAGGGACAGCGCCTTCAGCTCCGGCGCCTGCACCCAACTACCCAGCGCCGCCAAGCTATGCCGCACCGAGTAGCGCCGCGCCGCCTCCGATGGGCAGTCCCGCCCCCTACAACATGTCGAGCTCGATCTCGGTGAATCAGGGAGCGGGCTATGGCGGATCGCAGGGTGGCTTTGCCCAGGTGCCCGCGCAGCCTCCCCAAGCAGTGCCGCCGATCCCGACCGATCCGAGGCAATACAGCGATCCATTCCCGCCCGGCCTGAGTGCGCGAGAGCAGCTCGCGCTGTGGCTCACGCTCGCCTTCCTTGAGATCGCGAACGCCGACGGCGTCGTGACCGCGACTGAGCACCAGGCATTCATGGACATCATGAAGCGGATGAGCGTGGCGGATCTCAGCGGCCAGTTCGACCTCTCGCGCTGCCACCAGCTGCGCGCGGACGGGTCTTTCGCACGGATGACCGCATACTGTGCCCACTCCATGGATCTGGGCACGCGCAATCGGATGGTGCCGATGCTGCTGCAGCTCGTCAGCGCCGACGGCGATATCGATTCGCGCGAACTCGACGCTGTCAAGCGCATCGCCACCTGGCTTGGCGTGCACTTTGATGGCCAGCTACCAACGGCGTAGTGGCCTATTAGCCGCTCTGCTTGCCATCACTCCAGTGCATCTTGGTGGCCAAGACCTGGAACACGGAGCGGCGCGGTGCCACCAGACGCAGGGGAACGGCAGCGCGAACCATGCGGATCTCGTCGCCAACCTCAAGCTCAAGATTCCACTCACCATCGGCGGTGAGGAACGCCGAGGAGATGTCACCGGGGCCCGCATATACGATGCGGATCTCGGTGTGGCTCGACACCACAACCGGGCGGTGTGTGAGGCTGTGCGGGCAGATCGGCGTGATCGTGAAGGCACCGGTTCCCGG
>CAZVEM010000139.1:0-14940 GCA_964626165.1 uncultured Nannocystaceae bacterium
CAAAACGGCCCCGCTGGTGAGAGCGGGGCCGTTGTGTTTGGGTGCGGGAGTAGGAACCCACCAGTACAGTGCAGAGATGCCGACCGTCCGGGTTGAAGCCTGATGGGACGGAAACGCCTGAATTCAACGACGACCCCGCCGGGCCGGCCCAATCGCCGACCAGCCGGGGCATCAGTGTCTAATAAGCGAACAAATTCTCCCACCAACAAAGCAGCGAAGACGTCGAGGAAGCCCGCCCCCAAGACCGAGCGCATAATCATTCCGACGGGCGGCACGACCAAGGTATTCGAAGTTCGGACCAAGGCTGGACGGCGCCCCAGTACAAGGAAGCGACCGCCCCTGCCGGCTTCCCTAGCGGCAAGTTCTCCGCCGTCCTACGGCGAAAGGCTGGTATCCGTAAAGCGGGTTCCCGGGAGCAAGATCGACTACCAGACCACTCTACGATCAGCGACCTTCGCCTTCACCTATCAGGACGCCGACGGGTCCTACAGGATCGAACACGCCAAGAAGTTGCTCTCCTACCCCCGCAGGAGAGGCCAGCAGCTAAAGCGCGAACAGTTCTTGTGTCAGGCTGGCTACAGCGAGCTTGCGGACGCCTCGAAGGCGATAACGGGAATGAAGTTCCTGGACGCCGTCCGCTGGGATTTCGTCGATCTTCCCGGCCACATCTTCTCACACTCTCATCGTGCATGGGCTCACAAGCAGATGGCCGGGGCGATCGCCGTCGGTTTGCCGAAAGACGCCTTCGCCTTCGCCACGGTCTTAGTGGCTGCGGTCCCGGACATTACGTGTCTAAGCCCGAAACGGCTGAACGAACTTGTTGAAGATACCAGAGTACGGGTGGCCAGAGCAGTTCGGAGTACCGGAGCGATCGTCGCGTATGCGAATGGCGGTTTCGAAATCGCTGAGAAGAACGGGTTCAAGAAGAAGTACAAGGTTGGCCGATACGTCGCCGCATACCAAGAAAACCATTGGCCGTCTCACTGGCCCCGACATCAGATTCAATCGGTCTCCGTACTCCATGTTCACTTCGCTCTGTTCGCACATAACGGACTGAAGTGGATTGATCGCCGGACGCTCTCGCAGGCGTTCAAACGCGAATTCACACTCCCGCACGAAAGCTACCTCACGGCCAGAAAGGGCCTGCCCACGGCGGTCAGCGCCGCGTGCACGGCTGGTTACCTTCGAAAGCCGCCCCACAAGCAGAACCCCCAAGAATTTGTCCAAGATGCACTGCTGCGGTTCGTCGTGCCGGCAAACCGCCTCTGGTGGGAAGGGTTCTGGTCGTTCGAGAGAAGTTGCTCTCCGGCATCTCGCTGCGGGCTTGATGTCCTGCGCCGCTTCATTCTTCGCGACCGTCAGATCGAAACGTTGGAGTTGCTTGGCGCAGCCGTCGGTTTCGCCACCAGCAGCACCCGGCTCCCTCAGAAGCTTCGCACGCACGCCGAGGTCTTAGCCGAAATTCGATCCAAGACCGCTCGAAGCAGGAACATCATCCGGCTCTGGGCCTCATTCAAGCAGCCGCCTAGACGGCTGACGCTCCCAGCCCCCATCGCTGCACCATCTGCCGTCCATCTGCCCTTGCTGGGACGATGGCCTCAAGGACCCCCATCTACATTTCCACGACGCTGTTTCTTGTGCGAGACGCTAACACCCTTGCGGTGCGTACCCGCTCGTGAAGGACGACCTAAGTTACTTGGTAGGCGACCACTGAACTCGTTCGCGTGAAATGCTCGAAATACTCACGGGCACTAGCGGTTCGATTGGGTGACCCCATTTCTACTGAGAAAGTGAGGTAGAGATGGGCGTACAAAGTCAACAACTGAGCCCGGGTGCGACGCCCCCGAACTCCGATAAGTTTATCATGCTTCGACGAGAGCGAAATGGCTGGACATCTGGCTACGGATTAAGTGGGAAGGAAGAGTGGAAGCCCTCAACTTTTCCGAGTTTCGACGAAGCGTTCTACGCAGCAGAAGATTGGGCAAACCAAGTTGGCGTGCCGGTGATCTATCACGACTAATCCACTGGAGAGACGGGATGCGTGCGTTGGTCATGACCTTGTGCCTCATTCTGGTAAACTCGTGCGGCTCCCGCTCTCAAACATCGGATTGGTATCTCGTGCATGAGACGGCCCACAACGATGGTAGCTGGGAAAGCGCTTCCTACATCGACGCTGCACGGATTCAGAGGGTCAATGGGCGGGTGCGTAGAGCATGGATAGACCAGTATTGGGATCAGTGGCGCGAAGTGAGCGTGTTGTCGCTCATCGAATTCAATTGCGCTTCGGGAGAGATGACCACACTTCAGAATGACACGTACGGAAGCGACGGTCAGTCCCTTGGGTCGATGCCTGTTGGTAGCGACCGCTACGTCAGCCCTGGTTCTCGCGCTGACTACTGGCTCAGGTTTGTATGTGGGCCTACCAGCGCCCGTGCCGATGATTTCTTCCGTAGACTGCCCAGAAGTATGACGCCGTTGGAGCACGTCCGCACCCTCAGGGAACGTCAATCCTGAGTAGTGGCGGCGTTGGCTCAGCCGAGCCTTTGCCCGACCTGAGCGTCAAGCAAGTAACCGCTAGGCTTCCTCGTCTTCCAGGCCAACACGAAGTTCACTAGGGGCACGAAGCCACCAACGCTGCCCCTGCCGTTCTAGTGTTCCAACCACGGTAACGAGGCGCTTGTTGCGGTGAGCGTCTAGTGCCTGCTCGTACATCTGGTGAGGGAAATCCACATGCACCGACGCCATTCGATCATCGACGAACGCACGAATCGTGACCCTCCCGTCAAACTCCGTTTCGTCTCGACCTAAACGTACAA
The DNA here is from genome assembly GCA_964626165.1 of uncultured Nannocystaceae bacterium. GTDB lineage: Bacteria > Myxococcota_A > Polyangia > Nannocystales > Nannocystaceae > CAZVEM01. The sequence goes on from CAZVEM010000139.1 coordinate 2,817, forward strand.
TAAAGCCCTCTAGCCGTTCATCGGGTCGAGGTTGCTTCTCATGAAAGAGTCGAGCGGCTTCCTTCAACACATCGGCGTCCGCTGGCGAAAAGCTTATTTCTCGGCGGGCTTCAGGTGTCCGCCGAGTGCGTGCCCACGTGACCGAAATGTCCAGACCGTCACCAACTCTAATGAGCCGGGATACCGCGTCGCATAAGTTGGCGCTGACGCCCCTTGGGACTGAGCGCTCGAAGACATCAAACGAAGCACCGCGATTCGTTGCTTCGACGGCGACCCTGGCTGCCGCCAGACCCTCAGTGAATTTCCGAGTGACCAGCCTTTCGTAAGGCTCTTCTTCTTCCATTGGCCAAAGGGTCGGTTGATCTGGCTGGTCGAGGGCGGGAGGCACCGGCGCCAGGAGGGTGATGACGAAGCTACCCTGCTCAGTTTGGCCAAGACGCACGCGTTCGATGTACTGCTCAGCCTTGCGGACTTTGCCCGCACGGTAGGCGGGACGCGGGTCCCAGGCCGAACAAGCCGAAGACAAGAGCAGATCGCGAGCATGCACGACCAATTCCACGCCTTCCTCGATTCGAATTGAACCATCGTCATCGGCGGCTGGTGCTCGAACCCTGATGACGTCACGGTCCGCCACGGACAGGTCACGAAAAACCTGGAGTTCATCACGGCTCTCGGCACCGGCCACTAAGGAAATCACGCTCCCAATAACGCTGGCGTAGTCACCCAGCGAGTTTGTACCAGGGAGGATCAATTCAGGATGGTCATCGCGAACATACACATCGCTGTGGCTCCCGAAGGTGCCCACGCGTTGCCAGCCTTCGGCAACGACGTACGCCCTCAATGCCGCTGGAGTTATTGCACGAAGCGCCTCAGCGTCAGTGATGCGAGCCAGAGGACGTCTCATGACAAGGCACCACTACGCGATTGTTCCATGAGCATCTGCACGGTACCAACGTCGAAAAGATTTACCGTGGGGATCGGGATCGTCACCGATGTTGTGTTTTCGGTTTCATCCCAACCTCTCAGCGAAATCCAGTACGCTGCTGTCCGCAACACAAGTTCAGTAACACTTACGGAAATCCAGCGTGACGCGTCGCTGGGAAGAGCGAGCACCACAAGCAATCTAGGCGTCTGTGTCGGGACGATCAGATCGTCGTAGTTCTTCCGCTTCAGAGCGTACCGAAACGTGTTCTCCACAACCGGGAGGTTGATCGTCGATTTGCACTGCAAATCGAGACGAGGACGCATCGCGCCGGCTGCCGACAACTGGACGTCAACACTGTCGCGATCAGGCCCAGAGGGCACAGCACTCGTATAACCGGCACGTGCGGCGATCGCCTGAACATAGGCGATGGAGAGAGCGGCCTGCTCATCCTCAGTCGAAAGAAGCGCATCGATAGCTTCAGGCATTTTTGGAACGTACTACGAACGCTTGCTTTCCGGAAGTTCGGCGTTTACGGCAGCTATACGCCTATACGCCTATACGCTTGACGAAATCCATTCAGACGCCTAGATACTTCGCTCCAGGAGGAAGGCGCATGCCCCAGATCGACATCTCGACAAAGAATTACACCCGGCTCCAGAACATCGCGGTGCCGCTCGTCGATACGCCAGACGACGTGCTCGGCAGGCTCCTGGATGCGTACGAGGCCACGGGCAAGGTTGAGCACGTCGAAGAGACGACGGGCATGAAGACCTACGATCCTGAGGCGCCGCCCAACCTCACGTACACCACGCTGAAAACAGCGAAACTGGACGGTCAATCACTCCCACGCTCCGCCACGTTCTGGAATTCGCTGATGATCACGGTCATCCAGAGGGCTGCATCCAAAGTCGGTTCGATCGATGAGCTTGTCGATTTGATCCCGGTGCCGTGCACCAAGGGTCGTAAGGAAGACAACGGCTACAAGTTTCTTTCCGATGTCGGCATCTCGGTTCAGGGCCAAGATGCCAACTCGGCGTGGAAAGCGATCTATGCGCTAGCCGCCTCATTCCACTTCGCGATCGAGGTCACTTTCACGTGGCAGAACACGCCCAAAGCGGCGGCGCCAAACACGTCAGGATCGTTCGTCGTTCAAGGCGGACGTCTTCGCAGCGGTCGGTGAACACATCGACGCAATTGATTTTCAGAATACCAGGAGAAAGACATGGCCAAGGAATGGACGCTGGAACGCCTGAAGGCGATGACAGCCGCAGATCGCCATACGCTGTACAAGAACGCGTGTGCGAAGGCCCACACGCCTGAAGGCGCTGCGATGAAGGCCATGATCGAACAGGCCGGACTTCCATACTCGGACGACACCAGCCTGAACTGGGAAGACCCCATCACGCTCAAGATGCATGAGATCATCAACTCGCCGACGGGCCGGGACGCAGCGCTTGCGGCAACTGCCGCTGGCGAGGCTGCCATGGCCGGTGTCGATCCCTTGCTTCAGGTAGCGCTGGGCGTGGACTACGGCGCCCACAACCAAGGTACGAACACCGCTGGCTCGATCGTCGCCCATCTTATGCGTTCTCTTGGATACCAGAACGCTGGCAAGAAGGCCCTGCCTGCCCACTGCGTGGCCAAGACGGCAGAGACATGGCGTATCGCCGGAAGGTAGTGCTGATTTCGATTTCCCGATTTCTATAGATTCAGGGACGAGCGAACCTGACCGACCGAAGCTCAGGAAAACGAATAAAACGACGCTTCAAAAGTTGTTACCGAAATTCTGAACGACCACGTTGTTTCGGTAACGTCTATCGAGAGGGACAATGAAGATCGGCTACGCCCGCATCAGCACACGCCACCAGGATATTTCTCTTCAACGTGATGCCCTGACGGCGGACGGTGTCGAACGTATTTTTGAAGATGTCGGATCGGGCGCTGATCGCAATCGGCCTCAACTTCGGGCGGCGCTCGAATTTGCCCGCCAAGGCGACCAGATCGTCATTTATCGGCTCGACCGCCTTGCTCGGTCCACACGTGACCTCTTGGACCTTTCAGACGCCCTCCGCCAGCGCGACATCGGCCTGCGTAGCCTGAGCGAAGCCCTCGACACTTCCACAGCGGCAGGCGGACTTTTGTTCGGAGTGCTTTCCGTTCTCGCATCTTTCGAAAAAGATTTGCTCGCGGAAAGGACCCGCGCCGGCTTGGCTGCGGCACGCGCTCGGGGGCGTTTGGTTGGGCGCCCCAAAAAGCTCAACGAGCGGGACCTCGTGGCCGCTCAAGCGATGCTGGCAAATGGGAACATTACGGTTCGCGAAGTAGCGGCCCGCATGGGGGTTGGCGTCAGCACGCTCTATCGGTCTTTGGCACAGACACCCTGGTCACTCGCCGCGTCCAGTGAAGCCGCCTAGCGGCGCAGGCTCCCATAATGTTGGCGGGCGAAGCGAAGCATGGTACGAATTGTTCCGCCTCCGCTCCAATAGCCAAGGGTGCCTCATGCCAGCGAAGGGCGACACTGTAGAAATCTTCTACGGCATCAATCGCAACACACTGATCGTGGAGAGCGTGTCGCTCACCAATGATGGCACGATGTATAAATCGCTTCCTGACGGCCAGATCGTCTCTCGCGAGCTTGCGCCCGGTAGGAGCGCAAAAGCCGAGATGACGATTGTGTTTAATCTACTCGACGTAGTCAGTTTTCCGCCAGCGCTTGATGATACGCCGAATGCGAAGCGGGTTCGAGCGGAACTTGAAGCGAAAGCTGCGGCGATGAAATCCAAGAGTGATTAGAGCTTTCTTTGAATCTTCCGATCCCTTGGGCTCTCTTCGGTCGTGTGTTCGCGGCCATCCGAGAGAATCCCTGCGCCATCGAAGAGATCGACGGGAGAGATGGCGGGCAGTGGATTAGAGTTCGCAACGACAGCAAAACTGTCGTGCAGATTTTCGGTGTCTCTTTTCGATGGAGGCTCAAAGGTCGGAAAGAGTTCGATGAATTCTGGACGCCATTGGTTTGGGTACTCTCGTTCAAACACGGCGGAAAAATTTTGGAGCCCGGGCACTCATTCGAGCATCCAATCAACGTGAACGAGATTGGCAAACCTGTCGCGGCGTGCATTATTTCTGTTGAGCACAACCGCCAACCGAAGCCGGAAGAGAAACGCTTCGCTGTGAAGTGAGCGTCAGCACGTGGGTCAGCCCCGTCGTCTGGTGCCCGCCATGAAGTCTCCCGACCTACACGCAAGGTCACCTGAGCCGAACGCTCAGCGAATTGCTCCTAGTAGCGCTCGAAAACCCACTGATACGTCCGCCCGACCTTGTCCGTCCAAATGCTGTCCTCGTACGCCTGCGGAAGTTCGTCGAGTTGTTCTTCGATCGTGCTTCTGACGCCGGCTTTCGCCCGTTCCTTCATGCGCCAATCGAGCACAAACTTCTCCGCCTTCAACCTCTCCAGCAGGCTCTTGGCGATCCGTTTCACGACATCTAGCTCGTCGTCATTCAGTTCTGGATCGGGCTTCGTGAGAATGTCGAAGATCGCCAGTTCTTCCTCAGACAAGCTTTCCCTGACGGCGCGGCGATCTTCCTCGTCCATGTCTCCGACGAACGCGAGAAGCTGTTCGAGAAAATCCTGGGCGTCAACGCTGCCCGAATTGTACCGATCGATCATCTCTTGGAAGCGTTCGACCAAACGGTTCCGGATCGGATTCTGCGCCAGCATTTCGCCAAGGCGGCGTTCGACCGCACGACGGAGTGTTTGTGCCTGTGTCCTCGGGCGCCCCGGTTGTTCCGCAAGCATCTGCCGAAGACGTTCGAAGTCGATGCGTGACAGATCGAACAGCCCTTCGACCGCCCCGTCAGCACGAATAGGCGCCGTGATATCCACGCCGGCAATGGACGCATCCAGCAACGCCTCGATCCTTGCCTGCACGTCGTCCACGTCCGGTCTCTCAGTCAGCGACCGAATGCGTTCTGCGATGACCTGAAGTGCAGCACTCGACTTGCGAAACGGTTCGGCCCTGGCGTCCGGCATCACAGCCTTGAACAATCCCCACACTGTACCGGCGTGAGCGAGAAACGCTCGCCGCTCGCCGTCAGCGCCTGAGATCGCTTCGACCATGTCACCCAGCCGGGCCAAGCGGTCGAAGCCGGCACCGTCGAACAGGCGGACCGGGTTGACCCCTCGTTGATCGCAAAATGCCAAGGCTCCCTGCGTCGCCCGATCGAGGTCGGCAACGAGGGCTGACTTATCCTCGGCGGGCGAGCGACCTGTCGCGGCGCCAGTCGTGTAGATCGCCAACGCACGCTGAAGGTTCCGGAAGACGCCAACGTAATCGACGATCAGACCGGCGCGTTTCCCTGGTGCGTTTCGGTTCGCCCGTGCGATCGTCTGCATGAGCGTGTGGTTCTTCATCGGCTTGTCGAGATACACAGTGGAGCACGTCGGCACGTCGAAGCCTGTGATCCACATGGCGCAGACGAACACGATCCGTAGCGGTGCGTCCGACTTCTTGAACAAGTTGGCCGGGTGATTCGGATCGTCATTGGAGACGTTCAGCCGCTGTCGGTGAGGCCTGATGTCCAAGCCCTTCGCCTGCATGTCCGCGATCTCGTTTTGGCCCTGGCTGACCACAACGGCCATGTCGGTTTCACGCATCCAGGAAATGAGCGCGGCGATCCCATCCCGAACATCGGCTGGCGCCTTCGACATTTCTTGTTCAAGGCGAGTGATCTCGGCGTTCCAGGCCGAACGCACCTTGTCGTGCATCCGCAGTGCCGTGGCCTTGTCGATGGCGACGAACATCGCCTTGCCACGATAACCTCGGGCTACGAAGTGGCGCACCATGTCATCGGCAACACGATCTAGTCGGTCGTCACGCGTAAGCAGATGGTATTGCCGGCCAAGCCGGCGTTCTAGTTCTCGCTCCTGAGCTTCGTCGAGATCGGCCTCTTCCACGATCTCGGCAACGTCTTCCGCAAAGGCTTCCGTATCGAGTTGAAGCTCGGGAATTCGGTTCTCGTAGAAGAGTGGAACGGTGGCGCCGTCTTCCGTGGACTGTTGGTAGGTGTACGTCGAAACGTAGTCACCGAAGACTTCACGGGTCTTCTCTTCTCCTGCCATCAACGGCGTGCCGGTGAAGCCGATGAACGCGGCATTCGGCAAGGCACGGCGCATATTCGCAGCGAGAATGTCGTACTGCGAGCGGTGCGCCTCATCGACCATCACGATGATGTCCGATCGATCTGACAACTTGGGGAAGCTCTCGCCCTTCGCGGTGCCGAACTTCTGGATCAGGGTGAAGATGAAGCGGTCGTTGCCCTGCAACAGCGTCTTCAGGTGATCGCGTGATCCGGCCCTTACTTCGGTTAGCGATTTTGACAAGGTGCCGCACGCAGCAAACGTTCGGGCGATCTGATCGTCGAGTTCTTCACGATCCGTGACGATCACGAATGTCCATGCGCCCGGCACCGTCCGCAATACCTTCCGGGCGAACGTCACCATCGACAGGCTCTTGCCTGAGCCCTGTGTGTGCCAGAAGACGCCGAGCCGGCCTTGGTTACCCTCGATGCCCCTAACCGCTTCCACGGCTTTGTTGACGCCGATGAATTGATGGTTCTGGGCAACCTTCTTGACTAGGCCGTTCCTAGTCTCTTCGAAGACCAAAAAGTTCTCGACCAGATCGAGCAGTTTCGCCGGTGCACATGCTGACCGAAGCGTGACGTCGAGAGACACCACGCCTTCGGATGTCTCGTCGTCGATCCGTTTCCATTCCTTGAACGCGTCATCCCATGGAGCATGCGGGCTAGGGCCAATCCGCGTATCGAGCCCATTCGACACCATCACGATCGCGGTCGCGTCGAAGACATGCGGGATCGTATCGCGGTAGTCGCGAAGGTTCTGATCGTAGCCGTCTTGAGCGGTTCGATGACCGGCCTTGAGTTCGACGAACAGCAGCGGCAGTCCGTTGACGTAACCGACGAGATCAGCCCGGCGTTCGTGTAGCTCGCCTTTGAACCAGACCTGAGAGGCGAGCACGAAGTCGTTGGCCTCAACGTCACGCCAATCGATCACCCGCACCGTTTCGACGCGATCTCCACCGTGATCGGGATCACGAAACTTTACCTTCACGCCGTCCCGGATCGCTTCCAACACTTCGCGGTTAGCCGAGACCGGAATCAGCGCGGACAGATCACGTCTCAGTTCTTCGAGCGCGAGTTCGATCGCATCAGATGGAAGATCGGGGTTTAGCTTTTCTAATGCCAGTCGCAGGCGCTTACTTAGAAAGGCGTCGCGTCGGCTCTCACGCCACGGTGATCCATCTACGCCAAACGCCTCCTGGTAGAGGTTGATGGTTTTCCAGCCCAGTTCTCTAAGGAGGTCGATCGCAGGCTGCTCGACGAGTTCGCCCTCCGAGAAGCCGATCAAACCACCGGGCGCCGGGTTCATGCTGCCTCCAACGACTCAGTGCTCGCGTCGGCAACCTCGACAACACCTGAGATCAACCTCGCCGAAAGCATGTCCCGAGACTTGCGAAGCCTCTCGTTTTGCCGCCCGAGGTTCAGCACCAGTCGCATCATGGGAGCGACCCTATCTTCGAACTCCAACACTTGTTCACTGGGTGGAATCGCAAAGTCCAGTCCGCCCAGTGCCCCCTTCGTGATCTCCCTGAAAGTTGCCCCGCTCGATATGGCCTCCATTCGCGGAAATGCGTGTCGCAGGAGATGATACAGAAAATACAGCGGCAAGCGCGGTGAGGGAACGAAGGTGATGAACCCTTGGTTGGTGCACGCCGGTGATGTGTTGATCGCGAACACACCGAGTGTCGCCCGGCTCGTCATCATCACAGAGTAAGCCGGAAAGAGCCGCGCCGAGCTTTCCTTTAGACCGCGATCCGTGATCCTTAGCCCTGATTTCTCCGCGAACGTATCTCCACGTCGCGTCAAATCTGTCGGCGTGAACCATTCAATCGTTCCCCCATCCCAATAACTCGCCTCGGACTTGGAAGGGGTACCGCCGCCCATATAGCTCAAAACACGTGACGCTGTTTGGACTTCCCACCGACTTGGCAGCAGCCCAAGAGATGTCTCGACTAGCACGTCGTCCGCAAATGCAGGGTGTCGGCGCTTATCGAACCACTCGTCAAAAATGCTATCGGCCATTTCTTGCAGGATCGAGATACGTCGCCGATTCACAGCGATCAGGTCCTCGTACGAAAATAGAATGTCGGCAATACGCTCCTGGATGGGCTTCGGAGGAACGGCGACGACAACCTCGCCAATTCGAGACGGAGAAGTGTGCCTGACTTTCGCTCCAGACGAAGTAGCTCTTATCTGTTGCCGTACAGAGCGATGGTTGAAGAGAAAGTATAGAAAACGACGGTCCAGTTTGTCAGAACAAACGAGGCCAATTCGTTGGTTGTGAAGGTAAGTGTCGCCAGGGGGAATTAGTGCCGCGCTTCCGAGCAAACCCTCGGCCTGCTCAGTCATCGCTACTACGAGATCGCCCGTTCGCAACACATAGTTGTCAGGGATCGGCCCGTCGTAGCGTTTCTGCTTATCGCCTTGATGTTTGAACCCGCCCGTTTCCCAGAAATTTCCTGGTGTGACGAGCGCATAGGGTCCCGTCGGCCCGAAGTGTTCGCCCTTGAATGCAAATCCGTGCTTGATCGTAACAAGGTCGGAAAGCCTGTGAAGGCTCCATTCGGCAGGACAATGGGGCGACGTCATCCCAGCACCTGAACTATGTTGCGCCCGATCGCATCATGAAGCCGCGTTGCGTCCGTGTTCAACGCTTCCAACTCTTCATGAAGCGCTTCAAGCTTTTGGCGATAATCCTCGTCATCCGTTGCTCCTGGGGCAACGCCGACATAGCGCCCGGGATTCAACGACCAACCTTGGGCCTCAATTTCCTCACGCGTCGCAGTTCGACACAGACCCGGCACGTCTTGATAGGCCAACTCAGGGAACAGGTTACGCACCCACGGCTCAGAGCCCCTGTCCAACTCAGGCTGACTTCCCCTCCACAGCCTGACAATATTCGCGATCGCTTCGATTTGGTCGTTAGTGAATTCGCGACGGGCCCGATCCACCTGCCGATATATGTGACGAGCATCGATGAATAGGGTTTCGGCCTCACGGCGTCCGCGAGCTTTATCTCGATCCAGGAACCAAAGGGTACATGGCAACGTGACCGTCATGAACAAGTTAGAGGATGTTGCAACGATCACATCCACCGAACCTTCTTCGACCAGTTTCTGCCTGATTGCCTGTTCGCTTCCTCGTGCATCACCGGCTGAATTCGCCATGACAAAACCGGCTCGGCCCGTCTTGCTCAGTTTCGATCGGAATAAGCTGATCCAGAGGTAGTTGGCATTGTCCACGGTCGGTACGCCGAATGGATAACGCCCTTCACGGTCATACAGTTTCGACTTGTCCAACTCCGACACGTTGAACGGCGGATTCGCCATCACGAAGTCGAACCCCGGCACGTCCTCGAAGATGGGATCGCGATAGGTGTCAGCATCGAGAATCTTCCCCGACAGACCGTGCACCGCGAGGTTCATCTGTGCGAGCCGCCAAGTCTCACGCGTCCGCTCTACGCCGTAGATCGAAAGCTCTTTGTCCGGCGACTTCTGGTGGCGCCGAACGAAATCGGCGGAATGCACGAACATGCCGCCTGAACCACAAGCGGGATCGAGGATACGGCCATGATACGGCTCCAGGATTTCGACGATGAGTTTCACCACGGATGCTGGCGTGTAGAACTCACCGCCCTTCTGCATTGTCTCTTTGGCGAAGGCGCCCATGAAGTACTCATAGACATGCCCGAACGCGTCGCCGCCGAAGTCGAGCGGGTTCAGAATGCGAAGCAGTTCGACAAGCACGTCGTCCGGGATCGTCTGATAATCCTTCGGCAGCACATCAGCGAGTTCGGGATTGTACTTCTCGATCTCACGCATGGCGGTCGTGAGCGCCTTCCCCAGGTTCTCGTCTTCCGGAAGGCTCAGTAGCGCGGCGAACCGTGCATGCTCCGTTAGGTAGATGGCGCCCTTCGACTTGTACGCGTCAGGCCCTGCCTTCACCCGGCTGCCGGCGCGGGGCTTCACGTCCTTCTCGATGTCCGAGAACTTCTGATCGGCGTACCGGAGAAACAGCAGGCCCATGACGGGCCGTGCGTACTGTGACGGCATGATGCCGGCGTTCGCCCGCAACTGGTCAGCCGCACGCCACAGTTCGTTTTCGATGACCGATAAATCAGACGCCACAAGCCCCTCCGCCAGGAATCGAGAATAGTCCGACGGTACCGAAACACGCAATCAATCCGGCTCAGAACAGAGATCGTTTCACTAGTGCAGCGCGAGAACTGACAGATTACCGGTAACCGCAATCAAGATAACCAGTAAGACAGCGAAAATCATCAGCGCCACCTTTGCTGCGTCTGGACTTGCGGCGAATCAAGGCATAGCGCTGAAGGTAGATCACACCTTGAACGCAGCCTGCATGAACCTAGACCCGCAAGACCCGAACGAACGCCACGCCCTCTACAACGCGCTATTCGCCGAGATGGGGCTGCCGACGCCGGCTGTGCCGGTGAACGTCAACAACGTCAGCACGAAGTACTTCCTTTACGGCGAACGCGAATTGCAGGCTTACCGCAAACGCGTCCAGGCGATCGCTGAGGTCGTTGCCCGCTTCGCCGCCGAGGACGCTAGATGACCACGGCGTTCTACGGGCGATACAGCACTGACCTTCAGAACGTGAATTCGGTGGGCGACCAGCTTGCCGAGTGCAAGCGCCACTTCGGTGATGACGCTCGCATCGGCGTAATCGGCCCAGTCTTCCAAGATCACGCCATCTCCGGAACGACGACGGCCCGACCGGGCTATCAGGCGCTTCTTCGTGCCATCCGCGATGGCACTGTGAAAGTCGTGATTGCGGAATCGCTCGACCGGTTGACCCGAAACTTCCAAGAATCCGCTGCCCTCAGCGAGGTACTAAAAGACGCGAACGCGAAATGCTTCACGAAATCGGAAGGTGAACTCACGATCTGGCACTTCGCCATGATGGGCGTGATGAACCAGTGGACCGTCGAAGAGATCGCACGGAAGGTGAAACGCGGCATCATCGCCCAGGTTCTCGCAGGGAAGCACGTTGGCCCCGTGCCGTTCGGGTACGACGCCGGTGAGACAACAGGCTCACGCGTGATCAATGCGACCAAGGCGGCGATCGTCGAACGCGTGTTCGATATGACGATTTCGGGCATGTCTGGTGTGCAGATCGCCAAAGTTTTCAATCGTGAGCAAATAGCGCCGCCGAGAGGGACACGTTGGCGGTCCTCCACGATCCATGGTGATCGCCACTCCGGCGACGGCATACTCAACAATCAGATTTACCGTGGTCGCTTGGTCTACAATCGCCACGAATTCAAACGGGATCGAAAATCCGGCACGCGGCGGGGCACAAGACGCCCAGAATCCGAGTGGGTGATAATGGAAGCGTCGCATCTTCGGATCATCGACGAAGATCGGTGGCAGAAGGTTCAAAGCATCCTGTCGGCCAAGACGAGAAGCGGCCCGCTGCACGTCCGGCGCCGCCCGAAACGACTGCTGTCGGGACTCATTACGTGCTCAACCTGCGGCGCTCTTTTCACGGTCGTAAGCCGTGACCGTCTCGCCTGTTCTAATACGAAGGATGGCCTCTGCACAGAACGCGGTCGCCTGCCCTGGTCAGTGGTGGAACGGCGTGTGCTTACGGGCGTGAAGCAGAATCTGCTCGCTGCGGACATCGTCGCCGGCGCCGCAAAGCGATACCAGCAACACATGCGAACGCAGACCGCTGAACAAGATCGGCGGCGCCGAGAAGCCGAACGCGATCTCCAAGATGCACGGCGTCGCGTAAAGGACATCGTCGAACTGATGATCGCCACGAAGAGCACTGCGCTAGCGGCTGCCCTCGAAGATGCAGAGCGTAAGATCGAACACCTGGAGCAGACGCTGACGGATACTGGCGAAGCCGTCGTGATTTCCATACACCCCGGCGCCCCCGAAGCGTATCGGCGTCGCATCATCAGCTTGGAGGATGCGCTGGGCGACGATCACCGCCGCGATGAACTCGCCAGCGTGATCCGCCCGCTCGTGGCAGGCGTCACCGTCGCGAGCAGCGCCAACGCTCCAGACGGGTGGGAGATCACGCTCCACGGCC
>CAZVEM010000140.1:0-14870 GCA_964626165.1 uncultured Nannocystaceae bacterium
ACGGCGACGGCGATGGCGACGGCGATGGCGACGTGCCGCCCGGCTGTGACCTTAGGGGAGCCGAGGAATACTGCGCCGCCGCACAAGACGCAGCTGACTGCGAGTTGCGCAACTCCATGTTCCCCGATCCCGTTGACTGCGACAAGCCAGGTGCCAGCTTCGAATGCCGCATGGAACTGGCATACCCCGTCTCGATGCTGGGGGCACTGTGCGTTGTCGATGCTCCGATTCCACTGTGCTTGTTCGTGGCGGCGGGCGAAGGCATGACCTGGGACGAGATCGTGTGCGACGCGTCTGAGCAAATGCCCGCCGATCTCGACCAGTGGGTTCGCTACGTTCCAATCGATGGCGAATCAGCGTACCTCTTCGAAAACTCGCAGGTACGCCCTCCCAACTATGAGACCTGCACCTGGAGCGAGGGGGGCATCGACCCCGGATATCACCAGGCGTGTCTCTGTGCCTGCGGTATCTGAGGTACGGACACCGAGCGCCCATCAAGCCAAGAGTACCCCATCCCCCCGGCCCCGATCACCGCATCGCCGTCTGCGACAGTACTGAATCGATAAACGCCCGCCGGCGGCTTGCGGCGGGCTTTTCGAATCCTTTGACCATTTCGTCGAGACCGTCGAGGGTGAGTTCATACATGGGAAAGATTTGGTGGATGGCGTCGATGGAGGGGGCGCCCCACTGGCGGCGGGCTTCGGGGTTGAGCCAGGCGTGGCGGCGGAAGCGGTCCGCGAGTTTGGCCAGCCAGGCGATGCCGGGGATGCCGGCGCGCATGTTCCAGACGTCGGCGTCGGCCATGCTGAGTTCGGCGGGGTGCATCCAGGCGTCGCCCACCATGACGAGGATCCAGTTGCTGTCGAGTTCGCGGAGGAGTCCGGGGAGCTCAACGGCCTTGGTCATGCGGGCGTTTTCGTAGACGCGGCCATAGACGCAGTTGTGGAAGTAGTAGGAACGCAGCTCCTTAAAACCACCACTGCGCTTGGCCGCGGAGAAGAGTCGCTCCACGAGTTGGGCGTGGGGATCCATGCTGCCGCCGACATCAAAGAGCAGGAGGACGCGGAGATCGTTGCGGCGAATCGGTCGCATTGCGATCTCAAGGTCACCGGCGTTGCGGGCGGTCTTGTCGATTGTGGCATCCAGGTCGAGCTCTTCTTCGCTTCCTAGATGGCTGAGCTTGCGGAGCTTTCTCAGCGCGGCGCCCATCTGGCGGGTATCGAGCACGCGGTCACTGCGAAGTTCTTGGAAGGTGCGCGCATCGGCAACCGCAAGCGCGGAGCGTCCACCACCCTGCCCGCCAATGCGGATGCCACTGGGGTGATAGCCACCTTGTCCAAAGGGCGAAGTACCACCCGTGCCGATCCAGCGATTGCCGCCCTCGTGCCGCTTGCGCTGCTCGGCGAGGCGCTCGTGGAACATCTGCTTGAGCGTCTCGGGATCGAGCGCGGAGAGGGCGGCGCGCTGTTCGTCGGTCAACTCAAGCAGGCGACGCGGATCGCTGAGCCATTCTGCGAGCTGCTCGGAGAGCGACTCGAAGTCGACCTCGACGCCGCGAAAGGTCTTGCCAAAGGCGAGGTCAAAGCCGTCGTAGTAGCGCTCGCTGCCGACCAGGGTCGCGCGTGCGACCAAATAGAAGCCCTCCATTCCGTGGTCGTGCAGGCCGAGGCTGAGCGCCTCAAGCATCGCAACCCAAGCGCCCAAGCCGACGGGAACCCTCGCCTCACGAAGGTTGTAGAAAAAGTCGAGAAAGAGCGGCGCGTCGCGACGCGGCTCGTCCCCCGCCGGGGCATTCGGTCCGCCATCGGGCGCAATGTCGGAAGGCGTGCTCAAGCGCGCCCACCTCGTCGCTGCTGGGTCATGGCGAGCATCGCGATGTCCTGCTCCTTTTTGAGCAGCACGCCCAGATAGGGCAGCGCAGTCGTGCCAAGGTCCTTGGCCCGCGCGCCGCTGTGCACCAGCGCGCCGATCCAGTCGATCAGCTCGCTTGTGCTCGGTGGCTTGCGCAGCCCCTCGACGCGCCGCAATCCATAAAACGACGTCAGCGCCGCCTCCAAGAGCTCGCCGGCGAGCCCGGGGTGATGCACCGCGACGATCTTGGCCATCAGCTCGCGATCGGGGAACTCGATCCAGTGAAAGACACAGCGCCGCAAGAAGGCGTCGGGGAGCTCTTTTTCGTTGTTGGAGGTCACGATCACCAGAGGACGCACGCGCGCCGCGACCGTGCGGCCGGTCTCTGGAATCGTGAAGTTCATCGCGTCGATCTCGTGGAGCAGATCGTTGGGGAACTCGAGGTCCGCTTTGTCAATCTCGTCGATCAGTACGACGCTGCGTGTCTCAAGCTCAAAGGCGCGCCCGAGTGGACCTAGGCTGATATAGCGCTCGATGTCGCTGACGTCTGAGCCGCCAAAGCGGCTCTCGTGGAGCCGGCGCACGGTGTCGTAGTGGTAGAGGCCTTCGACCGCTTTGGTGGTGGACCGAACCTGCCAGCGGATCAGGGGAAGGGAGAGCGCCTCGGCGACACTGGCGGCAAGCAAAGTCTTGCCGGTACCGGGCTCGCCTTTGAGGAGCAGCGGTCGTCCAATGGCACTGGCAACGTCGACAGCTCGGATCAGCGAGTCGGAGGCGATATAGCCGTCTGTGCCCTGGTAGCGCGGAGCCGTGGTCATGCGCGGGAGTATGGCAGGCCTCCGCCACTGCGTCGGTCCACCGCGTCCGTCCACCGCGTCCGTCCATGGAGCGCGCAGAGGGGCGCACACGCGGCGCATCGCCGACACGCAGATCCGTGTGGCGCGGCGCGCAACGGTCCTCACAGTCCACGTAAGCGCCATTTCACGAGGAGAGTCGTGCGGGGTCAGTTTTGTCGCGAGGTCGCCGGCACAGTGTGAGGACTGCCCCATCAGGACTGCCAGAGATTCGCCTCCGTCGTGCGCGCATGGCATATCCAAGGCGTGCCCTGCGTCTCTGCTTCCATGGCGTTCAACGATCCGGCCGCAGCGCGTGGAGCCAAGTCCGTGGACCGTGTGCCCGCGCGCCGGGGTACCCGCGCGACGCTGCTCGCGCTGAGCGTGCTGGGCACTTTGGGCGTGCTGGGCCTGCCGCTCACGGGATGCCATAGCCCTGCCACCGACACCGCCGGGCAGGTCGCGCCCACGATCGAACCCGAGACCGACAAGGCAGCGCCGGATCTCGGCGCCGCGGGCGAGCAAGTCTCCGCGGGATCAGAGGCCACCACCGGGTCTTCCAAGGCGCAGGTTCCGGCGGTCCGCCGCACCCCGGTGGCCGCCCCGGTCGCAACGATGCGTGCCGGCCGAACCACCGCGGTCTTTAAAACCCCCGGCAAAGAGGGCGTCAAGATCGCGAACCTCCGCGCCATGATCCCGCACCACGAGGTCTTTGCAGTCGAAGAGTTCCTCGATCTGCCGGGATGCAAAGCGCCCGGTTGGGCCAAGCTGGGTCCCGACGCGTACGCCTGCCTCTACAAGAGCGAGCCGACCGACGAGAAGCCGCGCTTGCTGGAAGAGATTCGTCGCGCGGATCTGCTCCCCTTCGTGTACGCCAAGCCCAAGCCTCCCGTGGTCGATGGCGTCGCGCAGTCGATCCCACGCTGGCGCTCCCGCGCCGCGCTCGAATCTGGCGAGCCGGCGACCGAAACCTTCCCGAGCACGGGCTCCTTCGCCTTTGTACGTCGCCAAGGCTTTGGTGCCGAAGCCGTCTGGATCGATGATGCCGGAAGGGCCGTCAAGGGCGAACACCTTCGTGCTTTTAAGCCGAGCGCGTTTGCGGGACGTCGACTTGACCAGCGCCGTATGCCCGCGGGCGTGAAGGGGCTTGCATGGAGTTACGTGCGCGATGTCGAAGTCTTCGCCGCGCCGGACGACTCGCTCGAGCCCTTTGCGACGCTGCCTTATCACAGCGAGCTGTACTGGCATGGTGACGTTGGCCTGCCGCAAGAAGAGCTCGCGGCCGCCACACCCACGACCACGCCCGCGACCCCGACGACCCCTGAGGCCGAGGTCGCCGCCGAGCCACAAGAGAGCGGCGATGACGAGGACAGCGCAGCTGATAGCGCCAAGGCCAAGAGCGCCAAGGCCAAGAGCAAGCGCGGCAAGAAGGGCAAGGACCGCGAGCGGATCGACCAATGGCTCGAAATCGAGACCGTCCAGGTCGATGGCGAGACCGGCCATGTCGAGACGATCCGAGGCTTTGTCGCCGCCAAGAAGGTGCGCCGCTGGTCTGCCCCCACGGCGCCCGCAGAGCTCCCCGCCGGTGAAGTGTGGGTGGACGTCAACCTGAGCCAGCAGGTCCTGACCCTTGGGGTCGGCGACAAGCTTCTTCTCGCCACGCTGATCTCCAGCGGCAAGGGTGGCAAGTACGGCACGCCGACGGGCCTCTTCCGGATCCGCATGAAAAAGGCGTGGGGGAAGATGGAGAGCCTCGAGGGCGCCGAAGAGCAGTACTACGTGGAGGCGGTCCCCTACGCGCAGTACTTCTACAAGCGCTTTGCCTTGCATGGCTCGTACTGGCACGACAACTTTGGCCGTCGTACGAGCCATGGCTGCGTCAACCTCTCGCCCTCTGACGCGGGCTTTGTGTACTCGATGACCACGCCCCGCGCCCTCGGCGGCTGGATCACCGCGGTCGAAGCACCCGGCGATCCGGGGACGCTGGTCCGCATCCATCGCAACAACGCCCCAGTCACCGACCGCCGGACCCCCGTCGGTGGCGAGGACGCCGAGATGCTCGCCGACGCCGAGGGCGAGGGCGCGCTGAGCGAGCCCTAAGCCACACCTTCCGGTCCCGCGGCGACTCCCGCGGTTGCTCCCGCGAAGGCGATTCGCCGTAAACAACTCTCGAATCGTCTTCTCGATCCGCGCACCTGCGACTACGCTTGCGCCGTGATCGAGGATCCCGCGCCGGTCGCCGCGTTTCGCAAGCGCCTCGCGCAGATCTTGCTCTGGGTCGCCTTTGGGATCCTCGGCTTCTTCACGCTCGTGTTGGTCCTTGGATTCTCGCCGCAGACCAAGACGGCGACAACGCTATGGTCCGCAATCGCGGCTGGCTTTGCGCTCGCCGGCCTGCTGCTCCGCGAGCATCGCCTCAATCCGGTGCTGGTGCTCGGCACCGCGATCGCGGGCATGAATGGCGCGCTTGTCGTGCACGAAAATGTCAATGCGGCCGGGATCCTCGGCACGATTCTGATCACCAACCTCTGGATTGCGGTCCTCCTCCCCACGCCCTGGACGCTCGTCTCGACCGGCTATGCCGTGACAGCGTTGCTGCTTTTCGGCGCCCACTTTCCGATCGCGATCGACGACATGAACGCCCACGGCTCGTACTCGATGATCCTGCTGGCTGCGTACGTATGCATCCCGATCGGCATCTCTCTTGCGATCGATACTGCGCTCGCGCAGGTCAACACCACCGTGCGCCGCACCACCCAAGCACTGCGCGAACGTGAAGACGAGCTCGCCCGGCGCCTCGCCAATAAGGCCACCGAACTCGAGGCCTCGCGCGCCCAGCTCACGCACGTGCAACGCCTCAAGACCGTCGGCACCATGGCCTCCGGGCTTGCCCACGAGCTCAACAACATCCTGACGCCGATCCGAGGCCTCGCCGAGCTCCTGACCGACGGCGTGCCCACCGAGCAGGGCCAGCGCTATGGCCAGCGCATCTTGGAGTCTTCGATTGCCGCGGCCTCAATCACGGGCGCGCTGTTGACCTACACCCGCCAGGGAACCTTCCAGCCGGTGCGCAGCAATGTCCGCTTGCTCCTTGAAGCGCAGCTCTTACCGGTGCTGGGCCGCTCGCTCCCCAGCGGTATTCAGATCCGAACCGATCTGCGCTGCGACGCTAGCATCGATGTCGACCGCCTGCTCTTCCAGCAAGCGATCACCAACCTCGTTTTTAACGCAGTGGACGCGATGCCCAATGGCGGCAACATCACCGTGACCTTGGCGACCAGCACCCTGCCCTGCGACTCCGCCGAGCTTGCCGAAGAGCTCGCCCAGCGCAGCAACAACTCCAGTGGTGCAGGCAGCTCCTCACTCATGGACGTGCTCACCACGCCCCAGCCCCGCAAGCCCTCGCTCACGCCCATCCCGATGCTGCAGGCGTCCAGTTCCGGCGATGGCGCGATGCCGACACCCAATCCCAACCTCACTGGCAGTCATCGCGCTGTGCCTCAGCCGCCAAGGACCGCAATTATCGCCGTGCGCGACGAAGGCACCGGCATCCCGCCCGATGTCTTGGCACAGATCTTCGATCCCTTCTTCACCACCAAGACCGTCGGTGCGGGGACCGGCCTTGGTCTTGCGATGGTGCTGGGCGCCGTCGAGCGCCACGGTGGCAGCGTGATCGTCGACAGCGTCGTGGGCTCTGGCACCACCTTCACACTGGTCCTCCCGATCGCCGAAGAAGACGAGAACGCCGACGCAAGCTGGCCCCTCAAGCGCAACCGGGGCAAGGGTCCCGTGGTCGTCGTGATCACGGACGACGCCGACCTCTCCGACGAAGCCGAAGAGCTGCTCGAACAAAGCGACTGCGTCGTCATGGTGACCGCCGATCCCCGAGCCGGCCGCCTCCTCTTTGCCGAAGTCGGCGACAAGCTGGCCCTGCTGGTGCTGGACCTCGACATCGGCGAACAACATGCCGGCCGCGACCTGCTCCTTGCGATCCGCGAGCTCTTCCCCGAGCTCCCCGTCGTTTTGTTGTCGTCCTCCCCCATCGACTCCAGCACTCAAAAACTCGTCGGTGCCGGCCCCGGCCGCGCCCTCCGCAAACCCTTTGACGGCCAGCTCTTCGCCTCCCTGGTGACCGATTTGCTGCACCCCACCAAGACCTTCGCCAGCGCGCCCACGCCACTGCCGATCCATCCGTCAGAGTCGGGCCCGATGCCGCGCGCGCGGTGAGGTGAAATCGTTGCACCGTCACCTGTGTCGCCGAGACGGGCTTGACGGCTTCCGCCGATAGCCCTATTTCGGTTGAACGTTGCTCCCTCGGCCAAGGAGCCGGTCGATGCCGTCGTGAACATCCTCCGGCGGGAAGAAGAGAATGTAAAGCAACATCATGCGCATCGAGAGCGGCCAGAGCGCAAGAAACGTGAAGAGGCTGAGGTGCAGGACGACCCCCGCGGCTAACGCATAAGGTCTCGTCCGCCGGAACCACGGCAAAATCGCGACCGAGAACTCGGTGAGTGTGGTGCCCCACGCTCCAAGCAACAGGGCCCACGCGAGCCCTGGGTGGTGGCGGAGGGACTCGTTGGTGCCCCAGAAGCTGAGTAGCACGCCATCCATCCGCATTCCGAGCAGCCAGTCGCTACCTGTCTTGTCCATCGCCGCGTAGAAATAAAGCGCGGAGAGGTGGACCAAAAGCAGCCATTGCCCCCACAGCGGGCCGTATTCCGAAGGCGGTTCTTCCCCGCGTTTCTCCGCGCGACGCAGAGCGATCCAACGATCAACAGAGAGCGACCGGCCCGCTGGAGTGAGCGCGAGCAGTGCAATCACCTGCCACTCGCCTTCGGAGACGACGTCCGCCAAATGGAGGACGCGTGCGTCGTAGAACAGCTCGACGGTAGCAAACACAGCTAACGCCCCCATCGCCGCGCGTGTCCACAGCCCGACGAACATAAGCAGAGACGCCACGTAGAAGACGACATACATCGCCAGGAGACGCCTATCAGGCAGTGCGTTGAACCACGCGTGGTTGAGCGCGAGCCTGGACCAGAGCAGGACGACGACGCCAATTCGGACCAATGCGAGTGCACGGGTCGAGCCGTGCCAGAGCGCGGTGCACTCGACCGCATCGGCGATGCCTCGCAGCCCCCAGGTTCTCGCGTTCGAAATACTGATGCCGGGGCGGGTGGTTTGGGATTCCGCATGGTCACCGACACGGGCGCTCTCGTTGCCGTCGTGCGCAGCCCCGGAATCCGTCGACTCATCGATGGACGGCTGTGAACTCATGACCCCCTCTTGTTGTTCAAGCCCCAACCGTCCGGACCGAAGTCGCGACGGTCTTTCCGGGTGTCAAACATCTGCACGCGCTCCTGCAGTTTCTTGCGGCCCTCAGCGGAGCACAAATTGTGCTTGCGCATCTCTATTTCAAACCATCTGTTGCGGGCGGCACACCGGGCGTCCAGTCGAATGTCAGCCGGCTTGCCCATCCGCTTTGACTCGCTGGCGCAGATGAATTTTGTTTCCTTGGCGAGCCCGGAGTATTTCACGCTTCTCGTCTTACGCGGAAGTTCGTAGAGGCTGCGCACACCGTGTGCACGCGCTCGATCGACTGGCCGCAAGTGACCAGTCTGCCCCGCCTCGGCTGACTCATCCGCGACGTACCACTCAGCATCACAAGCTCCAATGTGATGGCCGCTGTAGAGCTTCCAATGCCACAAGAGCCAGTGCTGGTAGCCCCAGACTAGATTCACTGCAGGCACGGCCGCGAGCGTCCCTGCGACCAGCAGGAGCGCGACCGTTCGTGCAATGACAATGCGGCGAGGTGTCGACGCGGCGATGGGGTCAACGACGGACATCGGCCTCCGTGTGAAACTCACTTGGCATCGACGGTCTCCGACGTGGTCGACACGTTTCTGAATCCGATCCTCTCGACCACACACCGGCCCGAAGCGCGCCGTGCCGTTGCTCACGCCATCGAGTCTGGTGATGGATGCACTCGACGGTCGACGCACGGCGCAAAGCTCGTCGGCGAATCCCACGAAGGCATCCATCATGATTACATCGCGTGGACAGACTTCTAACTCGTGCGCGCCGGGGCAATACCACACAAGGCCTCACATCTCTGTGCCTGCGCGAGAGGGTTCCGATGTCGAAGTATGTTCGGACCGCTGTTGGGCTGGAAGCGTCATGCCGCTTCGACACCCTCGGCGTGGATGCATCTGCCAAGCGCGCGGTTGTCCGCGGCGAGTTCGGCGCGCATCGCTCACGTTCTTTGGACACTCTCTCGGACATGATTCGCTGGCCTGATCGATTGGGCACACCCCGACGAAACGGGGTTGCTGCGGCTGCAGTGCCCGCGACCGCACCTTTCGATCACTTTCGCGGAGGTTTATCGTGCGGGGATCGGTTTTGCGTCGCGGGAAGCATCCAGGAGGGGAAACCGCGCCCGGCGCCTCCTAGAGTGTCCGCGCCGAGGTCGGCGAATCAGACCGAATCGCCCACCGCGCGTGTTTCGCTCATGGCTGTTGCGGGGTGGGTCTGAATCATTGCTTTCATCCGATGCTCCCGCCGGCTTCGAGCGCGAGCAGGCTTTCGAAGAGCCCTGCTAGCGCAGGACGTGGTGCCACACGCCCAGTACGACGTTGAGCAGGTTGCAGGTCACCATTGCCACACCGACCTGCGCAAAGCGACGCCGAAAGCCTTCCAGCTCCTCCGCGGTGGCAAGCACGCGCGCTGGCCACATGCGCCACGAGAGGACCACAAAGAGTCCCGTCGTCGCGAGCAACAGCCCGACCTTGGCACCAAGTACCGCATCCATCGGCAGCTCGCGCAGCCGCACCAACTCAACGCCGGCGCCCCCAAGCATGACGATGCCTGCCACCACCCACCACCGCATCCCCGAGACCACCGTGAAGACGAAGTTCTCAAACTGCCAGGGCTCAGCAAAGAACTTCTCCGCCCGCGGATGCAACACAAACACATTGAACCCCACCGCCCCAATCCACACGCCCCCACCGAGCACATGCACCAACGTCACCAGCATATGCCAGTACGGCGTCATCGGTGGGAGACGATAGCGGGATGATGGCGGTAGCGACAAGTGGGGTCGATGACCAACAAGGAGGCAGCGCGATGCTGGGATATACGCTGCCAGCCGGAGACGGGGACGTGTGCCGTGTGAACGACGAGTGCGATTCTACGGATGTGACCTTCAAGACCGCCCGCGCGCCGCCAGCGGCCCCGCGCTTGCACAGGTGGACCTCATGCGAGCCGGCAACTTGCGATGACAGCATCGCCTATCCGAGACATCCTTTGCCGGCTGTAGGAAAACCGCGAGGGCGCATGACCGCGCCCTCGCCGTGCAGCCCTTTGTTGCTCGTCGGTCACGTACGCCCGGTACGCTCCCTCCTCGCGCCTCGGTCTGCATCGCGATTGCACGCTCATGCACTCCACGGGGGTTCTTCGACAACCTGCTAGTACATCCGCGAAGTCAACAGCGTCGCGGTCCACACTCGCGGGATTTTTTTGCACCCTGCGAGCAACTCGAGAAGCGAGTACGTGGTCATCGAGTGGGATGAGCTCGTTGCGATTGCCGGTGATCAGAGTCCAAGATGGAATTTCTGAGACGCTGAAGGCAGACTCGCCGACGAATTCCTCGCCTCGGCTCCCTGGAACGACGGCGGAACCTGCCAAGGCGATCCCGCGAAGCATCTCCCTGACGGTGGAGGCTGGGCGACGGACGGCGACGACCGATTCGGGATCGAGGTTGCACAGATCGGGTACGCGAACGGAGGCTTGCGGCATTTCTCGCTCCGTTGGCCTCACTTGTGACGCGGCACCGAGGACTGCTCGTGCCGATGCGTGCACGTCGTCGTGGGGTCTCAGGTTGAACGATTCGCCAGGGCGACTTCCTGAATCCGCCGATCGACCATCGAGTGATCGCACATCAGGTCACCGAGACTCGGGTGTGCGCCCACCTCGATCCGCATCGGCCCGAAAGGGGGATGGGGACTCGCCCACCGGTCCTTGTCGGTATGCCTCTTCGCGGCGAGGATCGGTGTGGTTGCGATCGAGGGTCGGACCGGAGGCGGCGCACGCTGACCCGATTTCGCCGATGAAGTCCGGCTGGAGGCGCGGTTCAGCTTGGCTCGGGGCGACGACGGTGGTTGGGAGATCTCCCGTAGGTCCCACGCGCGTCGATGCGGCAGACACCGAATGGCCCAGATCGCGCTCAAGATGTCCCTGGATCGCCGATCTGCCCACCCGTCGCGGCGGCAGACGCCCGCCGCGGAGGAGCTTCCGTCCGTCGCTCACACCGTCGCGCGGAATTCACATGCGCGCAAAAGCGTGCTTCCAATTACGTTTTCTTCATCGTATATTCCACCGAATGCGTCTGCGAGACAGCCTCCTCCCTCTTTCCATCCTCATTCTCCCCGCCCTTCTCTTCGGGTCCGGCGCCGCCTGCGGCGACGACTCAAGTTCCGATGGCGCCGATGCGGGTACGACCGGTGACGGTGACGGTGACGGCGACGGCGACGGCGATGGTGATGGCGACGGCGACGGCGATGGCGACGGCGACGGCGATGGCGATGGCGATGGCGACG
The DNA here is from genome assembly GCA_964626165.1 of uncultured Nannocystaceae bacterium. Classification (GTDB taxonomy): domain Bacteria; phylum Myxococcota_A; class Polyangia; order Nannocystales; family Nannocystaceae; genus CAZVEM01. The sequence goes on from CAZVEM010000140.1 coordinate 11,279, forward strand.
GCGACGGTGACGGCGATGGAGATGGAGACGGCGACGGCGACGGCGACGGCGATGGAGATGGAGACGGCGACGGCGACGGCGACGGCGACGGTGATGCAGTCTGTGGTGACGGTCTCGTTGAGGGCATGGAGCAGTGCGACGACATGAATGACGTCGACACGGACGCTTGCGTCGCCGGCTGCCTCAACGCGAGTTGCGGCGACGGCTTCATTCAAGACATGGTCGAGACCTGCGATGACATGAACATGGATGACACTGACGAGTGCCCAACCAACTGTCAGACGGCAGTCTGTGGCGACGGCTTTGTGCTCAGCGGCGTGGAGGACTGTGATGATGCCAACGACGACGACACCGACGCTTGTGTGTCCGGCTGCCTCGCGGCGGGTTGTGGCGACGGTTTCGTTCAGGCGGGGGTCGAGCAGTGCGACGACGGCAACATGAGCAACACCGATGCCTGCGTCACTAGCTGCGAGGCGGCGGCGTGTGGCGATGGATTCCTTCAGGAAGGCGTCGAGCAGTGCGACGACGGCGACCAAGATCCCGGTGATGGCTGCGATGCGAACTGCAATGTCGAATACCGCCTGGCCTTCGTGACCAGCACGCTACACACCGGCAATTTGGGCGGTTTGGACGGCGCCGACTCCATCTGCAACACCCGCGCAGAGGCAGCAGGCCTTCCTGGCACCTACATGGCGTGGCTGTCCACCAACCTCACCAACGGCACGCCAGCCACTCGCTTCACGCAGTCGACGATTCCGTACGTGCTGGTAGACGGCACCAAGATTGCCGACAACTGGGCCGACCTCACCGACGGGTCGCTCGACGCAGCACTGAACAAGACCGAGCTCAACGGTGCGCCGCCCCAAGGCAACGTCGCCTGCCCGGCTGGCAACCCGACGGTGTGGACCGCAACAAACAGCAACGGCACACTCTCGAACGCGAACTCGACCTGCAGCAACTGGACCGCAACAACCGGCGGTTCACTGTGGGGCCGCACGACCGCCGCCGACGGCACCTGGACTGCCTGGTGCTCCGGCGGGACCTGCGGTTGGACGGCGCCAATCTACTGCTTCCAGCAGTAACAGCCTGACTCAGCAGCCAAAGACGGCCGGCACCTCCTATGAGGATTGCCGGCCGTCTTTGCTTTGCACCGGGCGCGCTGCACCGGCCTTCGACGTTGGGAACTGCGCCCGCGGTCAAACGAACTCCATCGAGCACACTGATCGAAGCTCGTGCGCGGACGGGTTCCATCTCATTTGCCGGCGGGGCGCAAAACCTGCTCACGTGGTGTCCTCTGTACTCGGCACGCGCAAAGCGAGGCCTCTCCATGCCAGGGCCGCAAGGATCGGCTCATCAGACGTCATGCCTGTTCCGGTCGACCGCAAGCATTTGTGGCTGGAGGCATCCGCCGTGAGCACAGCGTCACCCGCAGCGGGCGACACCTTATCGTAGGCCCCTCATGCTCGCCCGCAAGCGTCGGAGCCAACGCGAACACGCGAACTGCACGTCGCGCAAGTCCAATGGTCCGAACTCTATACCTCCACTGCGGTACCGGCCGACCGCCAGAAGCGTAACGCGTGCGTATTCGACTTCGTAGGGACCAACAGCTCGCCAAGGATATTCCGTGCGCCGCCAAGCGGCGGTGGTGCCGGCCAAACTCCGTCGGCCACCGACGCTCAGCATGGCGGCGACGAACGCTCTGTCAGGTCGCGAGCGAAGATGACCTTGCCCTCGCCGGGAGCGTAGAAGTCTGGGACCGTACCGCAGACGGTGTAGCCACGGAGCGCATAGAATTTACGGGTTCGGGCCAGTGCCTCACTCGCGCTGGTCTCGACCAGCATGACACGCGCTCCTTGCGAGCTCGCGTGCTCCTCCGCGAACTGCAAGAGACCCCGTCCGATCCCGCGACCGTGCAGCTCGGGATCGACGCCAATCCACCACAGATCCCAGACGCCGTTCGTCCGAGGGTTGTCGGCGAAGTACACCCAGCCTTCCGGCCCCCTTGGCCCTTCGCAAGCAAACGCGAAGTGGCCATCGCCCAAGGAGCTTGAGTGAATTCCAAGTAGTGTTTCGCGCAGGAGCGAGTCCGCCTCTTCCGCTGTAAAGAGACCCGGTCGCAAACCAAGCGCAACGAGAGCATCGGTCTCGTCAGAACGTACCGGCCGAATCATGCGCGAGCCTACGTCATCCCACTCACCAAGTTACACCCGAGCAGAAGTGCGACTGCATCGCTTCGCCGAGGCGCCAGGGAGCGGCCTCCGAGCGCGACCGCCTCCAGACTAGCTCCACGATTCGCGAACCTGGCGCCCGCGCAACGAAGCACCTCGACGGTCGCGCAACAGTGGTTCGCTGTGACGACGCGGGAATTGCCACCGAGGTCATCTTGGCGAAGGCAAACGCGTGCGCGCTCAGCTCTTGCGCGCCGTCGCCCAATTGCCTTACCCGGCAAGACAGCTCGCGCCCGCCAGCGCTTCGCTCATGAGGCGGCATCCAGCGCCGCCCCCCATTCGTGATCGCGTCGACGAGGCTGCGAGTCTCGACCTACTCCACAATGAGGCGTAAGCCGAACACGCTCGCGATCGCGCGAGCGTCCAGGTCGGCGCCGGCGCCGAACTGAAGGCGCAGTCGCTGGCCGACTTGAAAGTGCAACTGGGGGAGTACGCGCACCGACGTACGCGTACCGAGGTTGGGCGCGTCGACGTTGAGTTCGCTGCCCACAGTGACGCGCTCGTGGACGTCCCACATCCAGGACTGATTGACGACCAGCGCATTGGCGACGGGATCCCGACCCACGATGCCAAAGCGCACGCCAAGCATCCACAGGGTGGAAAAGCGGCCCGCTCGTACGGCCCCCAGATAAAGCGCCGCAATCGAGGATGTGGCAGACTGAAGCTGCGTCTCAGAGATCATTTGCCAGGCATGCACTGCGCTTCCCGGCTTGTAGAGTCTGCGGTCACTTCCCTGCGCGGAGAACTTCACCGCCTCCGCGCGATCGCCATCGATCTTTGCCTCGACCTGAACCGCGAGGTCGTCGGCAGGTGCCCACTCGATCTGCGGCGCCCACTCAAAGGAGCTTCGTCCCTGCTTGTGTCGCCACAACAGCAGCGCATTGCTCTCAAGCTCGCCGGCGCGTGACCGAAGGCCACGGACCAGATCGAAGGACATCGGCTCTGGAATGTGGGGGGCCCGCCCGGGATGGAGGCCGGGCGAGCGCGGATTGGACTCGCCACGGTCCCACGCGCCGTCTTGGTCACGATCCTCCACGCCGTCAGACACGCCGTCGAAGTCGGTATCTTGGTTGAGAGGATCGGTTCCGGTTCGCGACTCAAGCTCGTCCGAGAGTCCGTCGCGATCGGAGTCGAGGGGCTCTTGCTCGTCAGGTGGGGACGGCGGCACGTCGACGAGCGCCCTGCCCTTGGTGAGAATCGCGGAAGTGTTCGAGTTCGCGAACACGACGAACATGCTCGTCGCGAGCAGGATCTGGCTCAGCATCGCAGCAGATAAGCATGCGCGTCGCGCTGATGCCAGCGTGCAGTCGTCGTGGGTCTACGCATCGCGTGTCGAGATCGTGCGATGCACGATCCAGGATGCT
>CAZVEM010000141.1:0-14854 GCA_964626165.1 uncultured Nannocystaceae bacterium
TGGCCTCAAGAAGAAGGATCTCTTTGGCATGTTCAAGGCCTCCTTCGACAATGGCTCGGTCGAGGTGAACGCCAAGCTCAAGATCTCCGACGAGGCCAAGGCCGAGATCAAGGCGACCATGGACAAGATCGTCGCCATCAAGGCTGAGCTCGCGGCGCTGCCGGAGAAGGCGACTGCGGCGGTGCCCAAGCTTGCGACCATCGCCGGCAAGGTGACGGCGGACGCCACCACCATCACCACCGCGCTCACCCTCAAGCTCAAGAACCCGCTGCTCAAGGCCGACGCCAAGGTCAGCATGCAGGGCCAGCTCACTGCGGTCACCGATCTCAAGGCGAGCATCGACACCTCGATCAACGACGCCAAGACGACCTTCTCGTCGATCCCGGCCAAGGCCGCAGAGGCGAGCGCCAAGCTTGCAGCCGGCTTCGCCTTCTAGTCCAAGCCTCACTTCGCGCGGATGGGAGCGTCAGCGCTCCCCCAGGCGGTCGAGATCAGCGTGCTGATTTCGGCCGCTTTGTTTTTGCGCCAGACGCTACGCCCGACGTTGAGCCATGCGTTGCGCCCGTCGTCGCCCGACCATAGCGCTTGCGCAAGTAGCTCTCGAGTGCCCGCATACCCATCACTTCACCGCCGACTGGGCGGCCGGGTAGCCCGTTGCTGTACCAGGCCATGGAGTCGATATGGATCCACGCGATCTTCGGATCGACGAACGCCTGCAGGAACAGCGCGGCCGTGATCGCGCCGCCGTAGGGTCCGCTTGAGATGTTGTTGAGGTCGGCGACTTTGCTATCGAGCGAGCTGCGATAAGGCTGATGCAACGGCATGTGCCAGAGTGGGTCTTGAATCGGATCGCCGCAGGCGATGATGTCGCGCGCAATCGAAGCTTCGCTGGCAAACAGTGCCGGAAGTTCTGCGCCGAGGGCCACGCGCGCGGCTCCCGTCAGCGTTGCGACATCGATGATCAGCTCGGGCGCATCACCGCATGCGTCGTCAAGCGCGTCGGCGAGGATGAGGCGACCTTCCGCGTCTGTGTTGCCGATCTCGACCGTCAGGCCCTTGCGCGAGCGAATCACGTCGAGTGGTCGCAGCGCTCCACCGGACACCATGTTCTCGACGCAGGGGATGAGGACCCGCAAGTTGATGGCGAGGTCCTGCGCCATGATGGCCTGCGCGAGTGCGAGCACCGTCGCAGCCCCGCCCATGTCCTTCTTCATCATCTTCATGGAGCCCCCGGTCTTGAGGTCCATGCCACCACTGTCAAAGCACACACCCTTGCCAACCAAGGTGACCCGGTGCGCGTGCTTGCTGCCCCAGCGTAGTTCGACAAGGCGAGGATCCCTGGTGCTCGCGCGGCCTACCGCGTGGATCAGCGGGTAATTCTTGGTGAGCAGGTCGTTCCCGACGACCTCGCGATAGGTCGCGCCGTAGGACTTCGCGACCGCCTTGGCCATCTCCGCGAGTTGGGGGGGGCCCATATCTTCTGCGGGCGTATTGATCAGATCGCGACCAAGTCCGATAGCGGGGATGACCGCCTCGACGTGCGCGCGGTCGGCCAGCGGGGGCCACGCGAACTGCGAGTTGCGAACTCTAGGCTTGGACTTGTAGCGATCGAATCGATAACAACCGAGAGCCCAGCCAAGCGCGGCAAGGGTCTGCTCGTCGCTGCCGAGCTTGGATGCCTCGACGTGGTACTTGCCCGGCGGCAGACGCTCCGGAAGACCGGCGAAGCTCCAGGGTGAAAAGCCGTCGCCGATGCCGACGAGCACCCGCGCAATACCGCCTTCGGGACCCGGAACACACAGGACGTTGCCCTGTTGCGCGACAAAATCGAGCGACTCGATCCAGCGTGCCTCAGCGCGCGGCCGCGTCGCGAGGTACGCCTTGCGCTGTCCGGTCCGCAGCGGAATGAGCGGCACACTGCTCTTGGCGGGCTTGGCGAGAAATCGTTCGAGCATCGCGCATTGTTTCACAGCGGCCCTGCGCACGAAAGCGGCGAGCCGTCGGCAAGCTCGGCGTGGCGGCCAACAGGCCGGAATCCACGCGAGGATCCACCCGCCACGTCCGGCGAAAACCCACCCGGGGAGTTCACGCGAGGATGGCTCGCAGGTCGTCGAAGAACCCCCGTGGAGTGCAGGGACGTGCAATCGCCATGCAGACCGAGGAGCGAGGAGGGAGCGTACCGGGCGTACGTAACCGACGAGCAACACCACGAGCAACAAGCCGAGCAACGACGAGCAACGACGGGGCTGCGTCGTGAGTGCGCCGCCATGCGCCGCGCGGATTTTCGACAGCCTGCAAGTGGCTACGACGAGAGAGAGCGTCCCCGTGCTCGCCCTTGGCGACCACGCCACGCGACTACAAGAGCTCGACCATCATCGCTGTGATGTTGTCGCTGCCGCCTCGCTCGTTGGCAAAACGAATCGCATGGAGAACGCCCGACTGAACGTCGCGCTCCATGATCGAGCGAACGTCGTCTTCCTGCTCCAAGTAGCCGTGCAATCCGTCCGAGCAGAGCAAGAACTTGTCGCCGGCGAGGATCGGGAGGGCGATCGTGTCGACCTCGACGTAGTCTTTGTGCCCGACCGCGCGGGTGATGACGTTCTTGACACGCGAGCGCTTGGCTTCTTCGGGCGTGATGAGGCCATGCTTGAGCTGATAGTTGATCAGCGTGTGGTCTTCCGTCACCTGAGAGATCGCCGCGCCGCGCATCAGGTACAGACGAGAATCGCCGACCTGCCCGACCACCGCGAGCGCCTGCGTCAGCAGCAGGACCGATGCGGTGGTGCTCATGCCACGCTGGTCAGGGTTCACCTCACCCATCGCGTTGAGCATGTAGGTCGCGTTTTGGATCGCCCCCCGAATTGTCCCGCCGAAGCGCTTGCCCGTGGCCTCGGAGGCGTCGAATTCTTGGTTGCGGATCAGCGTTTCGTCGCGCTTGACCCACTCCCAGATGAGGCCGACGGCCTCCGAGGACGCGATCTCACCGCGGGCGCGCCCACCGACACCATCACAGACCACGAACAGTCCCAGCTCTGGATCTGCCAGAAAGGCGTCTTCGTTGTGCTCACGACGCTGTCCGACGTCCGTGTGCCCGAACCACCTGAGCCGCATCCTTGGACTCTATCAGGTGGAGCGGCCCCACGCCTGCTTTGGCAGCCCAACAGTTCGGCAGAAATGGTATCGTGGCTTGCGGAGGTGCTTTGGTCGCTGCTCAAGTCTCCAAGAGCGCGCCCTGCATCGCATCGAGGAGGGCCTGGGGTGGGGGGCTTAAGACCGGTCGCTCGCCGTCGATCGCCTTGGACAGATCGAGCAGGTACGCGTGCAGGCAGAGCCGCTCGAAGTCTGCGCCGTGGTAGCCCTGATCTCCGCAGATTGGCATTCCCGCCCAGGACAAATGCGCGCGAAGTTGGTGGCGTTCGCCGGTGTCGAGCCAAAGCAGTGCGAGCGCGCGTGATGCGTTGATCTTGAGCCAGAGCGCGCGGGTGTGCGCCCGGCGACCATCGAGGCGGACGGTGACCAGCTTTTGGCCGGCCGCAGGTCCCAAGGGCGCTCGGATCACAGCGACGGGACCTCGGGGCGGAGCATGGCCGAGCTCGCGGCAGATGGCTTGCAGCTCCGCGTGCTCATCGGGCTCCAATTCGCGCGTCATGAGCCAGCCCGGGAGCGCGCCTTCAGGCGCCGTGAGCACGGGATCTTCGAGCCGCTCACGAGACAACGCGAGGGCCGTGCTGTCGCGCGTCGCCGCAGCACTGAGCGCATGCGGGTCGGCGCCCGCGATCCCTTCGCCTCGCTCGCAGACGGCGAGATATCGCTTGCGCACCAGGCCGTCCGCGAAGGCCTGACGAAGCACCTGATAGGCGGACGGGTCGCGGGCAAATGCGACGACCCCCGAGGTCGGAGCATCGAGCCGATGCACGGCACCGCCCTCACGGCGATCGGGTGACGCCGCTGCGCATTCAGGATGATACGACTCAAGCCACGCAGCGACCGAGTGGCCTTCCATGCGAAGATCGTGGACGTGCCAGCCTGCGGGCTTGTCGACGTAGACGACCCGTGGTGTGACCGCGAGGATCGCTGGCTGAAGGCCAGCGTCGGTGTTGGCCCGCCCAACATCCAGCGTCAGCACGTCGCCCGCCGCGACTCGATGCGACGGGGCAACGCGCGCGTCGTTGAGCCGGACCTTACCGCGCAAGGCGAGTTCGCGTGCCTTTCTGCGGGAGAGCGCCGCGAGATGTCGACCGAGCACGACGTCGACGCGCTCACCGGCATCCGTCGCCACGGCGGTCACCTCGACGCGGGAGGTCGGTGCTGACGCTGGCTCGCGGTGCTCAGGCACGCAACGCAGATTGCCACGATTTGAGCGTGGGCAGTACGCTGGGCTCCAAAACAAGGGACTTCAGCTCGACCCATTCGCCGCTCGCGGCGTCGACCGCCGTTGCATCGTTCCCGTCGCTCACCGGCGAACTCGCGCGGAGGCGAAGCAGCAGGTGAAATCCGCAGATCGATCGGAGTGCCCCCGAAGATTGCGCGCGCAGCGGGACGATCGTGCCATCTGGCTCGACGCGTGCGCGCACGAGCTCTTCCAGTGCGCCGCCGCCATGGCGCGGAAGCTGATCCGCGGCAACGCGAATGACGACCTGCGGCAGGACGCGCAGCGACATCGGCACGCCTCGAAGGCCCTGCAGACAAGGCAGGACGAGAAGCATGGTCGCGAGATAGGCACTCCCGGGATTTCCGGGCAGCCCAAACACGATCAGGTCGCGTGCCTTGGGCCCGGTGCGTGGGAGCGTCGCCATCAGGGCCAGGCGACCCGGTCGAGCTTGGATTGAACCGATCCGGCAGCTCGCCCCCATCGCTTCCAGCACCGCGCGAGTGTGGTCCGCCGCGCCTACCGACATGCCGCCGGCAATCAGGAGCACGTCAAGTGAGGACTGGAGCGCCTGCTCGACGGAGGTGCGAAGGAGCTCAGGATCATCTTTGAGGATCGAAGCTTGGTTCAGCGCGTGGCGTCCTGCGGCGAGTGCTTCGGCCAGCATCAGCTCGTGGGTCGCAATGATCTCGCCTCGCACGAGCGCGGAGCCAGGCGGACGTAGTTCGTCTCCGGTTGAGATGAGGCCCACGCGAGGCATCGCATGTACCAAGAGATCGACGTGTCCGGCGGCCGCCGCCAGCGCGAGCTCGGGGCCTGCGATCGCCGTTCCGGCAGCAAACAGGACTTGGTTACCCGGCACTTCAGTCCCGCGCGGGCGGACGTAGCGGCCCGACCGGAGCTCGCCAAGCATCGCGGCGTGAAGCTGTAGCTCGTCGTCGTGTCGTTCGACGGCCTCTTGAGGGAGCACGCAGAAAGTTCCGTCCGGGACCACCGAGCCGGTCGTCACGCGCATGCACTCTCCTGGACCCAGCGACCTCGCAAGCGCGTGACCTGCAAGGGACTGGCCGACGACCGTCCATCGTACCGGCGTCTCCGCCGTTCGCTGCGCATCGGGAACGGCGACGGCATATCCATCCATCACGCTGAGTGCATCACGTGGGAGCTCCCACTGGGGATCGATCGGTTCCGCGAGGACCCGCCCGCCGCATCGCGCCAGGGCAATGCGCTCGGGCGGCAACGGATCCACGCTGGCGGCGATCTGCATCGCCTCGTTCAGCGAGAGAAACGGCGCACGCATCCCCGACATGGCACCACCATAGACGCTCGACGCCGTCGTCGCGACACGGGAGGGGGTTCTGGAATCCTCCGGTGAGTGGCGCCGGCTCGCAGGCTGTCGAAGGACCCCGCGCGGCGGCTGGCCGCGCGCTCAACAAGCAGCCCTTTATCGCGCGTCGGTTAGGTACGGCCGGCACGCTCGATCCGCGCGCCTCGGTCTGCGTGGCGATGGCACGTCCATGCACTCCACGGGGATGCTTCGACAGCTTGCTAGTTCGCCCTGCGGCGGCGTCGACCCGGGACCTTGCTGGTCTGCGCGGTCGAGGGGGCGCTGGAGGATTGGCCTGCATCATCCGCGACGCCGCCCTGCGCCGGGGGCGGGCTCTCGCTCGGATCGGTGTTGACGCTGGGTCCTACGGTGTTCTGGTCGACCGTCGAGATCTCGTGCAAGAGGCTGGCAACGGTGGTCTCTGGCGCCACAACAGTGCCCTTTGTCTTGTTGGGCTCGACGTAGACGACGAGAAGATCACCTGCCTGCGGTTGATGCGTGCGCGGGAACTGATTGATGCGTGCGATGGAGCCCACGCTCAGGCCATAGCGCTTGGCCAAGCTATCGAGGGTGTCGCCACGCTTGACGCGGTGGCCTCGTCGCACGAGGTTGCGCCGGCGCAGCTCTGCGTCGAGGTGGCCGCTACTGCCGCGGATGACGTACTCAACTTGATCGCGTTCAAAGACGCGCACGCCCGCCGCATCGGCGACGAAGTCATGTGCGACCGCGACCTGCAGGATCTGCCCGTCCTGCAGCCGCGCAAGCGGATCGAGGTCGTTGCCAACCGCGATCCGTTCCCAGGTCGTGCCCATGCGCTCGGCAAGTTGCGAAGGTGCCAGGGATCGCGTCGCACGAACAAACACCACGCGCTGACCGGCGGAGAGCGGCAGGGTCGGCACGGCCGCGAGGGGCTTGTCGCCGATGGGCGCGGTGGGGACGATCTGGGCGCGTGGCACGACGAGGATCGAGCCGCCGCCGACCTGTGCGCTATCCGTGAGGCCGTTGAGCGAGCGAAGTGCCTTTTCGGTGATGCCGTGCTGGCTCGCGATCGATTCCAGCGACTCACCCCAGAGGACCTCGCGCGACGTGTAGCGCTGCGCCAGTGCGTCACGGCCTTTGCTCTCGCGTTCAAAGGCCGCGAACTTGTCGCTCGGGATCCGAACCATCGCCGGCTCGCCTGTCGGCGGCGTGCGACCGCGGACGTAGCGAGCGTTGAGCTCCTGCATCAGATCCGGTGCGATTTGCAGCGAGGTCGCGAGCTCTTTGATCGAGGTGCCGGGAGGCACGCGCACTTCTACGGTGGCGATGCTATCGAGGAGCTTGAGCTGATCGTCGGCAACGCCAAATACCCGACGATTGTGCTGCACAACGGCAGCCGCAAGGATCTTGGGCGGATACAACGTCGTCGCGTGTGGGAGACCATTTTCGATCTCACACAGCGCCCAGAAGTTGTTGGTGTTATTGCGGCGCATCGCCGTCATGACGTTGCCGTAGCCGGCGTTGTAAGCCGCAAGCGCGAGCTCCCAGTTGCCAAAGCGCACCTTGAGATCGTGGAGATATGCAGCCGCCGCCCAAGTCGAACGCTCGAAGTCGTGACGATCGTCGATCCACTCATCGACTTGCAGTCCATAGACCTGGCCAGTCGGCACCATGAACTGCCACATGCCGGCTGCACCGACATCCGATCGGACTCCCGGATGAAACCCGCTCTCCGCGAGCGCGACGAAAAGAAGCTCTTCCGGCACGCCCTGCTGCGCGAAGATCTTCTTGATCGCCGCCTCGTAGCGATGCTTGCGACGGAACCAGGCTTTGATCATCGCCTGACCCTTGGGATCGGAGTGGAAGAACTCGAGGTACTCGACGAGCGCGCGGTTCCAACGGATCGGGATGCCCGGGGGTACCGCGAGCTGGCTCATCCATCCCTCGGGCGGACGCGTCTTGAGCGTTTGCATCGGCTCGGGCGCCTGCTCGGGCGAAAAGGTGGCCTGCTCAAAGGCGAAAAGGTCGACGGCGTACTCGGCGCGCCGAGCGGGAGGCGTGAATGCGGCGTACAGGGAAGGATCGGGGCCGCGGTCGCCGCGCATCTGGTAGCGCCCGGCCTCGGAGACCCAAAGGGGTCCTAGGGGCACGCGACCGGAGCTTGAGTTGCTGTCGGTACTCGCCGTCGCCTGCGCCCCGCTGTCCTTTCCAGGCTTGGCCATGGCGTCGGCGCCGTTGATCTCCGCGTCGTCGGGGCGCTCGGCAAGCTCGCTGGGCGGGGCCGCATGTGCCCCTTGGGGCATGGTGAGGAGCGCGAAGGAGGCGAGCGCGAGGGCGAGGCGAGCACCGGTCACCTGACGGCGCGGCCGGCGATGCGGGCACACGTCCGCGTCAAATTGACCCGCTGCCCGGCGCGCAAATCCGCCACGACGCTGCTCATCTTGGAGTCGGCGCGGTGACGTTGGGCCCGGCATTGCGCTCCAAGCTAGCAAACGCCCCGGATCGGGACTACTTTTCCGCCATGCTCGTCGCGCTGATCGGCACCCAGGAACTGATCATCATTCTGATCATTGCCGTGCTGCTGTTTGGTTCGACCAAGCTGCCGGCCCTTGGCGCCAGCGTCGGCAAGATGCTGCGCGGCTTTAAGGACGAGATGAAGCAGATCGAGAACGATCGAGTGGCCGAGGATGCGGGCAAGCGCAGTGCCACCGGCGAGACGATTGAGGTTCGGCCCAGCGAGAAGGCCGGCAGCTCGCACAGCGCGTAGTCGCGAGCTCGTTGCCACGCATTGTAAGAGCCCGGTGGCCCGCCTCGCTTGCGCGACCGTCGTTTGCGGTCGTCGTGCGGGGCTTCTTGGTCCCGTGATGAGGCCCGTGATGAGGCCCGTGATGAGGCCCGTGATGAGGCCAGTGATGCAGCCTGCTATGCGTGCATCCGCAGGCGCCGGGCGACGGCATCGCGAACAATCGGCGGCAAGGTGCCATCGTGCAAGAGCTCGAGCTGCTCGGCACGACCGAGCAAGCCGACCGAGCGGAGCACCAGGGCCAGGGGGGAGCGAGGGTTGAGGACGACCGCCTTGCGGACACGGCTGCGCGTGTTCCATCGGCGGTGCGCGAGAATGAGACCCATCGCCGCAGGCGGGGCCCGACGCGACGTCGCGATCTTGAGCACGTCGGACTCGGTCACATGCGGGTTATCCAGCAGCAGGGTGATCACATCGACCGAGGGATCGACGAGAAGACGCTCCAAGACATCGCGACGCCAAGATCGAGCGAGGCTCTTGCGCTCGCCTAAGGTGAGTGGACGCGTGCCGGGCGTGAGTGCACGAGGCGCACTCGCTTCCTCTTGCTCATCCACCTCGTGTTCCACCACCGAGTAAAGCAGCTCGCGCGCGCTCTCAAGGCCGGCCTCTGTCGCGGCAGCGTGGTACTCACGAAGGACGTCGTAGGGCACGATCGAGGCGGTCACCATGTCGACGGCGGCCACGAGGCCCACGTCGTAGGGCGCTCCGCCACTGCGACCGATGCTGGCGAAGACGTCGAGCACCCAGGCCGCTTGGACCCGGCTCATGTCCGTTAGGCGCGATGCCAAGACCGCGCTGCGCATGCGCGGCTCTGGGAGGGAGCACAGACTGGATGCGAGCGCGTAGACGTCGAGCGAGCGAGTGCGCTCCTCCTCCGCCGCTGCGCTGGAAGGCGAGTCGTCGCGATTCGCGTCGATCTCGTTCACGGCAAAAGCATAGCCGCCCTCGTGGTAGGCGGTAGCGTCCGAGCCAAACCGACCGCGAAAACCTATGCCTCACGCGAGGAGCAGGCGCGAAATCATGCCTCTTCAAGCCCGCATCGCCGGCGGATTGGGCCGCAGCCGAACGGGCGGGCGGGCTTAGATCAGACCCATCGCGAACGCGACCGCGAGAGCGGCCCCGATCAGCACCACACCCACGATCAACACCGGAACGAGAGCCGATCGCCGACGCGGCGCGGGCGACTGCTTGATGCCGGCGTGCGAGAGCTCGGCGGGATTGGGCTCCCGCGTGGCGAGGGCGGCGGGGACCGGCTGTTGCGGTGCGGCGGCGGTCGCAGGAGGAGCCGTGGGCGGTGAATGCGGTGGAACGCGCTGCTCCGCGGTGCCCGCGACATGACCACCAGCCTGCGATAGATCCGGTGGCGGCTGGGTCTGCGGAGGCGTGCGTGCAGGAGCCCGTGCGGCGACTTCGCTCGGAACGATCACGGGCTGAGAATGCTCGGCGTCGCCGAACTCTTCGTCGAGATCGACTTCCTCCATCTCCGCGCCCGCTTGGCTAGCGGAGGCAGAAACCGACGGCGCCGAGGCAGGAGGCGGCGCTGCACCGACGCTCGGCATCGCGACCGTTGCGGTCTGGCTCGCGCGCGCAGGTCCGGATTCCGCAGCGCTTGCAGCTGCGCCTTGCACCGGCGCGCCAGGTGCCGGCCGAACGGGCGCCTGACCGGGGACGACTGCACGCGTCGCGATGATCGTGCGCTTGGATTTGATCGCCTCCGCCTCTGCCTCCGCAGACGTAGCGGCCTCCGCAGACGGAGGGGCTGCTGCGGGCGGAGTCGCGGCGGGCGTGCGTGCGGCGACCGCCGGCGGAGCGACCGCCGCGGGGACATCGACTGGCGTCGCTGGAGCCGTGGGTGAGGTCGTCGACGCCACGACGGGCGCGTCGGCAAGCCCGGGCACCGCTGGTGAAAAGCCGGCGTCGCCGTGGCTGTCCGCGGCGGCCCAGTACTCGTCGGCCGAGAGGAAGCCTGCTGTGGTCTGCGTGCCCGCCTCGACAAGCGAGGGATCGTTGGCCGCCTCGATGTCCAAGATCATCTTGAAGGAGCAGGACGGGCAGGCCACCTGCACCAAGGGCGCGATGGAACCAGCCTCCAACTCAAACGGTGCAGAGCAGGCGGGGCAGACGACGATCATCAGAAATCGAGGCCCAATGAGACGGTGTATTGCTGCTGGAACCCCGACCCGTCTCGGATCGTCGTCGCAGGTCCCCCCGCGATAGCGCGCTCGCTGCTCTTGGAGTTACCGCCGGGCGCAAACATGGCCTCAAGACCAAGTCGCATGATGCCGAAGATGACCCGCAGACCCAGGAATGGGCGATGGCGGACGATCACGTCCTGGCGCTCGAAGACGAACTCCGAAGGATCGCTGTTGGTCGGATCATTCCAACCATCGGGATACTCGTCGACGCCAGGCGTCGCGTCGAGCAGCGTCGATCGGCTGAAGATCAACAAGCCTTGGTAGCCGGCGTAGGGCGTCAGGCTGACTGTGCCGCCAACGCCAAAGACATGCGAGAGCGCACCATCGATGCCGATGGTGGTGAGGCGCAGGTCTCGAGAGCCGAGCAGCGTCGAAAAGATGCCGCGAGCTGAAAACGAGGGGATTCGGCGGAAGCCCTCATTGAGCGACAGCTTGAAGTAGCCGTTCATGCCCCAGAGCTTGCTATCGAAGACCTTGGTAGCTCCGCCGCCGATCTCAATGCCGGGCCAGAGACCCTTGCGACCTGTCACCGTCAGCGTCGGCACGACACCGTTGGGCGAGTTCGCGGCGTCCGTCCAGTAGGACTCCTTGTACGAGATCGTGTTGATGCCGATGTCCGCCGTGAGGGCGAAGCCGGAGAGGCCCAGGCTCTCTGAGGTGTCGACCGGACGTGGTGCAATCAGGGCGCCCATCTCCGAAGAGAGCGAGCGAAATGCCGCATTGTCGCGAACGACTTGGCCGCCGTCGATGCGGCCGAGTCGCGACACATCGACGTCGTAGCTGCCCGCCCACGCTTGAGTAGGGGCCAAGAAGAGGGCCGACAGTGCGAAGAAGCCAAGTAGCGATTTGCGCATGCGAGACTCCGCCCGACGGGATCGCGTCGGCGCCCAGCGTAGCCCGCGCCCGGATCGCGTGTCAAGGTTTCAAGCCCCGCCATCGCCCAGCAAAACTCGCGAATTCTGGGCTGACGATGGGGATCGATGGTCCGCGACGCCCAAAGCCATGGACCGATCTCCAAAGCGAGCGAGCACCGAAGGGCCATCGTCCCCGAGCCGCGCGCCGCTTGGCTTGGGGCGCGGTCAGAAATGGAGCTTTGCCCGCTGCGCAGGCGTTCGCCTGTACAGTACGCCGGGAGAGCGAACAGCGTCACTCGCGGCGATGGGCACTCACCATCGCGGCGGCCCAACGCAAGCCCCTGCGCGAGCCCACTGCTCGCATCGACCCCGCGCTCGGCCGGGGCACGGCGCCGGCCCGTGGGAATCGCACTCTCGGTTCGCGCTCTCTACCCTCGGGGGTGGCGGCGTACTAAAGGTTGCGGACGCTCGGTAGCTGGCCGCGCGGACGCTCATGTCGGAGCAACCACACCTGCCTGTTCGTCCCGACACAGGGGAAGGGCGCGATCGCGTCGGTCTCGCGCTCTTGTGGATCACGAGTTGGGCCTCGCTGCTCTGGCTTTGGCCGCAGCGGCCCGATGGCGTCACCGTCGCCGCTGCGATCGGAACCTTGGGGCTCGCGGTGCTCGTGATCCGCATGGCCGTCGTGCACTTCTCTGGCTACGAGCGCTTTGTCGGACTTCGCATCATTCGGCGTCCAGATGGTCCGCGCCGCGGTCGGAGCTTCTTGATTGCATGCTGGGTGCTCGTGTTTCTCGGGCTCGCCGGCATGTTGACGATCCGTTTCGGATACGCCGAGGCGCCCTGGGTGACGCATCCAGAGCAGACCCAGATGTGGCAGTTCATCCGGCTGGGACTCGTGACACTGGTCGCAGCCGGAACCTTCATCGGCCTGCTGATGCTGATCGCACAGCGCTTTAGCGTCTTTGGCACGACCTCGATCTTCGGAGTTGTGCTGGGCGCAGCGGCCCTCTTGGTCGTGCAATCCGTCGCTACCGGTTTCCTTCACGAGTTCGAGCACCGCGTGCTGGGCGTGTACGCGCACATCAACGTGACGCGCCCCTATGGGATTCCGGAGTACCGGCGCTTCGAGGCGTGGCTTCGGACGCTCGAGGGCGTCGAGGGAGCGAGTCCATTCGTGTACTACGCGATGGCGATCGCGCCCGCGGAAGTCGAATCCGACGAACACGGCGACATCCAGCTCGCCAGCGTGCTCGTCAAGGGCATCGAGCCGACCACGGCGGACCAGGTGATCGATGTGGTCGAGCACCTCAAGCGCGGGAGCGGTCGTGAGGTGGATCTCCGCGAGCTCCGCAGCGACATCGTCTTGCGCCCCGTGCCCGATCGCGACGACGCGTTGCTCCCCGCGGCCGTTGCGGCGACGAGGGATCCGCGGGGTCAGGCCGCCTACGAGCGACAGATGGCGGATTACGAGGCCGTCGCGCGCGACAATCCAGAGCGCCTCGCCGACCGCATCGAACGCCGCATCGCGATGGATGACGATGACTGGATCGATCCGCCCGACGTCACCGCCGCCGAAGTTGCACGCAGCAATCGCGACTCGCTCCCGACGATGTTCATCGGTGGCACCTTGGCAGCCGAGCTCGACCTCAAGGTCGGAGCGGTCGTGCGACTGGTCGATCCCGGTGCGAGCTTTGATACGTCGGAAGAGCCGCGATTTACCCACTACGTGATCGCGGGAATCTTCCAGGCGGGCTTTCAGGAATACGATGCGCGGCTGGTCTACGTCGATATCAAGGAGCTGCAGCGCTTTAAGTATCGCGGCCAGGACGTCGTCTCCGGCGTCGACCTCCGCCTCTCGGATCCCGAGCTTGCCCCGATCGTGGGCGCCGCGATCCGGGCCGAGCTCAGTGACGAGTACTCGGTGCTCGAGTGGCAAAAGCTCAATGAGAACCTCTTCTCGTCGATTCGCACGCAGAAGAACGCGCTGACGATCGTCGTGAGCCTGGTCATTGTGGTCGCGAGCTTCAACGTGCTCTCGGCGCTGTGGACGATGGTGTTGCGGCGGACGCCAGAGGTTGCGATCTTGGTGTCGATGGGAGGCACCGGTCCGCAGATCGGTCGGGTCTTCCAGCTCACCGGTATGGCGATTGGGCTCGCAGGGGCGGTGGCGGGGGTTGTGTTTGGCCTAACGATCTGCCTGCTGGTCGAACTCTACGGCTATGCGCTCGATCCCGAGGTGTACTTTATTGAGCGCTTGCCCGTCGAAATCAGTCTGATGCACATTGCCGGGGTATTGGGCTTCTCGCTCTCGATCTGCTTCGTCGCGACGATCCCTGCGGCCATGTATGCGTCATCGCTTCGGCCGGTGGAAGGGCTACGCTACGAGTAGCCCGATGCGGGCGACGAGCTCACCATGAAGGTCACCCTGGGAACGCGCTGGCTGCTCCGAGATGCAGCGGCCGGCTCGCGGGCAAATCTCGTGGTCCTGGGATTGACGGCGTGCGCCGCAGTGCTGGGGGGACTTCACTTTGGCGGCGCCCAGTCCCCCGCGATTGCGATCGCATTTGGGATCGCCGTATTTGCGGCCTGGTCGGCGATCTGCGTGCGCTTTGTCCAAGCCGGCCTCGCAGTGGCGGTGCTGGGCCTGTCGCTGGGTGTCGCCAGCCTGATCTGCGTCCGTGCGGTCACCAGCGGGTTTGAGCGCGAGCTCATCGATCGCATGAGTCGCCTCCATGGCCACGTGCTCGTCAGCAAGTACGGCCTAAGCTTCCTCGAGTACGAGGCGATGGCCGACGAGATTGAGCACAATCCGGGCGTCGTTGCGGCCTCGCCCTTCGCGTGGGGTAGCGCCGCGCTCGTCGCAGTCGGAGGCGACACGCACGCCGCGGGTGGGGACAAGGCCGCCGCGATGGAGCGCGGAGAGATCGACGACGTTGCCGTGGTGATGGTCAAAGGGATCCTTCCAGAGCGGGCTGCGCGGATTCCAGGTCTCTCGGCAGTGCTGGGTGCAGACCCAGGCATCCTCGATGAGGAGGTCGCGGTCAGGACATCGCCCGATCCGATCGGGGCAGGGGTGGCTGATGCCGCGGAGCAGTTCGATCGGTGGGAAGGTCCGCCCTCAGACATCGCCGCGGAGGGGGGCAACGCTGATCCTGCCGCGCTCGTTCCCGCGATCATCGGCGTACAGCTCGGCCGCAGGATGCAGCTGGAAGTGGGCGATCACTTCCGGCTCGTCGCCGCCGCCCCGATCGTCCGCGTGACCGAGCAAGACGCGTCACCCGATCAAGATGCGGGGACGACTTTGTGGGAGGTCGGATCCAAGGC
>CAZVEM010000142.1:0-12563 GCA_964626165.1 uncultured Nannocystaceae bacterium
GTGTCGAGTAGGTTTCAAACGGCGGGATGGCCTGGGTAATCACGTCCGGTGGGACCAGGGCTCGACCCGAACACTCGCCGATACTGATCTGCTGTTGGTGCCGATAGAGCTCGCGTTCCTGCGCGCTCATGACCTCAAGGTCCTGCGCGCTTATGGTCGGCCACGCCCAGAGTGCTCGGACCAGACCCGGGCCGAGATCGCGGCACTGAGATGGAAGTGCGGTCACTTCAAAGCGCAACGCGTAGCCGCACCACATCGTGATCAGTGCCTCAATGTGAGGGTCGTCGGGTGAGTTGACGGTTCGGTGGGCGATACGGCGCCACGCCTCCCGCATACGGCCCTCCTGCATCAGCAAGCGGAGCGCGGGGCGAGGATCGATGAACTCAATCTGCTCGGCGAGCGCTCGTGCTCGATCGAGCTCACCGCGAAGCGCATAGAGGGACGCAGCCCGTGCATGCACGATCGGCGCCTCCGGATGCTCTGCGCGTGCGACCTCGAGCGCGGAGATTGCCTCTTCAAATTGACCCTGTGTGATCAGGACCTCCACACCCGCGAGGCGACGGCGGACGGGTGCGCTGGCTTCGTCGGAAGCCACGCCGCTCCGCAAGCTCTGTCGGTAAGCCGTGGCTGCGACAACAAAGACCTCCGAACTGGGATCGCGCGAGAGAGCTGCGCGCGGGATGATCGAGTGCTCGACTGCGAGCGCGAAGGAGGCATCGCTGAGGGCACTGCGGCTCATCACCCGCTCTTCAAGCGAGCCGGGCAGCTGAAAGCTCGCACCGCACGCCTCGTCGGCGAGGGCGCGCCAATGTTCCGAGCCCGCGAGCGGGCGTTTCCCGGCCGCGGCGCAGTGAGCGAGTCGGCTGCTCTCGTCGGAGAGCTCGTGATCCATGACGGCGAGCCAAAACACCACGGCCGCAGAGGAGGGGGCTCGAACCTGAAGACGCTCGAGCGTGCGCACCGACGAGGCATGATCCCCGACATCCCACGCGCGCACAGCCGCGTCGAGGTCTGCCACCGCCACATCGTCGGGCAGCCCCATCTGCGTTGCTCGTCCATCGCCGCGCAAGGACATGGCGCCGGCGAGTCCGAGCAGGCCGACCGCTGCAGCCGCGCCGAGCATCCGCCGACGGAATGCACGCGAGGTGAGCGGCGCAATCATGGCCGCTGCCTGTCGTGCGGAGAGCGGGCGTCCATCTGGCTCGTGAGTCATGCAGCGCGCCACGAGGTTGGCGAGGTTGCGCGGGCAGTCGCGACGGAGCGCGCGAACGGGCGGGTAGCGTCCAGCGCGGAGCTTCTCAAGAAACTCCATCGCGGTCTTCGCCTCGTAGGGAAGCTTGGCGGTGATGAGCTGATACAGCATGACCCCGAAGCTATAGAGGTCGCTTTGGACCGTAGCGGGCGCGCCCTCCCACAGTTCGGGCGCCATATAGGCAGGACTGCCGAAGATGGTGCCCGCCTCGGTTCGTATCAGCGAGGTTGCGTGCTCCGGATCGGGCATCGCAGAAGGGAGCGTGTCGAGACCCGCGACGCCGAAGTCCATGACGATCGCACCGCGGTGCGTGAGCATGACGTTGGCCGGCTTGAGGTCGCGATGGATGACGCCAGCTTCATGCGCGGCTTCGAGGCCGGCCAGAATCTCCAGCGAGAGATCTCGAATCTCGCGGAAGGTCATCGGCGGCGCACCATCTTCGCGTCCGACCAGTGCATCGAGGGTCTGCCCCTGCAGATACTCCATCGAGAGGTAGGGAAGGCCCTCTGCCTCTCCGGTGTCGTAGATGCGAACGACGTTGGGGTGCGTCACCGAGTGGGCGAGCGCAACCTCGCGGAGGAAGCGACGAACGGTCTCCCGATTTCGCGTCAACGCGGGTTTGAGCAGTTTGAGGGCGACGTTCTTGCGCAGCAGCCTGTCGCGCGCGAGAAAGACCTCTCCCATCGCCCCGCCCCCCAGCTCGCGCTCGAGGAAGTAGCGGTCGGCGAGCACGTCGCCCGCAACCCAGCCAATACCATCGCGCGGCCGAGGCAGTGCACGCAGCGGCTGTGTTCGAGTCGTCTCCCTCGGCGCGGCGTCCGCCTTGCGCGGGCCAACACGGACAGGCGTATCCACAGGCTCTGTCGCGGTCAGATCCTGATCCCCCGCGGGCGTCGCCTGCAGTTTGGCCGTTTGGTCCGGGTGAAACACGAGTCTCGTTGGGAATTACAGCATATGCAGGGCCGCCGTGCCGCCGGGGCTCGATCTTGAGCATGG
The DNA here is from genome assembly GCA_964626165.1 of uncultured Nannocystaceae bacterium. Lineage (GTDB taxonomy): Bacteria > Myxococcota_A > Polyangia > Nannocystales > Nannocystaceae > CAZVEM01. Next base: position 2,249 of record CAZVEM010000142.1, read on the forward strand.
ACGCTCAGCCCGCGGATGTGGTCAAGGACCCCGAGCTGCGCTGAATCGGGCCCCAGCGCCGCCACAACAACATCCGCGCCGGGGTGGCGTCTGACCGCCGGATCCGAAAGACTGAGCCTCGTGCACCCGTTCCGCGCAGTTGGGGTCGATCGAGGAGCTGTCCGGACTGCGTGGCAAACGCCGAGGAGCTCGCGTGGCCGCGCATGGCTGACGCGCGTCGCACGGCAGGGCGCCCAGCTCGCGGCAACGGTCGCGCTCGGCCTGCTTGCAGGCCCGCTTGCGAGCTGCGTCTTGGCCTATGACGAGGATGCGGCCGCGATCGAGTGCGACGGTCCATGTGCGGATGGAGCCAGCTGTGCCAGCGATGGCCAGTGCTACTGCCAGGAGGGCACGTATGCGGAAGACCCCTCAGACGAGAGTTCGACCTGCGATCCGGTTCTTCGCTGGACGATGGTGGATCAATGCGATGATGCGCAAGACATCCGCTGGAAGCTCTTCTCGCAGTCCGAAGACGGATTTACCTGGCCGGCCTCGGATGCCGACCCGCCCTACTACCTGACCGAAGGGTTCGGCCAGGAGACCGTGTTTGACATCGTCTGCATTGAGAACGAGATCATCTGCCTTGGTGCCGAGAGCGAGGAGCTCTACTGGGGCGTCTCGCTGACGGGACTTGAGACTTGCGATGACTGCTGTTTTGAATGCATCGCGGGCGAAGTCGCGGACTACGGCATCATGAGTTGCCCCTGAGCTCGCAGCCGGTGGCGGTCGCGGCGGTGCGCGCCGACCCTGATCCCAATGCGGAAATGGGCGTGGTCGAGATCACGTCGTTCTCGGATCGTCGCCTGTGCTGAGAGTGCGGCGTCCTTTCACGGATTGACCGTGACCCGAGACGAGATCACGGTGGGTGGTCCACCACACGTGGCTACAGCGGTCGCCAGGGGACGTCGAAGCATGCGTCGTCGGATCCGAGCCGATTTCGGCTTTGGGCGCGCGGAATCGCGAACTACAGGCGGATCGCCAACCTCGTCAGCGGCGACATCGCGGGCCAAGCATCGACCCAGGGACAGGTGGCTACTCGACATGCCACCACTCCGTTCCCATAGTCTGAGCGTGGTGACCGATGGGTGCAATGCATCAAACTGCATTGAACTGCGTCACTTGTCGGCGCGAGATCACGGTGGCATAGTCCCGCCATCGATTGACTCTTAGCGCGTGGCATCGAGTACATCCGGTCGCGGCTTTCATCTCTCGAATCTTTGAGTACGTCGCGACTCGCGAACCTGCGCCGAACAAGACAGCGCCGCAAACTTCACGCGAGCACAGAGCAACAACGCATGACTGAGATCGCCCAACTCTTTGAGAGCGCCCTGCGCCACAACCGTAGCGTCCTCCTTCGTCCCGCAGCAATGCGAGCCGTAGAGCAGATGCCAGCGTCCGCGACGATTCGCGACCTCATGGCCTGCGAGGCGGCCGCCGCAATCCGCGACCTCACCCTGGATGATCTCGCACTCGCATTGACTGCGCACGCACACGCGGCGCCGCAGCATCGCGAGCCGCGGCGCGTCGTTGTGAGTGCGGTCCCGACAGCCCCGGTCTCGCAGGCGTCCAAGGAAGAAGCGGTCTACCGCGACATCCTCCAAGCCATCGCGATCGAGCCGCTGACCATCGGACAGCTTGCCAAGCAGCTCAGCCTCGACTCCGACGAAGTCCGTGGCTATCTGGATTGGATGAAGAAGGTCGGCAAGGTCGTGGCTTCGGGCCGCGCTCGTGCGACTCGCTACTCCGCCGCCTCGTAGCGTTCTTCGGGCGGTGTGCGGCCGGTGCTCCCCGCCGCAATTTCGAGTGCACCTCGCGACCTGACTCTTCGTGAGCCGCAGTCGAAGGTCGCGTTTCTGGTCGCCGCGGGGTCGAACGGAGGGCGTTGCCTCACGCGGGCGGGCCCGCGTGAAGTCGTCCTCCGTCCGCGCGCGCAGCTGACCCGCGAGGGGGATGGGCAGGCTGTCGAGTGGCGCGCTAAGCTGCCGCGGCGCCCGCGGGTTGATCCGGGACGCCGCCGCGGGGCAGCCGCGGTGCCTCTGAGAGGAACCCCGCCGTGTACGAGGAACTCGAACCAGAGCCAAACCCCGAGCTTGAGCTCGCGGAAACCCTCAAGCACGACCTGGGCAAGTACGTGGCGTGGCGCTCGGCGAATCTCCCAGATGCGGCATGGGAGGGCGCGGTCACGGGCGAACTGCTGGAAGCGCTCCGCGCCGATCTGTTGCAGACAAGGACGAAGGGGGGCGCTTTGGTAGAGACCGCCTGGGAGGTGTGGCGACGCTGTATGATTGGGGCGGCCGCGGAATTTGCCGGTTGCGATGAGCTGGTCGCAGTCGGTGCCGCGGTCGGTCGCTTGGCGAGCACCGAGCTAATCCTCCGGGAGGGCGACCTCAAGGCCCTCGCTGCGGCACGCCACGCGATCCGCGACGACCAGCGCCTGATTCGAGAGCAGCTTCGGCTCTTGCACCGCCGTCTTGCCAGCGCGGCTAGCTCCGCTCGCTGATCAAGCACGATCATGGCCGCGATTCTCATCATCGACGACGAGGACAAGTACCTCGATCTCTGCCGGCGACACATGCCGGAGCACGATTTCTATGGGCCCGCCCGCAATCATCGGGAAGCCCGCGCGCTGCTTGACTCCCACCGCGATGAACTCGATCTCGTGCTCCTGGACGTGCACTTCGACATCCCGGTGGAGGATCTTCTCGTCAGTTCGAACGTCGAGCAGGAACTGCGCCTCGACAACCCCCGCTTCGTTGAGCGGCTGCGTCGAACACAAGGTCTGCGCATTCTCGACGAGATTCGACCGCACTTTCCCGGCCTGCCCGTGATCGTCATGACCTCGCGGGACGACCTTCCGATCGAGGCCGACAGCCACCGCCTCAATGCTGAGGACTACACCTACCTCCTCGACGACGAGTATCTCGACGCCCGTTCGCTCAAGCTGCAGATCGACGGCATCCTCGCGCGTGCACGGCAATCGGTCCGCGACGACGAGCCCTTCTATTGGGGCGTCACGTCCAACATGGCCGCGATCAAGCGACGCGTCGCGATCCTCTCGCGCGGACAGCTTCCGGTCATCATCCAGGGCGGCACCGGGACCGGCAAGAGTCTCCTCGCGCGCGAGTTCATCCACCCGCGGTCGGGTCGAAGCGGGCCCTTCGTCGCGGTCGATCTCTCGACGATCCCCAACGACTTGATGGCCGCGCACCTCTTTGGTGTGGTGAAGGGCGCGTTCACGGGGGCCACTCACTCCCGTGACGGCGTGCTCTCGCGTGCGGATGGAGGAACGCTGTTCCTCGATGAAATCGGCAATCTCTCGCACGACTTGCAAAAGTCGCTGCTACTGGTGTTGCAGGAACGTAAGTTCCGCCCGGTCGGCGCCGTGGACGAGCGATCGGTGGATCTCAAGCTCGTCGTCGCAACCAACGAAGACCTCGCCCAGATGGTCCGACAGGGCCGCTTCCGTGAGGACCTCTATATGCGTCTCAATCCGGCGACGGCCGTGACGCTGCCGAGTCTGCAAGAGCGCCGCGATGACTTCGACGTCCTGCTGAGTACATTTGTCCAGCGCGTGTGTTCAAGCGGCTACAACCGCGATCTGCTGGAGGCTTATGCAGCCTCACGCGGACTGGCCGGGCACGGCAAGGACGAGCCTCTGCGAGTCGCGATCGGCCGCAAGGTGCCGCTTCGTTTTGAACGTGACCGGCTCTACTTCTTGCTGCACGCAAACAGCTTCCGTTTTCTTGAGGAGTTCCCGTGGCCGGGGAACTTCCGCCAATTCGAGATGCTCCTCTCCAACCTGGTGACCTTCACGTTGGTCGAGTTGGTCGATCGCGCGGATCTTGAGCCGCAGAAGTTCGGTTCCGAGGCCCGTCCCGACGTCGTGCCGGTGCCCGCGCGCATTGTTGCCGAGCTCATGCGGCCATTTGATGACGCGGGAGCAGCGCTCGCCTCGGCAGCGCGCGCCGGCGGCAAGAGCGATGGCAACGAGAACACTCCGGTCTGCACGATCCGACTGCAGCCGGGGGAATCACTCAACGCAGTGAGCTGCGACGTCGAGCGTCAGTATCTCGAGTGGGCGTATCAGCAGGCTCGCGGAGATCTTGGGCGTGTGGCCGAGATCCTACTCGGCGATGAGAGTGCAGGCCGCAAGGTGCAGCTGCGCATGAATCAACTGGGCGTCAAGCTCCGTGAACTCAAGCGCGAGCGGAGAGGAAGCCGCTGATGTCGCCGGCGCCGCTCGCCACGAAGCCTCGCCGCTTCGTTGCGCGTGCGATCGCGCCGCTTGCTGCCATGGCGGCAGGCATGCCAGCCCGCCCGACATTGTTCGCGGTTCTGTGCTGCCTCCTGCTGAGCTTGGCCGTGGCCGTGTCTGCGGGCACCGCAAACGCTGGACCTCCCGAGGGACTGCCCGGGCCGCCGGTGACGGGGGGCGACGACGGAATCAGCGATGTCGATGGCGAGGATTCGGGCGCGGCGAGCGACGCAGAAGCGGAGCGGCTGCGACAAGAACAGGCCCGTCAGACCGAGTTTTACGACCATCTCAACAAGGCTCGGAAGTCGGAGCGCGACGGTCGCTGGTATGATGCGGCGCGTGAGTATCAAGCCGCGGCTCGACTACAGGACGACGCTGAGGTCTATCGGGGACTAGCCTACGCACGCAAGAAGACCACACCGGTCGGGCAGTGCCCACGTCGCGCGATTGAGAACTTGATGATGCTCAACGTCCAGGACCCAGCGGGTCTTTGGCTCGACGAACGCGGCAACGCGCTGGACTGGATGGGGGAATGCGGTGAGAGCTATGCCGACGAGCGTCTCAAGCTCGCACAAGAACTCGCTGCACTGCCGACGGACGCCCGTGGCCGCTCACCCGAAGTTCGCGTCGTCGCGGCGACGCTGCTGTGGGCGCAAGCAGAGCGGACCAAGCGCGTCGAGAAACAGCGTTCGTCTCGGCGTCTCGCGCAGCAACAGATTCGGCGCTACCTCACCGAGTGTGAGGAACAGTCCCGCGCCCCCTCTGCCGAGGCACTCTATCTCCTCGCCGAAGTCGAGCATCAAAGCGAACGCGACGAAGAGGCTCTGGCCGCGTACAGGCGCTTCGTCGCCGCTTATCCCGATGATCCGCGCGTCGAAACGGCCAAGGGATGGATCGCGGAGATCGAGACAAGACAGCGAGTCAACGCGCTCGACAAGATGCAGGGTGGTCGGCCGACTCCTGAAGCGGAGGCTGCGTACCGAATGGGGGTCCTCTCACTACGGGCGGGGTCGGTTGAACTCGCACGGTCGCAGTTCGAGCTCGCAGTGCAGCTCAGTCCGTGGTTCCGCGAGCCCTACTACCTTCTTGGCCAAGTTCACGCGCGGGCAGGGCGGCCGACGGAGGCGATCGACGCGTGGACGACCTACGCGGCCGGCATGCCCTACGATCATCGGGCGCATCTCGACCTCGGGATGCTCTACTTCAGGGAGTTTCGCGGGACTCAGGACGAGAAGGCGCGAACGCACTTGGAGAAGGCGCTGCGACTGCGACCCGACCTTGCGGACATTCATTACTTCCTCGGCGAACTCTACTCTCGAACAGATCGTGACGAGGCTCGTCGCCATTTTCAGACCTTCCTCGACCTGGTCGACAGCGAGCACACGTATTCGGCGGCCGCACGGGAGGCGCTGCGCAGTCTCGACAGTGATCCTGGCGGCGAAGAGATCTACGTGGTGCCGCCACCACCGGACGAAATGCGCAGTCTCGATCCGGAGTTGCAGCGACTGATCAACGAGGCCTACGTCGTTGGCGCGGAGAACGGCGACTGGGATCGAGCCGAGAAGCTCCTGATCCGCGCGAATGAGACCTTCACCGGCCAGCCCGCCTTGCTCAACGAGCTGGCAAAGGTCGCCGCAGCGCAGGGCCGCGCCGGAGAGGCGCGCGGCTACTGGGAGGAGAGCCTGCGGATCGACGATGCCCAGGTCGAGGTTCACGAGCGCCTTGGTTTGCTGATTCCCGATCCTTCGCTGGCGCAGGGGCACCTTCGTCGCGCGGCGGAGCTCGGCTCGACGCTCGCAAGATTCGAACTCGCGCAGCGGCTATGGGACCGTTACCAACTCTGGGAGGCGCGGGTGGAGCTTGACCTCTACATGAGCGAGGCGGGGCCCTACGACCTGAGTTGGGAGCGCGCCAAGTTGCTGCGCGCGCGTGTGGATCGAGCCTTCTTTCAGATCTATCTCGCGCTCGCGCTCGCGACCTTCCTGCTCCTGATGATCCCTGCGATCCGAGTCTATCGGACCTTGCGAGGCGCATCGCTGCGCCAGCTGCTGTCGCGGGCACCCAAGAGCTTCCCCGAAGTCGCGCGCATCTTGAGTCTCATTCGCCACGAGATCCTGAAGCACAACACCGCGTTCCTGGCAGACGTCGGCCACGCGCTTGAGGTCGACGCGGGTGATGCCGACGCGCGTGCGCGCCTCCTCGCGCGACGACTGTTTGGTGGGCCGGGTGACGTGATCGATCGGCCCGGCGAGCGGCAGGGCATCTACGGGCGCTTTCTTGGCTACTGCGAAGAACTCGAGCGGGTCGGGCGTGCCTACGGGGTGACGCTCAATCTGGCTCGCAAGGACCCGACCTTCTCCGCGATGCTCACGGCATTCGAGCAGGTTGCGCGCCGTGCCCGTTGGCTGCGTGACCCACAGTCGTTGGGCTCGACGCGCAAGCTTGAGCTTGCTCGCGTGCTGCGAAGGAGCGGGCATGTCCTTGGCCGCGAAGCCTTCGACCGGCTCAGCGCCACAATCCAGTCGCTGTGCATCGTCGAGATCGACGCGGCGTTGATCCAGGGCTGCTTTGACCGGGTTGCCCATGAGCACCAGTTCGCGGGGGTCGAGATCGCGCCGATTGAGATCACCACCGAGCCCGAGATTCAGACCGCGGTGCGTATCTTTCGGACTGATCTCGAGGACATCGTGAACAACGTCCTTCGCAACTCGATGGCCTCAGCCACGCAGTACGGGCAGTTGCCGGTCCAGATCGCGGTGGCGCTGGCCAATGAGCACGACGACATTACCGGCATGGTCACGATGGTCATGCGCATCAAAGATCGCTCCCCCGAGCGCCTCACCAACGAAATGCTCCGTGGACGCTATGTCGAGCGAGGCATGGGGATTACTGCCGACCTCCTATCACGCTACGACGGCTCCATCGCGGTCGAGTCGGAGCTAGGCTGGGAGAAGGCAGTCGTGTTACGCTTCTTCGTCATCGATCAAGTGAGCTGAGCGAGGCGGAAGGCAACCGCAAGCGGTCGCTCTCGCCCAAGTCCCCACGCACATGGAATCGCAGGCGCCAAGTCGAGTGGTCCTGGTCGTCGAAGATGGCGACGAGTACCTGACGAATCTCACGACGTTCATCGCAGCGGGCTTCCAGTACCATCAGGCCCGCAACGGCGGACGTGCATGCCGCATGGTCCATGAGCTTCCGATCGAGCTGGTCTACCTCGACATGAGATTCGATCGCACGCCGCTCGAAGAACTCCTCGGCGATATTGTCCAGCTCACCGGGCGATTTAACGGCGACGCCGGGAGAGCCCGCCGGTTTCAGCAGGATAACCAAGGGCTGTTTATCCTCCGGTCGTTGCGGGACGCGGGCTGGACCGGACCAGTGATCATCTCCTACGACTTTGCGCGCGAGGAGAAGCGATTTGCCGCGCTGTGCAAGACCGATCCCTCGCTGTACTACTGCCCCGACTATGCCGATGCATCGACGATCCGTACGACGATGCTCGGCGCACTCGGTGCGAGTGGGCCGAGATAGGGTAGGGTGCCTTACGACGGGGGACCCGATGACCCAGCACGACGCTCCGCAAACCGCCCAGCCACCCTCGGTCTCCACTTCGGCTGTTGCCGTACCTCGCGAGGCTGCGATTCGCGTGATGATGATGCCGCGGGACACCAACGCTCACGGCACGATCTTTGGAGGACAGATTCTCAGCATCGTGGACCAAGCCGGTGCGATCGTCGCTCAGCGCCATTGCCAGGGGCGCGTGGTGACGGTGGCGATCCACGCGGTGGACTTTAAGGAGCCCGTCGCGGTTGGCGATATTGTGAGCTGCTACGGCAGCATCAAGCGATCAGGTCGGACATCCGTGACAGTGCTCGTGGAGGTCGAGGCTGAGCGGATCGGCGTCGCCACCCGCGCGGTTACCAGCGCCGAGTTGGTCTTTGTTGCAATCGACGAGAATGGTAAACCTCGTTGTTTTGCGCAGCCGCAAACCTAGCCGAGCGCGATTCGGAGATGCGCCTGCTACCACAGCACTCGCCCCAACAGCGGGAGGCCCATCGCCAGCGATGCGCATATCTGGATGCGTTGGCCTTGGGACTGCGTGGTATCTGCTTGGCACCGGCGGCGCGTGTTGTTGCGCCGGCGCGTTCGCGAGGCCGGCACGGACTCGCGCTCCAATGGCACCTCGGATTGGCCGCGCACGATCCGTCGCCCTTACCCGATTGGGAGGAACGCATCGAGGTCAAGCTGCTCACGGTATGGCGCCGATCGGATGGGACGCTCGCATCGGACAAGGTCAAGATCTGTGAGGCAAGCTCGGATCCAAATGCCAAGCTTGCGAACGTGCTGTGGGTGCTTGCGGACCACGCGACACGAGTTGTCGTCGGGCACACCTACACGGTGCTCGCGGGCCCCATGCGCGCGGAACTTGAGTCGTCCTGGTACGAGGATCCGCATTTCGGCGAGCCGACGATCTACGTCGAGTCGAGGGACTCTGGACGGGCTTGCAGTCCCGCCTACTACCTGACGCCGAGCTTTGTCTCAAAGCACGTGCTCGCGCCCATGGGACCGTTATCTGGCGTATTCGAGCACACGTCGTCCCTCGCCGCGTCTGCCCAGGCACGGGCGGCGTTCGGCCTTGAAGATCGAGCGTCGGCCGCTGCGATGACGACCGGTCCGGATACCTACTCAAGCGCGGGATCCCTCCAAGCGCCGGCGCTCGTGGCCGATGCACACTCGCTATCGCCAAGCGATCCGGTTCGTTGTCCCAGCTGCACCGGGGAGCTGCTCGTCACTGGCCAAGATCTTGCGCAGCGCGGTGTGCTGTTCGCAGCGCATCGGCTCGCTCGCGGCTGTCCTCATCCTTGGGTGCGCGTGGTCGACCAGAGCGCCCTCGTCCCGGCAACGATCTGCTCGCGGTCAGAACAGATCGACCTGGTGGTGGACCGCGTCCCCCTGGCATCGATTTGGCGCGTCAGCGATCGGGTGCTTGAGCCCGAGGACCACCTCCACGACTAGCCAGGGGCAGTATTCCTGCGCGTCCCAAAACACGAATACCGACGGTGACCAAACCGCCGGTACTCGGGCACGTGCGACCCTGTCCTCACTGGGTAGAGTCCAGTCACCGGAACCTCAGCGCCCCCGCCACGCGGGCGGGGCTTCACACGCGATCGCGAGTGAGGGAGGAAGAACGGTCTGATCGAACGCGCAAGCTAACTTTGGTGCCCTCTTTTGTGTCCCGTGCACGCGCAATCGCGTGTGCTCGATGACCACGCGGCCTCACTGCGCCACAAGAAGCGCGCTCCAGAGGCATCACCACGGTAAGGGCCACTTAGCAGGGTAGTCCCCCCGGGGGAGCAACACCCGCGGCCGTCAAGCACGGTGGGACGATTCCCTCGCCAACCCCAGCGAGCGTGCGCCGTGGCCCCGTGCGCGCCTCTCAAAGGCGCTCGTGAACGAGGGCCGACTGCGCCCACGTGGCGTTTCCGTCGGCCTCTAGCCTGCTCGACGTCAGGTGCGACGAGCCAGCAAGACAAGCTTAGAGTGACTAAGGAATCTGACCCCCACGCGAGGCGGGCAGGATCGTCGAGGAAGCGTCGGTTGCTGACCAGCGAGAGGCGACGGGCAAGTCCGATCGCTCGGTCACAGGGCTAAGGAAGTCGACGGCACAAGAGGCCGGTCAGCTATCCGAGACGCCGCGCTAAGCTCAAGAAAGGCTCAAGAAAGGCTCAAGACAAGCTCAAGAGAAAGGACGAAGGCAGCAAGTACGGGCGGCAAGCTAAGAAATCAGGAGCAAGCAGCAAGTACAAGCTAGGTGAAGCTTCGGAAGGCGCCGATCAAGGGGATTAAGGGTCGGCGCCGCCGGGGTAGATTTGTAAGGGGCCTAAGCCAAGCAGTAAGCGAGCAAGGTCAAGAACAAGGAAAGGAGCAAGTTCAAGGGCAAGGAAAAGCGGGTTCGAAGGGGGAGCGGATGGAGTAAGAGCGACCCCTTCGGACGGGAACCCACTATGCGACGACTGGGCC
>CAZVEM010000142.1:12573-14749 GCA_964626165.1 uncultured Nannocystaceae bacterium
CCAGCGCCCTAAGTCGCTGATATTCCAAGTGACGAAATGTCAGGCGGCACGGCGCGTGGGATGCGTGCGTACCTAGGTATGACTCGTCTGTCCGACAAATCGTCGCCCGCGCGGGGCCGCCTATGACATCCATGTCAGGCTGGGCACAGCCGTCGCGGGCGTTGCCAGCGCGTGGGGATCTCTAGGTCGACGGCGCGCTCTCCAGCTGAATGTGCTTTGACTCACGACTTGGGCCCTCGGGCGACCTGGACCCGCGCAGCTGTGTGCACGAGCCTCTGACCGTGGCTCAAAGCGCGACGACACCCCTCTCTGGCGAGCGTGCCCGTGTGGCGATCATTGGCGGTACGGGCTACGGCGGGGCAGAGCTCATCCGCCTGTTGCTTCGCCATCCGGCTGCGCAGCTGGTGCGAGTGACCAGCATCGATCGGGTTGGTGCCCGGCTTGAGGACGTGCACACCAACCTGCACGGGACCGGCCTGGTATTTGAGGAGATGCCAGCCGCGGATGTCGCCAAGGAGGTCGACATCCTCTTTCTCGCGCTGCCGCACAAGGTCAGCGCCAAGCTCGGGGACGAGCTCAAGGACTCCGCGGCGCGCATCATCGATCTGTCCGGAGACTTTCGCTTGCGCTCGGCGGCCGAGTACGCCGAGTTTTACGGAGGGGCTCATCCCTTTCCCCAGCATCTTGGAACTTGGACCTACGGACTTCCCGAGCTCCACCCGGAGGCGATCGCGAAGGCCACACGAGTCGCTTCGCCGGGTTGCTTCGCAACCACAATCGCGCTTGGACTTCTGCCGCTCGCAAAGGCGGGACTCTTGCAGTCCGATATCCAGACCGTCGCGGCGACGGGCTCGTCGGGCTCGGGGGCGTACGCGAGCGAGGGCACCCACCACCCGCTGCGCGCCAACAATCTCAAAGTCTATAAGACGCTGAACCATCAGCATCGCCCCGAGATCGAACAGACCTTGCGGGACGCGGGCGCTGGCGCCGATATCCAGCTGCACTTTGTGCCCGTCTCTGCGCCGCTGACACGGGGTATCTTGGCGAACAGCTTCGTGTCGGTTCCAGAGTCATACGATCTTGAGAAGCTTCGCCAGCTCTACCGCGATTACTATGGCGAGGATGGCTTCGTCCGCGTGCTAGAGGGGACGCGCTCCGCGGAGGTTGTCGCGGTCAAGGGCAGCATGTGGGTCGACCTCAGCCTCGCGGCCTCTCCGGCGCGCAATGGCCGACGGCAGGTCGTGATCACGACGGCTGCGGACAACTTGGTCAAGGGAGGTGCCGGCCAGGCGGTGCAATCGATGAATCTCATGCTCGGGCTGCATCAGCGCACGGGAATTGACGCGCCGGCGCTCTGGCCATAGCGCCATCCTCCACGCACAACATGCCCCAGCGCCGAGGTTCACACATGCCACTCGCACTCCTGAAATTTGGCGGAGAGATCGTTGCGGATCGCCAGCGTCTTGGCGCACTGCTTTCCGAGGTCTCTCAACTCGTAAGCGATGGCTGGCGCTTCGTGCTTTGTCACGGCGGCGGACCGCAGGCGACACAAGCATCCAAACGCGTCGGGCTGGAGAACACGATGGTCGCGGGACGGCGCGTGACGGATGAGCCAACGCTGCAGGTGATGAAGTGGGTCCTCGCAGGTGAGCTCTCCGTGGACGTCGTTTCCGTCGCGCTTGCCAGCGGGATCCTCGGTGTCGGCATCTCCGGTGTGAGCGCGGGCCTATTGACCGCGCGCCGACGGCCACCGCGCGTCATGGCCGGGGCCGGTGATGCTCCCGTCGACTTCGGTTTGGTCGGCGATATCGTGGAGGTCAAGACCGAGCTCTTGCGGACGCTCCTCGACGCCGGATACGTACCGGTGGTCAATACGCTTGGAGTCGACAGCGCCGGCGAACCGGCGCGACCTGTCTACAATATCAACGCCGATACCGGCGCGGCCGCCATTGCGATGGCCCTTGCCGTCGATCATCTGTTTCTCGTGACCGGCGTGCCGGGTGTGTTGCGCGACCGAAACGACCCCTCGACCCGATATCCTGTGCTGGATCCGGAGCGTGCGGCCGCAGCGATCGCCGACGGCAGCATCGCCGGCGGCATGATCCCGAAGGTGGAAGAGGCGTTTGCGTGCGTGCGCGCGGGCGTTGGCGCGGTTCACATCCTCAGCGACGATCCC
>CAZVEM010000143.1:0-14728 GCA_964626165.1 uncultured Nannocystaceae bacterium
GAGCGGCCGCGGCCGCAGGTGCGGGGGCCGGCGCCGCAGAGACGACGCCGGTGGCGCCCTTTGCCTTCGCAGCGGTCACCTTGTCGATGAGCTCCTGCGTATCGAAGGGCTTACCGATCCATCCATCGGCGCCACACGCCTTGACCGCGGCCTCGTCCGGCGCACGCGCGGGCACCAGCATCAGTACCGGGATCTTTGCGGTGGCTGGTGTGCCCTTGAGCGAACGAACCACGTCGTAACCGCTCGGCTCTCCATCCGCCAACGTGTGGTCCACCAAGACCACGTCGGCAGGCATTTGCTGCGCACGCACGACCGCTTCTGAACCACGGCTCACTGCGACAACCTCAGCGCCCTCGGTCGCGAAGGTAATCTTGATTGCCAGACGCATCGTCTTGCTGTCGTCGATCGCCAGGATCTTCATGGGTGCTTCGCTATCTTCTGGAGCGTGCTTCTCCCGCGTGCCTCTCAAGCATGGCGGGTCGGCGAGCCGGGAGCTGCGCTCTTGGTGGTGCGTGGGTCAGTGCCGGGAGCGGCGAGTTGGCAGGAGGCCTGGGCAGGAGCGCCCGAATGCGGCAAGGGTACCACGAAGCGGCCCCGATCCGGTGCCATAGCTTACAAGGAAGTTGCCTCGGAATGCCCCCGAGGTCGTACGCTCAAGGCCGCAGCCATGGGTATCATGCGCATTCCTGGCAGGTCAACGAGCTGACCATTTCACGCGGCGGTGTGCTCGACCTCCGCCAGCGCGCACGACCCACTCCTCTCGAGCATCGCTCGCGCCGCCCTCCTTGTGACTGGCCCTCTCGACCACCGTCTCGCGCAGCTCTTCGATCGGCTCGTGGGGGAGGTCGTGCTGCGCTACTGCCCAGGTCGCCGCGTCCTCGATCTCGGCCACGGAAGCCCGCAGCTCAGTGACTGGGCCGCGTCGCGGGCTTCTCGTTTTGCGGTGGTCCCCCGCGATCGCCTGCGGGACCCAAGCTCGGGCGACTCGATGATGAACGCGTGGCAGCCCGAGAGCTTCGACACGATCTTCAGTGTTCGTACCCTTGCCTATTTGGGTGAATCACCGGCAGAGAGCGAGGTCGCGCTGCGGGCGACCCTCGAGCAAGTCGCAAGGCTGCTGGCGCCCGACGGTACGGCGCTGCTTGAGATCGCGAACGCGACCAGCTTGCGCCGCCTCGTCCTCGGCGTGCGCGGGCCTGGGATTGTGCATCGCGCGGACGAAACCATCGTCGGTGGGCGCTTTGAGGCGCACTCGATCCGCTACGACACATTGCGAACCTTCGTACGATTGCTGCCCCCAGGGCTGAGCGCCACCGACGCGCGAGGCGTCGGCGTGTTCACGGCGACGGAGTCGCTCCTCCGCCTCCCGATCACGCGGAGCGTGCTTCCGCGCCTTGAGTGGTACGCACGTGACCAACCACTGCTTCGATTCTTCGGTGCGGGACTGCTGGTGCTATTGCACCGCGTTCACGTCTAGTCCCTTGTCGAAGACCCCCTGCGTGAGGCCTTCACCTCATCGCGCGCGCTTGTGCGCAACAAGTGCAATACCGCTCATGTGTCGATCGATGTCGTCGCGATCGCCGTCGTCATCCCTGGGCCAACATCATCTTGTGGGCTATGGTCCGCCTGCGAGCCGCCGCGAGTTCGATGACCGCTTCTCCGCATTTCATCTTGGTTGTCGACGACGAAGAAGGCCTACGCGCTTTCCTGCGCGCAGCATTGACGCGGTCCGGCTACGAGGTCGAGACCCTTAAAAGCGGCGCAGAGGCCATTCGGCGACTCGACAGCGAGCAGCGCATGCCCGACTTGGTCATCACCGACCTCGCGATGCCCGGCGTTGATGGCCTTGAGGTGATGCGCCACATCAAGACGCTGCCCGTGCCCCCCGCGGTGTTGATGATCACCGCGTTCGCGAGCACGGACACCGCGGTGGAAGCGATGGCGCTTGGCGCCGCGGACTATCTGATCAAACCGTTCAAGGTCGACGAACTGCGCATCGTGGTCGAACGGACGCTCGCACAGCGCGAGCTGGTCTCGGAGAATCACCGGCTGCGCGACCAGCTGCGTTCGATCCAGACCCTCAATGGCATGCTCGCGCGCTCGCCCGCGATGCATCGCGTCTTTGAGCTGATTCGCAGGGCCGCGCCAACCAAGGCCAACGTCCTGATCCGCGGCGAATCCGGTGTCGGCAAGGAGCTGGTCGCACGCGCGCTGCACCATGAGTCGGGCCGCAGCGGCCCCTTCGTCGCCGTCAATTGCGGTGCGCTACCGGCCGCGCTGATGGAGTCTGAACTCTTCGGCCACGTCAAAGGAGCCTTCACGGGCGCCACCTCCGACGCAAAGGGCATGATCGCGGCCGCCAGCGGCGGCACGCTGTTTCTCGACGAGATCGGCGAGCTTGGACCCGCGCTCCAGGTCAAGCTGCTGCGCGCGCTGCAAGAGCGCACCTATCGGCCGGTCGGAGGCACCACCGAGCTCGCTGCCGATTGTCGCTTCGTCGCGGCGACCAATGTCGACCTTGAGGCCGCGGTCGAGGCCGGTGAATTTCGCAAAGACCTCTACTTTCGCCTCAACGTCGTGCAGATCGTGGTGCCCCCGCTGCGCCATCGCAAAGAGGATCTGCCGCCGCTCATCGAGCGCTTTTTCCAGCGCGCGTGCCAAGAGATGGGGCGCGTGCTCGAAGGGATCTCCGCGCCCGCGATGGCGTCGCTGCTCGCCTACGACTATCCCGGCAACGTTCGGGAGCTCGAGAACGCGCTGGAACGAGCCGTCGCGCTTGAGGGAGGCACCTTGCTCAGCGCCGACAACCTGTTTGACGGCAGCGCGCTGCGCCTGGACGTCAGCGGCCAACAAGGAGGGAGTCGCCCCGACGAGTTCCCCGAGTCGGGGCTATCGCTCGACGGCCGCTTGGAAGACTTGGAGCGGGCGCTGATCAACGGTGCGCTCGCTCGGGCGGGCGGGGTGCGAAAGCGCGCCGCGGAACTGCTCGGCGTCTCGATGCGTTCACTTCGCTATCGGATGCAAAAGCTCGGGATGGAGCCTGGCGGCGACGACGGCGCACTGGCCTGAGCGGCTTCGCGTGCGCGGAGTCGACTCCGCGAAATCCAGGAGCTAGCACCCTCTGGCGGAGATCGCGTGCCGTTGACGTGTGGCAACGTACGGAAGCTCGTTTTTGCGCAGGCCTGCGGCCGCCGAAATAACTTGCAAAGCTACCGGACCGAGAGGACAAAATTTGTCCGGCGGACGCAATGCGTCCGTCTCTGCACGCCAGATTCGTCCCAACTCTTGCTCGCATCCGCTCTTACGCTCCAAACTGCTTGAGATCCGGGCGTCCGAGTCGGGCATTTCGCTTGGCACGAGACGTGCTTGGTCAGGAGAGACTCGATGCTGTACCAGCCCACATCGGCCACAATGGCCACCCTCGCTTCCGCGTCGCGTTCCGGTCGGACGCG
The DNA here is from genome assembly GCA_964626165.1 of uncultured Nannocystaceae bacterium. Lineage (GTDB taxonomy): Bacteria > Myxococcota_A > Polyangia > Nannocystales > Nannocystaceae > CAZVEM01. The sequence continues at coordinate 3,453 of CAZVEM010000143.1, forward strand.
CTCGCGACGAGGATTTACGCTCATCGCGCTCATGGTGGTTGGTGCGATCCTCGGCATCTTGGCCGCGATCGCGATCGCGGCCTACATGAAGAACGTGCGCAACGCACATCGAGCGGAAGTGCTCGGCGACATCTCCAATATCACGCTGCGTGAGCGTGCAGCGTTCAACGTTCGCGGCGCCTACGTCACCACGACGATCAACGAGACGGATCTCTACCCCCTCGATGCCAATGCGTTGCAGACCGCCAAGGGCGCGGTCCGCTGGAACGTCACCGACGCAGAGTACAGCCGGGATGCCCAGGGCGACGCTGCGTACTTCCGCGGCGGTGGTGCAGCGCATGGGTGGGACGCACTGAACTTCGTGCCGGAGAATGCCGCGAGCTGGTGCAGCTATGGCGTGGTCTCCGGCGATGGAACCCAGGGCACCTTCAAGGATCTGCCACCGGGCCAGCCGCTCTCGCTGCAGGTCTTCCCAACCGGAAGCGGCGCGGACCAGTACTGGGCGCGCGATTGGTTCTACGTCTTCGCCAAGTGCGACTTTGACCGCGACGGTCTGCTCTGGGACTTCACCAGCACGCATTACAGCTCCTCGATCGTGGAGGCCAACGAAGGCGAGTAGCTCGGCTGACGCCACCGACTCCGGTGCGCAATTCCGTCCTGCTGCAGTGCCCTGGTCCCCTGCCCCGCAAGTTTTCTCATCGACACGAACCACGGCACACCAACCCGACGACCCAGTAGAAGCTCGTCACCAGAAGCGCTTCATCAGCAGCAAGAAGGATCAGGACACTATGCACCTCGACATCAAGAAGATCAGCACCCGTAAGAACTCTCGCGGTTTCACCCTCATCGAGCTCATGATCGTTGTCGCGATCATCGGCATCTTGGCCGCCATCGCCATTCCGGCGTTGACCAAGTACATGCGCCGCGCCAAGACCTCTGAGGCGAAGGCCCAGATCGCGAAGATCTTCGACGCGACCTCCGCCTTCTTCGCGCAGGAGCACGTCGAGCGTGGTGCGACCGCACTCCTGGGCTCGGGTGGTTCGATCACCGCTCGTGCGCCTCACCTCTGCCCCCACCACACCACGTCGGTCGCGACGGGCACCGCAGGCATTACGCCCGCCCTCAACATCGACTGCAATGCGGGTCCTGGTGGTCGATGCGTGCCCGCGCCGGGCCAGAACGGCAGCGGCTACTACGACATGACGCTGTGGACCAACAACAACGTGTGGAACGGCCTGAACTTCCAGCAAGAGCAGGGACACTTCTTCCACTACAACTTCCGCTACATCAACATCACCACCGGCTTTGGCGCTTGCCAGTTCACCGCGCAGGCCTTTGGTGACCTCGACGGCGACAAGACGGTCTTCTCGACCTACGAGCGCTCGGGTGGTGCGGACGTCAACGGCGTCAACGCGGCGGCCGGCCTCTTCATCGACCAAGAGGTCGAGTAGTACGAAGCGAGGCTGCCGCTCACTCCAAGCAGTGGCGGCCTCATCAGCCTGAGATCATCAGAGCTGCACTGGCGGCGAGCGGCGAAAGCCTCTCGCCGCTTTGTCGTTGGGCGATTCGGATCGCACGCCCGTCGGCTGCGGCCACCACGAGACGGGCTGAGGATTGGTCATCCGTCGCGGCCGACATCCATCATGCTAGGATCGGCGGGTGAAGCGTGGCCTGGCAGCAGCGGCGCTGCTCGTGTCCTTCCTTGCGAGCATCCCGCTCCATGACCATCTCAAGGCGCGCCGGGCAGAACTCCCGCCGGATCGCGACCGGATGGCGCTTCCGAGCGCGGAGTACCTCCCTGCGTCCAGCGTTGGCTACCGCGAAGCGCTTGCAGACCTGATCTGGGTGCGGGCGATCCTCTTTGTTGGCGAGCCGCGCAACGCGAAGGAATGGCAGACGATCCAGCGCGCGCTCGAAGCGATCACCTTGCTCTCGCCGACGTTTCGCCGCCCCTATCTCTGGGGAAGCACGAGCTACATCTACAACGGCGAAAAGGTCATTCGACGGGAGATGATTGACCGTGCGCTCGACATCACCCGGCAGGGTGTTGCGAGGTTCCCCGAGGACCATGAGCTGCTCTTCATCCTCGGCATGCTCTTGACCAGGGATGTCGCCACCACCGACGAGTACAGCAAGGAGGAGAAGGCTGCTGCGCGGGAAGAGGGCATCGCGGCGATCCGTCGTTCCGCGGCCTTTGGCGCGCCGCCGATCGTCCGCCAATACGCCGCCACGCTCGTATCGCAGGGCGGCGACCGACAGCTCGCGATCTCCTTTCTTGAGGGCCAGCTCCTCAGCGCCCAGACCGAGGACCACCGTCGCCTCATCCTCGCCAAACTGGCAGAGATCGGCGCGCAAGATCGGGCTGGCGAGCTTGAGCAGATGCGTCTCCAGCACACCGAGCGACAGGCCCAGGATCTGCCCTACGTGGACTCTGATCTCTACGTCCTGCTCGCGCCGCCGCAGACTCTACCGACGAGCATTCGCGAGCGCCCGGTCCCCTGAGGGCCGATCAAGCGCGACGGCGCGACCCTCTCCCTTGGACGGAGTCGCGCCAGCTTGATCTGCGCGGGCGAGCCCGCAGCCCTCAGCCCTGAGCCCTGAGCCCTCAGCCCTCAGCCCTGGAAGGCTACTTCGCGCCCTTGAGGATCTGAGACTCGCCGTCCTTGATCGACACCTTCTGTGTCGAGCTCGTCCCGTCGTCCCACTTCCACTTCACGGTGTGGCTTCCAGCCGAGACCTTGACGGTGCAAACGGTGCGGCCTTCCTTCTTGCCATCGACGTAGACGTCGGCGGGCGGATTGCCGGGCGCAACACCGACCTTGAACTCTGCGGTCTTGGGCTTGGGCGGCTGTGGTGTCTTCTTGGTGCCACCAGACTTCTTGGTCTCGCCGCCGTTCTCTGGCGGTGGCGTGTTGTTGACCGCGGTGGCGCCCGAGCCGGCGTCCTTGGCCATCGTCACGGTCACTGCAGAGGTCGCGCTGCCATCAAAGGAGATCGGCACGGTTGTCGTCGTGTAGCCGGCAGCCGTCGCACGCACCTTGTAATCGACGCCCGGCTCACGGGCGAGCGCATGCTTGTTGGTCATCGCGGTTGCGGTCTCGCCCGCCAACAGCTCCAACGTCGCCGTCGCCGGATCGGCCGTGACCTCGATCGTGACGTTCTTGAGCGCCAGCTTGACCGGAATCGTCGGCGAGGCGTTTGCGACCACGACCAAGTCCTGCTCGCTGGGCAGGTAGTCCGCGCCCTTGCTGACCTTGAGCTTGTGGGTGCCGACGCTGAGACCCGTCAGTGCGCGCGGCGATGCGTTGCCCGCGATCACGTTGCCGTCCACCGAGACCTCGGCGTCAGCTGGCGTCAGTTCCAAGGTGGCACCACCGACTGCAGGCGTCGCTGTTGCGCCGCCGCTCTCGCCGGTGGGAGTCCCGCCCGCGCTGTTGTTCGCGGCAGCCGTGTCGCCGCTGGGTGCTCCAGCGCCGCCGGCACCGGGGCCGACGATGAAGTAGAACGCCAAGAAGATCACCGCGATGCCGAGCACGCCGATGACGATGAAGAGCGGGAGCTGGCTGGAGCGCGCGGGCGGCTCGTCGTACATCACCGGCGCAGGAGCGCCCGGTGGCGTCGCGTAGCTAGCCACCGGCGGTGCCTGGTAGGTCTGCGCGGCCGGGGGGGCGGCCGGCATCGGTGCGGCATGCATCGGTGCTGCCTGCATCGGCGCGGCAGCGGGCGCGGCATAGGCGGGCGCGGCCGCGGGGGCCACGGGCATCGCAGGCGTCGTCGTCTGGGGTCCCGTCCGACCCGCAGGGGCCATCGCAGGCGGGGTCATCGCCGGTGCACGCGCGGCACTCGGCACCGGCGGGGTGACGATGGGTGCTGCCATGCCGCCGCCCGATGCGGAGGGGGACATCGGTGCGGCTGCTTCGTCGCCGCTTGGATTGTCGAAGAGTCGGGTCTCGAGCTCCTCGTCGTCCCACTCAAAGTCCGAGCCCTTCGCTGCAGCGGGCGTTTGCGGGGCCGCAGGAGCCGCGCTGCGTACCGGAGGCGCGGTCCGAGCCGGCGCACGACCTGTCGGCGGAAGTGTTCCCCGCGTGGGAATCTCCGCCTTCTGATTGGTCATCAGCATCGTTTTGGCCCGATTCCGGCCAGCCGGACTCGAGGGCTCAAGGGTCGAAGGGCTCACCGCGCGATGGACTGCGGTCGGCGGACCGCCGCTGCGGCCAGGCGGAACCGGGGGCTTGCGAACGGGCGGAGCTGGGGGTCCTCCCGCCATCGTCGGTCGCTTTGAGCCCTCCCCGGGAGCCGGGTTCCTCTCGTTGGCCTTGTCCTTGTCCAACTCGATCTCCTTCGCGAACTGGCTGTGCATCCAGCCAGACAGGTCTTTCTCGCCGTAAAATAGCCCTTGTGCAAACAAAAAGGCCTGAAGCTCATCACGGAGCTCCATGGCGGTCTGGTAGCGGTCGTCGGGATTGGCCGCGAGCGCCTTGAACACAATGCGCTCGAGCTCGGGTGGAATCGCGGGATTGTGCTCGGTGGGCCGAGGAACGATCACATCGCGAACTCGCTCTAGCGTGGCGAAATCGGTGTCTCCCTGGAACAAGCGCTGCGTGGTGAGCAACTCCCAGAACACCACCCCGAGCGAGAACACGTCGCTGCGGCGATCGAGCGGCATGCCGCGGACCTGCTCGGGCGACATGTAGCCAAACTTGCCCTTGAGGATGCCCGCCTGCGTCTTGGAGACCCGCCCTGCGGCCTTGGCCACGCCGAAGTCGATGAGCTTCACCTGGCCCTCGTACGCGACGAGGATGTTGGGGGGCGAGACATCGCGATGGATGATGCCCAGGCTGCGCCCGTACTTGTCTTTCTTGGCGTGGGCGTAGTCGAGGCCCTCGCACACCTTCATGATCGTGAAGCAGACCATGTCGAGCGGCAGCAATGCGTTGGCCTTGCGCGCTCGTTCAAAGAGTGTCTTGAGGTCGCGACCCGCGATGTACTCAAGCGCGATGTAAAATGAGTCGGCCTCGTTATCGAGTCGATAGATCTGAGCAATGTTGGGATGTGTCAGCTGGACGGCGATCTTCGCCTCGTCCTTGAACATCGTGATGAACTCGTCGTCCTCGGCGACGTGCGGCAGGATCTTCTTGACCGCAACGATGCGCTCGAAGCCTTCAGCGCCGTACTCCACGGCCTTGAAAACCTCCGCCATCCCGCCGAGGGCGATTCGCTCTAGGAGCCGATAGGGGCCGAACTGGGATGGGGTTTCCAACGATGGCTCCGGAATCCAACGCGCGGACGACCGCGAGTGAAATGCAGGTGAATCGAACGACGTTGGCCGCTGAAAGTCAATGCGCGGCGACCGTTGCGAAGGCTCTCCGAGCGATCTCTGACACGGTGCGAGCACTCGTCCGGGAGTTCGTCCGCAGTCCCTGCACAGATGGCGCCCGCTGCGAGGGCAACGCGCGGACCGCCAAGTTCGAAGTAACGCCGTGCTGCATCGTCCCCGATTCGTGCCCCCCCACCCTCACCTCGACCAACATGACAATCGCCCCGCCGTCGATGCGAGGGCCCGCCCCGCGGGGAAGACCCAGTCCTCCCTTGTGGTCTGCGGACGAGGGCCTCGCCGCGGGCAAGCTGCTACGCTCAAGCCCTCTGCTGACGTGTGTCGGCGGGAGGTCCGATGAGCATCGAGCGACCCAAGCCCAGCGGGCACCCGATCGATTCGTCCGCGGCGTCGCGCACCGATGCGGCGGCCACGGGCGAAGCGGGCGCGAGCGGATCGCTCGCGGCGGCGACGAAGAGCAGTGCGACGGATAGCAGCAGTGCGCTGGATTCGAGCACTGCCGTGCACGGCGCCACAGCGACACAAGACGCCGCCCGCAACGCCGAGATCGCCGAGGGGCTGCGGAGCGGACGGCTCGACGCAGCCGCTGCCCAGGCACGCCTGATCGAGGAGACCGTCGATCAGCTCGCGCCGGGGGCGACCGAGCAGCAAAAGGCCGCACTGCGTGAGCTGCTCTCGGCCAGTCTCGGCACCGATCCTCGCCTGGCCGCGCTGCTCGACGCGAAGCGCTGACGCGCAAGCGCCACATCCAGTCGTGTTGTGCGGCGGGCCACGAGTGCCCGCCCACGACAGACCCTCACCGCGTCAGGATCGGCGGGCGCAGGCTGGTGATCTCAAGACCGTGGCGGGCCCTCTACAACGCGAACTAGATCGCGGTCGACGGGGGGTGAGCGGCACCCCGGGCAGGCAGGGGTCGAGTGACCGTTGCCGTCTTGCGTCGCGGCTCGGGCTTTGATTCGGGCCCCTGTGCGAGCAGTCGGCGCAGCTGCGGCGTCACGTAGACCTGCTGCGTGTCGAAGCGCCGAAGGGCATCGAGCAAGATCGAGACGCGCTCGCTGGTCTTGAATCGTCGGTCGATGATGATGCGATAGCGGCCCTGGACACGACACAGGCCACCAATCCCTTGTACGAGCCCCTGCATGGGCTCGTACGAGACGTCGACGCCAAGGAGGCCAGCGAGCTTCTCAAGCTCCGCGAGTTGCGAGTGTTGGTCCATCGGTGATCTCGCCGGTCTTCCTACCGGGGCAGCCGCGCGCTGCGAAACAGCTTCGGCGGGCTGCAAGATGCCCAACTCAGGGGCGCGTGTCGAGAGAGCAGAGTGCTCGCAGAGCCTTCGAATTGTCGACTTTGCGGGGCACGACCCGCCAGATCGTGCCGCCCCGTAGGAGATCTCAGCGCGCTCAAGCTTCCGCCGATGCTTGCGGCTGCGAGTTCACGCCGCGTTCCTCGACCAACATCCGTGCGAGTGGCAGCGTGAAGTGGATCGCGGTCCCCTGCCCGACCTCGCTCTCCGCCCAGATCTCGCCGCCGTGTGCCTGCACCAGCTTGCGCACGATCGAAAGGCCGAGTCCGGCGCCGCCGTGCTCGCGCGTTGCGCTTGAATCCACCTGATAGAAGGCCTCGAAGATGCGCTCGAGCTGGTCCTCCGGGATGCCGACGCCGTTGTCCCGAACCGTGATCTTGAGAGCATCCTCGTCCTCCGCACCAAAGAAGTCCTCCTCGTCGAAGGGGCGACGGATCGGTGCGAGCGCTCCGCTGATCACGACCTCCGGGGCGTTGTCGCCGTGGAACTTGATCGCGTTGGAGACGAGGTTGACCAGGACCTGCTGGATGCGATCGCCATCTGCGAGCGCGATCGGGGGCGAAGTACCCTCGGCCTCGTTGGCGGCGGGAAAGTCTTCAAAGCGCAGGGTCACGTCCTGCGCGCGGGCGGCGATCTCACAGGCCGCAAATGCTCGCTGCGCCATTGCTGCGAGCGTGTGGGGTGCGAGATTGAGCCGCATGCTTCCGGCTTCGACCCGCGACATCTCAAGGATCTGCGTGATGAGCCGATAGAGTTCCTCTCCGCGCTCAAGGATCGTCTGCACGTGCTCGGCCTGGTCGGGGTTGAGATCGCCGGCGATGCCTTGGAGGAGCAGTTCCGCGAAACCAATAATGGAGGTCAGCGGCGTGCGCAGCTCATGGCTCACGGTCGCCAGGAAGTTGCTCTTGAGCGTGTCGAGACCCTTGAGGTGCTCAACCGCGCGCTGCAGCTCGGCATTGTTGGCCTCAAGCGCCGCGTGGGCGGACTGGCTGGTCGCCAGGTGCAGCTCGGAGGTGACCCATGAGGCAAAGCCAGCCTGGAGCAAGGAGCTGACGACCGCGTGGATCGCTTCTCCCCTCAGGCTCAGGGTCGCCTCGTCCATGCGCTCGGCAGGCACGCCGATCACCAGCACGCCTGCACGGTCGGCGCCCGCGTAGACCGTGCGCACCTCGTAGAGATGATCGCCCAGGCCAAACACGCCGCGGCCATGTCGATGCATCGCCGCCTCGGGGGGGAGTTGCTCCCATGCGTGGAGCTGTCCGCCCTCCGGCGTGACGCAGAGGAAGGCCGCCCCATGTCGGTCGTAAAGCGCGATGAGGTCAAGATCCCAAGCAAGCAGTGGCCGCAGCGTCCGCGCAAGGTCACCGCTGCGGACGATGCTTGCGAGTGGCGGCGACTTATCCGGAGCACCGACGCTCATGTCGAATCCTCCGCGGAGCCTGCGCTGCCCGCCCGCGCGGTATCCCGCTGTACCTCTCGCCGAGCATGCTCGGGGAACGCGGCGCCGACCCGGTTTGCAAACTCCTCGGCGCTGACACCGTAGCGCTCTTGCAGTTGGTACTTGGCATCAAGGCGCTGCCAGCTCAGGCGACAGAGTCCCAGGAAGCACTCGACCACTCCGATGCCTTTGAGCGCGACGGCCTTGTACACGGGCTCGGCGCCCTTCGCTGCGATCTTGTCGACCGCGGCGTCCGTGCGAATGTCCGCGAGGTCGCGCTTGTTGAACTGGATCACGACCGCGATGTCATCCCATTGGATGTCGTTGTCTTTGAGGTTCTGCTTGAGGTTCGCGAAGCTCTCGTTGTTGTTGCGTGTCTCGGAGATCCGAGAATCGGCGATGAAGGCGACACCATCGGCACCTTGAAGCACGATCTTGCGGGTCGCGTTGTGAAACACCTGCCCCGGCACCGTAAAGAGCTTGATGTTGATCTGCAGTCCGCCACTGGCTTCAAAGCGAAGCGGCAACAGATCAAAAAACAAGGTGCGATCGTCCCGAGTCTCGAGGCTGAGCAGCTCGCTGCCCGCCTGCGCACCAAGATGGGCGTGCAGTGCCTGCAGATTCGTCGTCTTGCCACTGAGCGCCGGGCCGTAGTAGACGAGCTTCAGCGTGACCTCGCGGTGCTGAATGTCGAAAAAGACCATCGGCGCCGTGATGGTAGCAGTCCACACGCCACTGCGGATGCCGCCGGGTCAAACCCCCAAGCGTCGAGGAGCCTTCGGCGCCCTGCGTGTGCGAGCGCGTCACACTATCGCGGGTCTAGCGCTCCCGCTCGCCCGGGTGCCCCGCACCGCGCTCCGCCGTCGGCGGTGTCGCACTCGCGCCGCTCTGCGTCTTCGAATCGGACGAGGTTTCGCCAGGCTTTTGCAGTGCCGCCGACGCGGCCGATCGGAGGGCGGAACGACGCGGGAGCAGCTGGGGTCGCGCGCTCACGAGGGCCTCGGCGGCGCGCAGTCCTGCGCTCAGTTGCTCGTCTTCATCACTGGGGCCGCTTGGGGGGCCGCTGGGCCACTCGACCTCGATGTCGATGAACATGTCACCGCGGCCCTTGGGCGTAACGAGTCCTCGGCCGCGTAGCCGGAGGCGAGTGCCCGGCTGCACGCCACGCGGCACGTCCACCTCCACCCAGCCGTCAACGGTCGGCACATCGGCGCGCGTGCCAAGCATGAGCTCGAAGGGAGACAGCGGCAGCTTGCAGCGGATCTCGTCGTCCTTTCGCTCGAGGAAGGGGTGTGGGCGGACGTCGATCGTCACGACCAAGGAGCCGGGTTCGCCGCCAAATCGTCCGGGCTCGCCCAGGCCCGCGAGCTCACGCCTCGCCCCGCCGACCGTGCCGGGCGGTACCGTCACATCGTAGCGCTGCAGCCCGCGCTGCATACCCCGCCCCTGGCAAACTTCACAGGCATCGACACGCACCACGCCGGCGCCATCGCAACGACCACAACGTGTGGTTCGAGCGAGGATGCCTCCGTCGCGAACAGAGCCACGCCCATTGCAGATCGTGCAGGTGATCGGCGGCCGGCCGCCAGGTCGTGTGCCCGTGCCTTCGCAGCGCTTGCACGCGGCGTTGGCCTCAAGTTCGATGGTCTTGGTGGTTCCAAGCACCGCTTGCTCGAAGGAGATCGACATCGTGCTCAGGACGTCGCGTCCCTTGAGTCGCTCCTTGCGGGCGGTACCGAGCAGTTCGGAGACTGCATTGCCGATGCGATCGACAGCTCGAGCCGCGCCAGCACCGACGACCCCGAGATCGATCGTGTCGGGCAGCAGGCCTTCCGCGTCGTAACGCGCGCGCTTGCTGGGATCGCCGAGCACGGCATACGCGTCGGAGACCTCGCGAAAGCGCTGTGCCGCGACTTCGTCACCGGGGAAGCGATCAGGATGACATTCGAGGGCGAGCCGACGATATGACCGCTTGATGTCGTCCGTCGACGCGTCACGATGGACGCCCAACACTGCGTAATAGTTGGGCCTAGCCACTGGGCGCTACCTGCATTGATGCTCGCTGCCGCCGGCCTCAGCGGCCGCCCTCTTGCCCGGACGTCCCCTGCGTACTCGCCATCATCGCCTCGTAAATCTGATGCGAGGAGGACTCGAGCCGCATCAAAAGCTCACGGAGTTCGGCCGGCGCGACGTCTGCTGCGAGCGCGGCTTCAAGCGCGACAATGTCTCCTTGCACATCCTCGCGATCGGTCTCGCTGAGGTAGGACCCGTAGGCCTCCATCGAACGACGGCACGTGTAAAGGAGGGTCTCGGAGCGATTTTTTAGGTCCGCCAGTTCCTTGCGGTAGGCGTCGGTGCTCTTGGACTGATCGGCCTCTTCGATGAGCTTGTTGAGCGCATCTTCGCTCAGCCCCGAAGCCGGTTGGACCCGCATCGTCGCGCTGCGATTGGTGGCGAGGTCTTGCGCGGACACGCTCAAGATTCCGTTCGCATCGATGTCGAACGTGACTCGGATCTCAGGGACGCCGCGTGGCGCTGGCGGAATGTCGGTGAGCTGAAGCCTTGCGAGGCTGCGGCAGTCCTCGGCCATCTCTCGCAAGCCTTGCAGCACGTGGACGGGGACCATCGGCTGGTTGTCGACGCTGGTGCTAAAGACCTCCGAGCGCTTGGTCGGAATCGTCGTTCCCTTGGGAATCAACGTCGTAAAGACGCCGCCGGCGGTCTCCACACCGATGTTGAGCGGCACGACATCGAGCAACACGATGTCTTTGACGGCGCCGGCCAAGATTCCACCCTGAATCGCAGCACCCGCAGCGACAACCTCGTCCGGATTGACCCCCTTGTTCGGCGTTCGGCCAAAAAAGGCAGTGACCCGGTCGATCACGAGCGGCATCCGGGTCTGCCCGCCAACGAGCAGCACCTCGTCGATGTCGCTGACGGCGAGCTTTGCGTCTGCCAGCGCTTGCTTGCAAGGCTCGAGCGATTTGTCGACAAGATGCGCGGTGAGCTGATCGAGGCGCCGTCGCGTGAGTTCGAGCTCGACGTGGAAGGGCACGCCAGACTTCACGCCGATGAAGGGAAGATTGATCTGGGTCTCGAGCGACCAGCTCAGCTCGTGCTTGGCCTTCTCTGCGGCATCCTTGAGACGCTGCCGAGCCAAAGGATCCTTACGCAGGTCAATGCCCTCCCTTGACTGCACC
>CAZVEM010000144.1:0-14713 GCA_964626165.1 uncultured Nannocystaceae bacterium
ATCGAGATGATTCGTTCAACTCCCTAGCAGGCCGTTGAAGCCCGGAGTTCGCGGCCTCACATGAGGCCCCTTGAGGCGAGCGAGACGTGCCGACCTCCCGCGATGATGAGGTGGTCGAGCACCGGCACTCCCAGGAGCTTGCCGACATCCACCATGCGCCGCGTGAGCGCGAGGTCTGCCTCGGAGGGTTCAGGGTCTCCACTGGGGTGGTTGTGGAGGATGAGGATTGAGTGCGCACAAGCCAAGAGCATCGGCCGAAACAACTCGCGGGGATGGACGTCGACCTGCGCGAGAGAGCCGATCGCAATGATCCGCACGATTCGAACACACTGCCGCGCATCGACACCGACGGCTACGAAATGCTCTTGATCGACGGTTCCAAGCCAGCGGCTCGCAGCGTGGGCGACGTCGGAGGGGCCCTTGAGCAAGGTTGCCTGCGCGAGCTGCTGCTGCGCGTGGCGTCGGTCAATCTCACGAGCGATCGCAAGCATCATCGGCACGTGCAACGAGGGATCGGCGTCCGCGAACCTTGAGAACTCGGCCCCGCTGGCCAGCGCACACCGGAGGTCAGCCTCCGAGACGGTCTCGAAGGCGAGTCGAAGCGCTGAGGCGTGCGCCCGAGCGGTGAGCCCCGGCTCAACGTAGCCCGTCGTGTCAGGCACCACCGCGTCGGTCGCTGGGGGCGCCGCGCTGCCGCGGCGGATGTTCACGCGCTGCATCGGGGTCGCGATGACCTCGTCGTGGACGACACCCAGGCCTTGACGCGTCGCCGATGGCGAATGGACCGGCGCTGCGGACAATGTGGAATCGTCGACGGTACTGGCCACAAGTCCGCGAACGGCCGCCATGAGCCGCGACCACGAGCTGGCCGCGGGCGACTGCGCGGCAGCCGGCATCGCATCTGCCCGCGGTACGTGAGCTCGCCGCGTCATCACGAGCTCTCCGGGCTCCTTAGGACGGGACAGATTCGCGCGTGGCCGAGTTCCGCCGCTCCTGGGCCGAGGCTTGGCCATACCCCCGGCGGCGCGCACTGGCCCTGGCCCGCCGCTTGGCGGCTCCGCGCCGCGCTTGGAGCTCTCGGAGGTGCGGATCGGCCCATCGCCTGCGTCATTTCGCTGTGATTGCTCCGCTCGGGTCGATGTGCCTCTCCGTGCCACGGAGGGAGGGCGAAGCACGACGAGTGCCACTCCATTGGAACCGGCGAATGCGGCGCATTTCAGGGCCTTGGAGCAAGCTTGCGAGGCACGAGTCCGCCTCGGTGGCTCACCTGTGGGCCGGGTCTGGCCAAGGGCCATCTGCTACGCTGCCGCGAGCATGATTCCCACAAAGCGAACCTTGGCCCCGCTGGGCATCCTCGCGCTGGGCCTCCTCATGGTGGCGGGTTGCGGCGGCGGCAGCGAGCGAGCCGGCCAGGCCGCGGTGGAAACCAGCGACGCTCCGCCGACTCCTCGGGTCGCGACTGCCCCCGCCAACGGGTTTTCGGGTGACATCGCGTGGCGCGGGCTCGACGAAGGACTCGAAGAGGCACGCGAGCAGCAAATGCCCGTGATGGTCGTCATCCACACGACCTGGTGCTCCAAGTGCAAGGCATTGAAGTCCGCGTTCCAGTCCGAAGATCTTGTGGAGCTCAGCGAAAAGTTCGTGATGGTCAATCTCGACCAGGACAGCTCGCCGCTGGCCGCTGACTATTCGCTCGATGGCACCTATATCCCGCGCGTGGTCTTCCTCGACTCGCAGGGAGTCCCCTTCGACGATCTAATCAATGAGCAGGGCTCGCCGCGCTACCGCTACTTTTACTCTGATGGGCCCAGTGTCGTCGCCAGCATGCGCAAAGCGCTGGCACGCACCGCACCCCAAAGCTAACGGGTGACCTTGCACTCGAAATCCTCGCAGTCTCGCGAACGCGAACGCGACAGAGTGTCGCCAAGCCAGCGACCGCGCAGCGCCGTCGTCCCGCGCAGGTGGAGCTCTGTGCTCACCGCCTCGGCCGGCGGTGCCGCGACCTGCATCCTGCTCGTGGGCGGCTACCTGGCCGGCACGCCGGTGCGCGCGCAGGCGCCCGCTGGAAAAGCGGCCAACGGACAAGGCGTCGCGACGATGGACGTCGCCGACATCCGTCCGGGCATGAAGGGCTACGCGCTGACCGTATTCTCTGGCACGCAGCCTGATCGCTTCGACATCGAAGTCGTCGACATCGTGCCGGACTACCAGACCGGCCAAGACGCGATCCTCTTTCGCAGCCCTGATCCGCGACTGGTTCACAGCGGCATCGTGGGCGGGATGAGCGGCAGCCCGATCTTCATCGATGGCAAGCTCGTCGGCGCGCTCGCCTATGGCTACCGCTTCAACAAGGATCCGCTGGGTGGCATCACTCCGATCGCCAATATGCTGGAAGTCGACAAGCTTCCTTATCGGCCCGAGCTGATCCCTGGACCTCGGGCCCAGGCGCGAGGTCGGACAGGTTCATTGGCATGGGCCGACGCGATGCTCGGCCTCGATACCTCGCCCATGCCGCCCCGATCTCGACCGGAGGCCGCGACCGGCGCTGGCCTTGAGCCACTGGGCACACCGATGACGGTGGCAGGCTTTGGACCTCGTGCCGCGCAGTTCCTCGCCGACACCACCGGCCTACTGCCCGCCCGCGGCGGCGGTTCGAACGGGAGCAACAAGACCACCGCATCGCCACCGCCCGCCAAGCAGTGGGGCTTTGGCGACTCGGTCAGCGTGGTGCTCATCGACGGCGATCTGTCGGCCGCGCCCAACGGGACCGTAACCTGGGTGGGCGGCAGCAAGGGCGAACGCCTGCTCGCGTTCGGCCACCCAATGCAGGGCGTTGGCCCCACCAAGCTGCCGATTGCGGATGCACGCGTGCATGTGATCATCCCCAGCGTCGAGCGCTCAGTGAAGATCGCGTCACCACTGCACGTGCGTGGAACGATGATCCAGGACCGCCAGCCCGCGATCTCCTTGCGGACCGACATTCAAGCGCCGCTCATCCCCGTGCACACGAGCGTGACGGGACCCGATCCGGACCTCAAGCCACGCTCCTACGAGAGTCGCGTCGCCGAAGGCAACCAGGTCACACCGGCACTCGTGATCGGGCTGCTACTCCAAGCGATCGAGGAAGCCGCGCCCGACGCCGTTGAGATCGAGGTCGAGCTCGACGTCGAGATGGCGATCACCACCTCCAAGGGACCTCGAACGCTGAAGTTCCGCGACGAGATCTTCTTCCCGCTCGGCGTCTCTCCCGGTCCACTCATTCGAACCCGTGCCGGCATCGCGATTCAAGCCATCCTCGATAACCCCTTCGAGATCGCAGAGATCCGCGACGTCAAGCAGGTCGCAACGGTCCGCTACAGCCGGGGCTTTGAGCGCATCGAGGCAATCGAGATGCGAAGCGCGGAGGTCCGCGCCGGGGACCTGCTTGAGCTTGATTTGCTCCTCAAGCCCGTCACCGGCCCCCGCCGTCGGCAGACCATCGCACTCCGCGTGCCCGACGACCTCGACGACGAAGACATCATGGTCGAGGTCACCTCCGGTAGCATGACGCCGCCAGCACGAAAGGCCGCGACCAGCGTCGACGACATCATCGATGCGATCGCGCAGGGGCATACCGCACGTTCAATCGTCGCCACGATCTACGACGGCCGCGAGGGCGTCGCGACCGAGAGCGGCTACTTGCCCGAGCTACCTTCAAGCGTCACCGAAGGGCTCGCCGCCGAAGGCTCAACCCTGGGTGCAATCCGCGTCAAGCGACTCGCACGCCGAGTGATTGAGTCCAAGACCTTGGTCGAGGGTGCCCAGTCGGTGCGGATCCACGTCCTCCCAAAGAAGTACATCGACGGATGAAGCCCTACGACGTATCCCGCTCCCAGACGATGCGCGCCGTCGCGCTCGGCATGTTGTGCCTCAGCCCCACCCTCGCATTTGCCGGTGGCACTCGGAAGAAGACCATTGAGGGCTTTGATGATCTCGACGCGGGCGAGACCGACGGCGCGGCGATCGAAGGTTCGGGCAAGGTCAGCGTTGGGATGACCTCGGCGCGGACCACCGTCGAGAACGCCAAGGTCGCCTTCACCTGCCTCAGCGATGGCGCTCGAGCGTTCGTCGGCACCTCGGACGAGGCGGCGATCTTCCGCGTCACCGCCGGGGCAGGCAGTGGGAAGGGTGCGACATCCAAGGTCGAAAGGCTCGCAGCGCTGAGCGGCGTCGTCGTCTCCGCAATCGAGAAGCTCCCCGGCGGCGACTTGGTGGCAGCGACGCTACCCGGCGGCGAGATCTTTCGAGTGGACGCCAAGGGCAAGGTCTCGAGCTTCGCCAAGCTCGATGTCGAGCAGATCTGGGCCCTGCAAGTTCACAAGGGCCGCCTCCTCGCGGCCACGGGTCCCAAGGGAGAGCTGTGGTCCCTCGCGCTTGATGGAACGGGCGCTCGCGTCGTCCTCGACAGCTCCGAGAAAGACCTCCTGAGCATGATCGAGGTCGATGGCGAGATCCTGGTCGGCACTTCACCGGGCGCAAACATCCTTCAGCTCAGCGATGCCGAGTCCTCTGGTCGACTGATCCACGACTTCGAGGGGGATGAGGTCCGCTCCATGGCGGTGTCCGGCTCGATGCTCGTCGCAGCGGTCAACAGCTTTGATAGCCGTGAGGTCACCAGCGTCACCAACATGACCAAGCAGCTCGCGCGCGCCAGCCTCACGGGCGATGCGCCGGCCAGCAGCACCGTCACCGCGAGCGAGCCCAAGGCTGACGCCAAGCTTGTCGCGGTCTCGCTCGCGAACGCCAGCAAAGGCAACCAGCGCGACCTCGGCCGCGCACTCGAGTCGACGTGGGAGACCTGGCTCGACAAGAAGCGGCAGTACTTCACCTCGGTCGTCGCTCAGGATGACAAGGGCACCGTGCTGGTGGCGACCTCGCAGGACGCCAAGATCTATCGCGTACGTGGACGCAGAGACGTCGCCACGATCGCCGACCTCCAGGAGCGGCGCGCAGCGTCACTGTGTCGACTCGATGGTGGTCGTATGCTGGCGGGCACCGGCGACGGTGCCTCGGTGTACACGCTGACATCGGCCGCAGCAGACAAGGGTCGCTGGATCTCGAAGGTCCTCGATAGCGACCAAGCCTCTGAGTACGGCGAGATCACCGTTCACGGCGACGGCAAGCTCAAGCTCCGTGTTCGCGTCGGACCGAGCGATACGCCCGATGATCGCTGGAGCCCTTGGACCGAGGTTCCCCTTCGCGCCGGCGAGCCAGACCTCCAGGGCCAGCTCAAGGTCGCGCTGCGACGCTACGTCCAGTTTGAAGTGTCATTGTCGGGCTCGGATGCGGTGTTCGAGGGCCTCACCTATTTCTACGCACCAGAGAACCTCCCGCCGGTCATCAAGAGTGTGGACGTCAGCGCTCCCAAGTTCGACGTCGACGACATCGCAGAGCCCAAGGCTCAGGCCAAGATCAAGTGGACTGCCGAGGCACGCGACGATGACGAACTCGCCTATCAGGTCCGGATGCGAAAGCAGCGCGACGGCGACGACGCATGGTTCCGCCTGCACAGCGACGAGCGCATCACCAGCAAGGAGCTTGAGCTCGATCTGACCACGGTGCCCGATGGCGTCTACGAGGTCGAGGTGCAAGCCAGCGATGAGCCCAGCAACGGCACCGCGCGAGCCCAGAGCGATATCCAGCTCTCGTCCCCCTTCTTGGTCGATCGCACGCGCCCGCGGGTCGATAGCGCCACGGTTGCGAAGGACCGACTGACGGGGACCGTCAGCGACGAGAGCAGCCGCATCTCGGACGTGGCCTTCTCCATCGACGGGGGACCGTTTCGCCGGGCAAGCGCAAGCGACGGCATCTTCGACCAGTCCAAGGAGTCCTTCGAGATCACGCTGCCGCAGCTCGACTCGGGCACCCATCGGATCGTCGTCCGCGTTCGCGACGCCGCCGGCAATATTGGCGTGCGTGCGCTGATCGTACGCCGCTAGCGCCAGGATTTGGGCCGTCCCGAGGAGGCAGCGAAGGCGCGGACGGGCCCCGGGCACGAGCGCAAGCACGTAGGCCTTGCTATGCACTGGCAATGACGATCCCGTCTCCCGCCGCGCTGTGTTGGCCTGCGCCCGAGCGCAACAAGGAGCCGATCTGCGAGGTCCTGCGCACGCACGTGCTACCGCGGCTGTCGCCGCGCCAACCGGCCAAACAACCACTCGTTGTCGAGATCGCCAGTGGTAGCGGCCAACATGTCGCCCACTTCGCGTCCCACTTTGAGGGGCTGCGTTTCCTTCCCACCGATATCGAAGCAGCGCACCTCGAGAGCGTCCGCGCATGGCGCGAGACTCTTCCGCAAGAGACCGCGCAGCGCATCGAAGATCCGATCGAACTCAACGTCCTCCACGAGCCGGCGCCCCGCGACGATGTCGCAGGAATGCTCTGCGCCAACATGATTCACATCGCGCCGTGGAGCGCGACCGAAGGCCTCATGCGCCACGCGCAAGCCTGGCTCACAGAGGGCGCCCCCCTGCTCCTCTATGGTCCGTTTCGGCGCGATGGACGACATACCAGCGAGAGCAACGAGGCCTTCGACCTGAGTCTTAAGTCGAGAGATCCGTCCTGGGGTGTGCGCGACCTCGAGGCCGTCGAAGAGGTCGCACGCGCGCGAGGGCTTCGTCTCGAGGCGGTCACCCAAATGCCCGCCAACAACCTCTGCGTGCTCTTCGTCCGCGATCGTTAGGCGGTACGCCAGCGTCCGCGCGGCTGTTGCTCGCTGTTGGAGGCCCAATAGCATCGACCTCCGCGTGCCCTAGGCTCACGGAGGTCGATTCGATCGCGGCGCACGTCGGCGCCACCGCGATGGCGTGTGTGGATCAGCCGCTAGTTTGCCGCGGCGTCCACCGAGCCGCCGAAGGTGCTGCGCACCTTCGCGCTCACTTGATCGCGCAGCTCGGTGCCGAGCTCCCATGCCACGGTGCGAGCGGTCTTCTTGATGTCGGGCCAGGACTCGCCAAAGGAGCGCGCCGAGGTCTTGGCAGCGTTGACGTAGCGGGTGGCCTGCGCGGTGGTGCGGCTCCACGCGGTCGACTTCTTGTGATCGGCGACCAGGTAGACCATGTCAGCGGCTGTGCACGCCGCCCGATGCGGTGGAAGCCGAAGCGGACTGTCGATGTGCGGATGCTTGCGGAGGTACTCGCGGACCTCTTCCATCGTCTGGCCAGTCTCCTCCAGGGCGGTCTTGACCTCGGCCTCCGCCTGCTCGCGGGCTTTGAAGAGGTAGAGCTGGACGCGCGAGTAGAAGTTCACCGCACCGTCGCCGCTGGTCTCGACCATCGCAAGGATCGCGCCGGGGAAGGCCTCTTGCACCTTCGCCTGCACGCCATCGCTGACGCCCGAGCTGGGCAGACAGCCGAAGGGCTTCACGGACAGCGTCATGTTGGCCTTGCGCTTGACGACGTTGTCGATTGTGTGGGCGACCTCCATGTGACCCTCACCACCGCGTAGCTCGGACGGGTAATAGTCCTCCGCGGTGAGGCGGCCCTCGTCGACGTCTTGCGTCTTGTAGTCGTTAAAGCCGGCCGCCATCGCGAAAACCTGGAACAGGCCGCGCATGCCCGCATCGAACGCGTACAAACCGGCACGGCGCTTGAACACGCCGTACTTGCCAAAGCGCTCGGTGGAGCGACCGGTGCCCACGTCGTGCTCACGCATACCGACACGCAGCTCGAGGTCACGCGCTTCCTCCCACACGTTGTAGAGGAGCCACTCGCTGACGAACTGGATACGGACCTCTGAGCCCTCGGACTCAAGGAACTGCTTGACGCGATAGTTGCCCTCGCCCTCCGTCATCTGTGCCCAGAACTCACCGGCGATGCCGACCTTGGGGCAGATACGGGTGCGGTCGATCGGTATCTTGGCGAACATCTGACGCGCCTTGAACAGCGCCAGCAGCACGGGGCGACCCGCCTCGAGATACTCGCAGCAGAGCTTCTTGGCGTCGTCGAGGACGCGATTGACCTCGCCGGGATTGACCTCGTAGGGGCGCAGGCGGTAGCCGATGCCGTTGAGAATGTCCGCCGAATAGACGGCCTTGGCGAGCGCGAAGAAGAAGGCGGGCGTGAGCTCAAGTCCGGACTCTTCCTCCGTCTCCTGGCTAATGCCGCCCTTTTCCTCGAAGAGCATGATGCGGAAGCCATCAAAGCCCGCGTCGCGGAGCGCCTTGCGGTACTCGGTCACGTACATGCCAAAGCGGCAAGGACCGCAGGACCCCGCGCTGATGAACGCGAACTTCGAGATGATCTCTTCCGAGGTCATGCCCTTGTCGCGAAGCTGGCAGAGGAACTTCACGAGGTTACCAACCGTGTAGTAGGTCGGGTTGCACTGAGCGCGATTGCCGAATTCCTTACCGTAGCGCAGCGACTCGTGGTCGGGCTCGGGGAGGTACTGCACCGAGTAGCCCAAGGGCTTGAGCGCGGACTGAATCAGGATGTCGGCGAGCTTGGGCAGGCCACCCAGGAGCAGCGTGGTCTCGGACCGCTGCGCCTTGGTCATGGTGAGATTGAGCATCTCGTCGCGCCAGTACTCAACTTTGCCCTCAAGTCCGAGGCGCGCACGCTCGGCTTCCTCGAATGCCTTGAGCTCCGCCTCGATGTCTTCAAGGCCAGGTTGATTGATGATGGGAAGGTGGCGTACGCGTGTGTTCATCTTCGGTACCTTGATGAGGGGCGACGGCGAGCTGCTCGGCCGAGGGGGTTGAGGAGGTGGGATACAAACGTTGCGGACGAGAGACCGCGGTGGACTTTGGTCGGACGCGCTGAGTGGCAGCCCTCGGCGCTAGGGGTGAGCGACGGCCTCACGAGCGGGCTTGTGATGCTTGCGGATCTGGATGAGGCCCGGAGCCTTCTCCGGCGTGGGCGGACGTAGGTCGGCCTCGTAGGCCGAGATCCGCTCCCGAACGGCATCGATCGCCGCGTCGATGTTCGCGTCGCGCCGCGACATGCTCGCGAGCTGCTTTTGCTTGAGCTCGTAGAGCTGCAGCCGCTTGCGCTCGACGGAGAGCTCGAGCTCCATCTTCTTACGCGCGACATCCTCAAGCCGCTCGCGGTGCAACTTGAGCGAGTGCGAGTAGGTCTTGACGCGGATCTTGATCGAGCCACCGGGCTTATTGGCATCGATGTCGTGCAGGGCCGCGGTGGGCGTCTTGGCTGCGCCCAGGATCTTGTCGATGAGCCCGTAGGTCGGGGCATCGTTACCGCACTTGAAGCTTGAGAGATCGAGCACCGCAACGTTGGGGTGATGAGCCGCAAAGTTCGCGGCCCAGACGCGAGCGGTGCTGTTGGTCTGGTAGTTCTCGGGCCAGATGTGGTTGATCTCGAGTGGCGAGCCGATCAGGCCGCGATCGAGCTCATCCTTGTAGTAGCGGTCGAGGTACTCGCGCGTCTTGGGAATCGAGCGGATCGACAGGATCGGATAGCCGAGGACCTGGAACTCCTCTGGAATGCCATGGTTCATGCCCGGATCGGAGTGATAGGGCCGACCGAGGACCAGGATGGCGATGCCGTTCTCGGCCTCGACGGTCTCCAGGATCGCGCGGCCCTTGTCCTGCACGTCTTCATTGAAGAGTCGGAGGGCGATGAGGCCCTGGTCCACCGCGAAGTCGCTCTCGTCGCGCGTGATCCCGAGGCGAGCGCCCCAGGTGTCGAACATCGTGCGCTTGAGGTAGTTGGGTTCCTCGATGGCTGCCGAGTCGTCGATGTACTCGATGCCGCGCTGCGCAAAGAAATCCACTTCTTTGGTGAAGGCGGCCTTCATCACCGCGGGCGTGCCCGAGACGATCGGACAGGCGACGTTGTCCATGGTGTCGGTGACAAAGCCCGGGATGTAGTTGAGCAGCGGATAGTAGATGTAGTTGAGCGGGCGGCCCTTCTCGGGCTCGTGCTTGTGGAAGAGCAGGTTGTGAATGTGCGCCTGCGCGGCCTTGGCCGGGAAGCAGGGATCCACTGCGCCGTAGCGGCTGCCCTCGAGCCACATCGTCTCATCGGTGGGCTCGCTGAAGATCACGTTCTGCTTGGGCATGCCAAGCGCTTCGAAGTAGGTCCGGAAGAAGGGCGCCTCACTGTACATGCCCAAGATACGCGGCATGCCGACGCGCACACGCGTCAGATCAGCATTGCTGCGCTCGAAGGGACGGCGAATCTTCTTGCGATCGATACGCAGCACTCCCTGATAGACCTCGATGTCATCAATGATGGTGCCCGCCTCGGGCATCGGCGCGGGATCGTAGTTGTGCTGGAAGGCGACGCGTGCCTCGTAGTTGAGAAGATTGGGGAACTCGGCCGCGATCTTCTTGCGCTCCTTGACGACCTCAAGCATCGCCTCCTTGCTCTCAACCGTGCCCTTCTCGCAGGAGAAGCCGGAGATGTATCGCGACAGCGATCCGTCGGGGCGCTTGGTGTCGATGAAGGTTCGGCTGCACTCGTTGGGGCAGAAGTGACAGGTGGTGCTGTCGTCGTTGCGCGTGATGTACTCGAGGTTGAGGGTGTTCTCGAGACCAATGAAGCGGCTGGTGCCGGTGCGCTCGTAGCGGCGCAAGGTCTCGAACGCGGCACCAATCGCGCCGGCCTCTCCAGTATGCGGGTGGACGTAGACCTCGGCGTCTGGCACGCGCTCCTTGATGTAGTCGACCTGCGCTTTGACGGCAGCCAGGTTGTACTGCGTGCCGCCTTGCAGGACGAACTTGCGTCCGAGTGACGCGAGGCGGGGGATCTGCACGACGTACTGCCAGACATTCTTGGGCAGCACCTGCGCGAGGCCGGCCAGCAGTTCCTCCTTTTGGAAGCCTTCCTTCTGGAAGTTCACGCGATCGGTGTCGAGGAAGACCGCGCATCCGTAGCTAAACACAGGGGCGAGTTGGGCAGCGAAGGCTGTATCGGCGTAGTCGCGTACGTCGACGCCGAACTGGTCGGCCATCGCTTGCAACAACATGCCGTTGCCCGCGCTGCAGGAGTTGCTCAGCTTGAAGTTGGCGATGTCGCCGTTCTTCATGAAGAGCACCTTGATGTCCTGTCCGCCGATATCGCAGATGACGTCGACGTCACCGAAGTAGTGAACCGCACTCATCATGTGCGCGACGGTCTCCACCACGTTGACGTCGGCGAGCGCAACTTCCTCAAGGACATCCGCCGCGTAACCCGTGGCACCGAATCCGAGGCACTCAAAGGTCGCACCCTGGCTCTCAATCTGCTCCTTGAGCGATGCGAGCAGATCCTTGGCGTCCTGGATCGGATTGCCCTTGGAGAGCTGATAGGCCTTCGCAATGATCTCGCCGTCCTCGCGGACAATGACGGCCTTGGAGGAGGTTGAGCCACCGTCAAGTCCAATCACGCCGCGCAGCACGGAGCCGGGCTCGAGCCTTGGCGGCACAAAGCGCGGGATCTTGTAGCTGTCGACGAACTTCTGGGTCTCGATTTCGGAGGCCGAGAGCGGCGGACCGGCCTTGTCACCCAACTTCTCCCGCCTGCCGTTCGCCACGAAGTCGACCAGCGGCTGGATGCCGGTGAAGTAAGCGTCGTCGGAGCGCAGCGTCACACCATAGGAGGCGGCACCAAATGCAGCGTAGAGATCTGCATTGTCCGGCACGAAGATTAGCTCTTCGATCGGCACATCCTTCGGGACCTCCAGGCCGCGATCTCGCCAGGTCTCGGGAATGCGGAGGCGCCAGCACTCCTGCAGGAACGGAAGGTACTTGTTGGGTCCGCCGAGAAGGATGACCTTGGGCTTGAGCGTGTTGCCGCGCGTCAGCACCGAGAGGTTCTGCAGCACGATCGCATCCGCGAGCGAGTTGAGGACCTCTTCCTTTGGGATGCCCGACTTGATCAGGTTGACGACGTCGGTCTCGGCGAAGACGCCACACTTGGCGGCAACGTGGTGCAACGCGTCTGGATTGAAGTGCAGGGTGTTGGCAAAGCCTGGCTCGGCGCCGACCTTGATCATGCACTTGTCGATCGTCGCGCCGGTTCCCGAAGCGCACTTGTCGTTCATCGATGCTTGCGCCATGAGGCGGCCTTCGGCATCGGCCTTGAACACGATGATCTTTGCGTCCTGACCGCCGAGCTCGACGACGGCGCGGACGTCGGGGTGAAGACGCTCGACCGCGAAGGTCACGGCGTTGACTTCCTGCACGAACTTCGCGCCCGTCGCCTCCGAGATCGGCGCCGCACCCGATCCCGTCACAAAGATCTGCGTCTTGCCCGCATCGATGCCCGGGAACTCCTCGATGATCGCCTGCATGAGCTCAAGCACCTTCTCGGGCTGCTTGGTCAGGTGGCGCTGATAGTCGCTCCACAGAATTTCGCGCGTCTCACGGTCGAGCACCACCGCCTTCACGGTGGTTGAGCCGATGTCCATTCCGATGACGAGTTCGCGATTGAGGTTCGACATGCGCCGGTTGCTCTTGAGTTCGCCGCGGTCCTCGCTCGGGGGAGGCGAGGGCCGCTCAGATTCGCGATCGATCGGGAGCACAAGCTCACGGTGCGTCGCGGGCGGTGAGATTGAAGGCCAGAACATCGCCTCGATCAAGTGAATTCCGCCCACCATGCTCGCGTTGCGCGGGCACGCGTCGGACTCGACAGGTGTGTTGCGTAAGTTGTGTGATGCGGATCAAGCTCGTGCCGTGAGTACCTCACGCGATACTCATCAGCAGTAGGTTTGCCCGGCAGAACCTCACCTTTTGCTGTTCCGGGTGGGGTTCCGACGGCGGATGCCCCAGCACCCAAGCATCCCTCACGCGCGAACGCGCTCACTGACTGGGGTTCAACCGGAGCGGCGTGCAGCTCGGCAGCTCGCGATGGCACAGTCGCGATCGCTGTGTGGGACCGTTTGGCCCCCAATGCGCTGGCCGACCTCGTGGCCTTTGCCCGCGATCACCAAGAGCCCGCCCCGACAGATCCGCTCCACGCCGATCTCGATGGCTCGCCGACGATCCAGTTCGCGCTCCCATGAGCTCTCGACGACCTCTCGCAAGCCCTCCTCGATCGCGCAGGCGATTTCGTCCGGCGACTCATCGCGCGGGTTGTCATTGGTGATGATGCAGTGGTCCGCGAGCTGGCCGCCCACGCGCCCCATCGGGCCGCGCTTTTGCGGACTTGCTCCACCCCCTGCGCCAAAGACGACAACGAGCGGCCCAGCCCTGCCGCTGCGGTCGAGGAGCTCTCGCGCCTGCAGCAGCGTTCGTGCCAGCGCATCGGCATCATGCGCGTAGTCGATGACGACGAGCGGATCGGCACTGACGAGTTCAAAGCGCCCAGGCACCGGCACCAACTCGCGAAGTCCTTGTTTGATCGCATCGACATCGATCCCAGTGGCCCAGCAAGTGACCGCGGCCGCGAGCGCGTTCTCGGCGAAGACCGCCCCGATAAGCGGCAAACGAAGCTCACCGCCAAGTGCCTCCGCCGCCGGGCTCGGTGCCAACTCGACATGCGTCCCACTCGATGAGACGTCGATTGCGCGAGCCGCAAGCGTCGGGGACACGAGAGCTGGGCCGCGGCTGGGGGAGTGGAAATACACCCTGCGAACGTCGCTTGGAGTAATCGTTTCGACGAAGAGCGCGTGTGGATCCGCTGCATTGAAGCACGCGACGTTGCCAGGACCAAGCCCGATAAAGAGCTGCGATTTCGCGGCGAGGTAGTGCTCGTAGGTGCCGTGCGTCTTGAGGTGATCGGGCGAGAGATTCGTAAAGATCGCGTGGTCGAACCGCCAGTGCGCAGCGTACCCGCGGGACAGGGCAAGGCTCGTCACCTCCATCGCGCCACGCGTCGCGCCCTGCTCAATCGACCCGCGAATGAGCTGCAAGACACCCTCATACCCACCGGGAGGTCGGGGCCGCGGCTCACCATCGAGCGCGTATCCGATCGTCGACATTCGCAGCACCTTGTTGCCAGCCGCGCGCAAGATCGCGTCGAGCATGAACGTCGTCGAAGTCTTGCCGTTTGTGCCCGTCACCCCGTAGGTCACGAAGCGATTCGCCCAGGGCGGCGTCGGGAGCGGTCGAACAATCTGGCGAGGCATGGGCACAGGCGATTCTTGCAGCACTCTACCCTTGCCCGATCCGCATTGAAGGCCACACGCCGCCTCCGCCAAGTCTCCGCCGCGATGGAGAACGTCAACGCACCGACCTCATCGAGCGTCGGCCGAGAGCGTGAAGTTCCAATCGCACGCGGGCGCGGGCCAGTGTAGGACCGCACGCTCCGCCCCAAACGGAGAAGCGTCCCTCACTCGACCAAGTCGCCCTTGATCGAGATGGGGACGCCCCTCGCCGGAACCTCGCACGCTACGGAAGGGCGCACGCCTCAAGCTCATCCGAGCCGTCGGCGCAATCTTCGACCTCATCGCAGAGCTGGCCGAGCGGCACGCTGCCATTGCCGTCGAGGCACTGGAACATCGGATTGTTGTCGCACAGCGCCGCATCCTCGTCGGCAGAGGTGGTCTCGCAGTCCGGGAACATGTCGCAGACCCACACCCAAGGAATCATCGTGCCATCCCCGCAGTCAAATGACGCGCTGGGCTCGCCGTCACCGTCGCCATCGCCATCGCCGTCGCCGTCGCCGTCACCATCTCCATCTCCATCCCCGTCTCCGTCTCCGTCTCCATCCCCGTCTCCGTCTCCGTCTCCATCCCCGTCTCCGTCTCCGTCTCCGTCTCCATCCCCGTCGCCGTCGCCGTCGCCGTCGCCGTC
>CAZVEM010000145.1:0-242 GCA_964626165.1 uncultured Nannocystaceae bacterium
GCACGACAACGTCGTAGCTGCACCGGGCCGCGAGCGGTCTCCGCCGCGAAGTTGCGCGGCACGGGCGGCCGGGTCGATACTCTGCACGTGTCGCCCCCTCAAGTCACCCGCCCCCGAGGCCACCGATGCGCCGCCCCTCGTCGGGGGACGTGGGCGCACACCGGCCAAGTCGGCGGCCTACTCGCGCTTGCCTTCAGTTCCTGGGTTGCAACCCACGCGGCGTCTCCCGTGTACGCCGATGA
>CAZVEM010000145.1:252-14691 GCA_964626165.1 uncultured Nannocystaceae bacterium
CGTGTGGTCACTTCCCATGCTGGTCACCTTCGTCGATGCCCGGAGTCCCTCGCTACGCGCGATCGAGGCCGGCCGCGCTGTCTTGGACGCCCAAGAACGAACAGCGATGGCGCATGCCAATCCCCAGTTGCTGTCTGACAACGGAACGGCTGAGTACACATACCGCCTGGGCGTCACGCAGACCATCGCCACAGCTCCTGTCAGAAGGCGCGCCCGCGACGTTGTTCGTGCCCGTAAGGGCGAGCTGGAGGCGTCGATCACGACCGCAAGGAACGCGCTCGCCCACGTCGTCACCGAACTCTACGTGACGGCTGTCGTCTCCGAGGACGAGGAGCAGTTACTCCGTCAGCTCGCCCTTGAGCTCGATGCCTATACGACGCAGCAACCGTCTAATCTAGCCAATCTAGACCCTAACGAACCCGACGAGCTACGTCCGACGCGTGCGGAGGAGATCGAGGCACGGACGATACGTGTGAGGCTTCAACGGGCGATCGATGCCGCCGCGCTCGCGCACATCGAAGCCGACATCGGAATCAACGGCCTGATGGGGCGGACACCAGACGCACCGCTCGCACTTGACCGCGTAGATTCCTCCGTGTTGCCGTGGTGGTGGCCATCCGATGCTTCGGGACCCTCGTGGGAGAGCATTTACCATCGCGTCAGTCAGCGGCTCATTGCGCATGCAATCTCGCATCGACCGGAGCGGAGCGAGATTGCGTGGCGTGTCAATGTTGCGAGAGCGACGGGACGACTGTCGCGCGCACGCACAGCGCCGCGCGCCACGATTTCGGCAGGGCCAGATCTAAATTCCGCGCAGCGACCGTTCCTGTGGGGTGGATTCTTCATGGTCAGCTTAGAGATCCCGATGTTCGACCTGCAACGAGGCCCCAAGGCCGAGGCAAAAGCTATGGAGCGCCAGCACGAAATCGAGCGGGACGTGCTCGACGAAACTTTGGGGCGCGAGGTCGCGCTCGCGGTCGCCCGCGCCGCTTTCGCTCGCACCGAGCTCGATCGGTATGAGTCCACCTTCCTACCGATCGCGCGCCAGCATCTAGCCGATGTCAAGAGCCTCGCCGCCGACCCACAACGGCGAAGCTCCCCACGGCTCATCGCCGTTGCACGTGCCTACGAGTCGCTTGCCGCGACGGTCGTTGGCCACGCAGACGCGCGCCTGGCTTGGCATCACGCGCTCGCCGACGTTGAACTCGCCGTCGGGGCGATCGGGTACAGAGGGAGTGACACGGACTTGAGGTGAGGCAGAGCTACGCGGGCCATCGATGTGGCGACGTCCGGAATCGGATGGCTGGACGGAGGCCGGGTTCGGTGGCGGTGTCGACCCCTAGCCGGCAGCTAGCCCTCGTCGGCGATTCATCGTCGATTCGATCGACGAAAATACGGTTGAGTCGACGACGACGCCCACGGCCAAGATCACCAACATCCACGCCAGCAATCCCTCCGCATCGGAGAGTTCGCGGGCGTAGGCCAAGCGGACTCCCAGCGAGGCGTGATGCCCGATGATGACGAGCAGTTCACCCGCCATGAGACTACGCCACGCAAACGCCCACGCTTGCTTGAGCCCTGCGACCAATCCCGGAAGCATTGCCGGCAAGATCACGTAGCGATAGAGCTTGAGACCTCGGGCGCCAAGGCTTTGCCCGGCCCGAATCCATAGCGGCGGTACCTGATCGCGGCTCGAGACCATAGCGACGGCGACCGAAGGTGTCGCGCCGAGCACCACGACCGCAAGGATCGATGCTTCACTCAGCTGAAAGATGCTGATGGCAAGCGGGAACCAAGCGACGCTCGGCATCGTTTGCAGTCCAGTGAGCATCGGCATGATCGCGACGCGAAGCGTCCGCGAGGAGGTGAGCGCGGCTCCCAGGCCAGCCCCAAGCGCGACGGCAAGTACAAAGCCGACCGCGGCGCGCTGGCCGGTGATTGCGAGGGATGTGATGATCGCTCCGCTTGACGCCTCTGTGCCCAATCTCTGGAGGACGGCGAGCGGCGGCGGCAACACCCACGGCGGCCAGACGCCGAGCGAGACGACAAGCTGCCAGCCCCCAAAGGCGATCAGAACGGCCGCGACCTTGGGCCAGATCGTCAACCAGAGACGATGGGCTGTCGACTTCTCGTCGGACGGACCGCTCGATACAACATCAGCGTCACTAGACTTCATGGGGTGCCTCCTCACGGAGCCGGTCAAGGATCTCCCGTGCCCGGGCGGCGACTTGCTCGGATTCAATTCTGCGCGGCCGCGGAATATCGATGCGGTACTCCGACAAAATGCGGCCCGGATGACTCTTGAGCGTGATCACCCGGTCGCCTAGGCGGACGGCCTCGCGCACGTTGTGCGTGACAAACACCACCGCGAGCTGGCGTTGCTCGACAATACGAAGCAACTCCTCATGAAGGTGATCGCGCATCAATGCGTCGAGCGCCGCGAAGGGCTCGTCCATGAGGAGCAAGTTGGCGTCTTGTGCCAGCGCGCGCGCCAGGGCTACGCGCTGCCGCATGCCACCGGAGAGCTCGTGTGGGCGATGTCGCGCGAAGGCACCGAGGCGAACCAGGCTCAGCAGCTCCTCGACGCGGGCCGCACGCTCGGCGCGAGCGACTCCCGCGATTCTCATCGGGAACTCGATGTTTTCCTGCACGTCGAGCCAGGGGAAGAGCGCCGCCTCCTGGAACAGCAAAGCCGGCCGCGTCGTGCCGCGATTCACCTCACCCGATGTGGGTGTATCGAGTCCGGCAATCATCGAGAGCAACGTCGTTTTTCCACAGCCCGAGGCGCCGACGAGACAGACAAACTCGCGCGGCTCGACGACGAGGTCGACGTGCCGCACGGCCTCCGTCGAGCGGCCGCCGCTGACGAATCGCTTCGACACACCTGACAGCACAAGCGCCGTCTCTGCGTGCCTGGCCGCCGATCTGCCAAGTTGCCCGTCCATCACGTTCCCCCACCCTTCAGCTCGTCGAGGAGGCTTGTGTCCCAGAGCCCTTGCAGATCGACGCCATCGAGCTTGAGCAGTCCCACGGAAGCGGCCGCATCGGCACTCTTGAGCAAGGTGGAGGAGAGCGTGTCGGTCGTAAACTCAAGCTTGTCCCACGCTGCCGCGATGACCTCGGCCGAGAGCCGCTTGCCCGTCAGGACTTCGACGCGGTCGATGACCGCGGCTTGAGCTGCAGCAGCATTGGCCGCGATCCAGGCGGTCGCTTCGATGTGCACCTTGAGCACCTTGAGCACATCCGCGCGCCGATTCGCCAGGGCAGCGGCACTGGCAACAACGTGGGCGCTGACGAATCGCCCCTCAGGCCACAACGTGCGCTCGTCGACAAGCACCACGCCGCCCCCTTCAAGCACCAGCCGGGTCGCCCACGGCTCTGGGACCCACGCGGCGGCGATGGTGCCACTCCGGAATGCCTCCAGTGTTTGCGCATTCTCCTGCGGCACGATCGAGACATCTCCGCCACCAAATGCATCCGTCGCGAGCTTGTGCTCGGCGAGCCAGGCTCGCAGCGCGACATCCTGTGTCCCGCCAAGTTGCGGGGATGCGACGCTCTTTCCGCGAAGCTGGCCTGCCTCTTTGATATCGCTCCGCACCACGAGTGAGGCACCGCCGGAGGTCGCGCCCGCGATCACGCGCAGCCCCTGCCCTCGCGACTTGACGAAGGCGTTGATCGTCGGGTTCGGGCCGAGATACGCGACATCGAGTGCTCCCGAGAGCAGTGCTTCCACAGCCGCCGGACCGGCATTGAAGCTAAGTAACTCGATGGGCGTCGGCGCCAACGCCTTCTCAAATCCGCCCTGTTGCGCCGCCACGAGTGCGGTCGCATGGGTGAGGTTGGGAAAGTTGCCAAGCCGCAGCGCTGTGTTGAAACCCGCGCCACGGCACGCCGCAAGTCCAAGCAGGCTAAGGCCGCCAATGCGCAGTGCGCCGCGACGAGAAAGGGGTTGTCGGGAGGTTGATGGCATTGTTGAGCTCGTTTTCAGGGCGCAGGGATCTGAGGTCGGCCGCATCTGCGCGGCGAACCGGGGCTGTGGACACGGCGCAAGGACTGCGTCGCATCCGGAGATGGAGGTTGGAGGTAGCTGTGAGGCTAGAAGGACGCGTCGAGTTGGAGTCGCACCGTATGCGCTCCCGGGTTGCCGCCTGGGCCAGAGTCCTGGCCAAAGCCATAGGAGTAGTCCGCTTGCACCTTGAGCGCGTGGCCGTTGACGTAGACGTTGAGTCCGCCGACTGCTTGGCGCCCGCGGAGTCGAGTGAGTTCGACAAAGGCGGGATCGGTACCGCGCCAGGCGTAGAGGTCATCCCAGCGCGCGACGAGCTCCACCATGCGATGGACCATGACGCCGCTCTGCACAAAGTAGCCATAGCCCGAACGCGTCCGCTCAACGCTCGGCACGCCGTCGACAAGTCCGCGCAGCTCTTCAAGAAGAGCCCGGCGCACAACGCCCTCGGCCGTCAGCGACCAACCGCGCCACTTCCAGACCAGATCGGCGGCGCCATGCACCTGATCGACCGTGCCCAGCACAAAGTCCGAACCATAGGTGCTGCTGACACGCGAGGAGGCAAAGTTGTAGGCACCCGCGACACCCAGCGCCAGCTTGGGCGTCTTGCGGCGATCCAGATCGCCTTCGCTGTCATCATCGAAGTTGCCCCAGGGCTTGACGACAAAGCGCGCGACGACCAGCGCGCCTGGCCGTTGCGGTCCGAGTCGATTGCGTCCTTCGCCTCCGCCGACAAAGATCGAGTATCCCAGGCGCTCTTTGGCAGAGAAGAGGTCGTTGCTGTAGAGCGCAACGCCAGCGTCGCGGTCCAGCGTCAGTTCACGGATGACCTGCTGGCGGTCCACCAGCTGTAGCGCAAACTCGCGGGTCGTTCGCGCGCGATCAAAGGGCACGAAGAACTGGCCGGCACGGATCGAGAGGTTCTTGAGGCGCGTGTAGTCGACGTGTGCGTCGAAGATCGGCGAGGCATTCCCCGCCTCGAAGTCGCGCGCGCCAAAGGCGAACTGGATCCGATAGCTGAGATCCTTGCTCAGCACGTTGCCACCCAAGATCAGGCGTAGGGTCCGAACTCCGATCTCGTTGCGTACCTCGCCCTCGTCGGCAAATACGCTCTCGCGCAGCTGCACGCGCGCCCGGATCTGGAACGAGTACTTGCCGTCCGGCGTCGCGATCGTGACGCCCTTGCCCGCGGCGGCGGTGACCACGGGCGCGGCCTTGTCCTTCCCGTCTGCGCCGGCGGCCTTGCCGTTGTTGGCGGCCGGCTCGACCGCACTCGGGCCCATGTTGAGCTCACCCTGCGTGTCCTTGGAGGCCGGCGCTGCGTTCGAGGCGTCCGTTCTTGCACCCGCATCTGCGCCCGCCTTGCCGGCGCCATCGGTCGACGATACGGCGGGCGCGTCCGCGTCCTGCTGCGCGCCATCCGTGCGGACCTCGGGGTCCCAGGGATCCTGCGGCGGACTGGCGAACTTCACCACCGCATCCAATGACGCCCCGCCGCTGCCCAAGACGACGTCGCCGCGACCGGGTGATGCCGCCGCTGCGGACCGACCCGTGAGCATCGCAATGGCGCACGCAGCTACGACGAACCACGTGACCGAAGAGCGACCTCCGCCTCCGGGCAGCGCGCATGGCCTCCTCATGGGGCCGTCTTCGGGCATCGCTGGTTTTTGCAGTCGATGGTGGTGTTTTAGCTGCGTCACGGGAGGCTCTCGCGCGGCATCGAAGTGGCTGTCCTGGTCGCAGGACGGCGGATGCGTGCGATGGAGCCCCTGAGCAAGGCTCGTGCCAAGCAGAAACGCCTCGTTGTTTCGTCTTTTCTACTTAGTAGACCGTAGATTGATTTCACGAAATAGCGTGCCTGTGGTTGCGATGGCGCATGTCATTCACCGTATTTCGTGAAGAACACGATATTTCGTTGAGGCGCTGCTAGGCTTCGGCATGGCCTTCGCGCTCACGGTGTGGCGTGCCGCGGCGCTCTCGATCTCGGTCGAAGAGTTTCTCGATCGCGTTGCGCCCTTGGTCTTTGATGAGCTCCACGCGAAGGCGGTCGTGGTCCGCGTGCTCGAGACGGCGCCGCCTTCGGTGCACACGCTCGCCGCGATCCACGTCGGTGTGATCGGAGCGAGCACTTTGCTGGCGCCACGGCAGCCGATCCGCGAAGCAGACTTCGTGAAGATCCGGGATGGCCTTGCCTCGGCGATCCGATTCCAGGGCACGCCGCGTCGAGGGGCTTCGTGGCTTCGCACCATGCTCGCGGGACTTGAGTCGCACGATGAGAGCGGTTGGACGGTGTTGCCGCTGGTTCACGAAGGCAACGCGCAGGGTGTCGCGGCCTTTGCCGGCGACTTCGATCCCAACGATGAGCGCCTCTCGACGCTCCAAGAGGCGGGCTCGGCCGTCCTCGCGTCGCAGCTCTATCGACGCAACTTAGAGCGGGTGCGTGAGGCTGCCGAGGCCGACAAGGCCGCGGCGCTCGGACGCTTGCAGTTGCGCGACGTGAGTCCGTCCGTGATCGGCGAGGATGCAGGCCTGCGCGGGGTCATGGAGCAGGTCACCACGGTGGCCCCGACCGACGCACCGGTCCTGATCCTCGGCGAGACCGGATCGGGCAAGGAGGTCGTCGCGCGAGCGATCCACGAGCGATCACGTCGACGCGATGGACCCGTGCTGCGCGTCAACTGTGGTGCCATCCCGGCAGAACTGGTTGATTCTGAGCTCTTTGGCCACGAGCGAGGAGCCTTTACGGGCGCTGCGAGTACGCGCGTGGGTTGGTTCGAGCGCGCCGATGGTGGCACCCTCTTTCTCGACGAGATCGGAGAGCTGCCCCCCGCGGCTCAGGTTCGGCTGCTTCGTGTGCTGCAAGATGGCGTGTACGAGCGCGTCGGCGGCCAACGACCGCTCACCGCCGACGTGCGTGTGGTCGCGGCGACCCATCGAGATTTGCCGCAGATGGTCCGTGCCGGACAGTTCCGCGAAGATCTTTGGTATCGCATCGCCGTCTTCACCGTTCGCCTGCCGCCGCTGCGCGAGCGAAAGGGAGATATCCCCGCGCTGGTCAACTACATCGCGACCACGGTTGGACATCGATATGGCTCAGGCCCGCTCCAACCTTCGCTCGACGATCTTGAGCTGCTCGCGCGCTACGACTGGCCGGGAAATGTTCGAGAGCTTGGTGCTGTGATCGAGCGCGCGGCGGTGCTCGGTGAAGGCAAGCGACTTGAGGTCGCGCGTGCACTGGGTGCGGTGGACGGGACGACGGCTCCGAGTGCCGTGCCGGTCCCCCCTTCGCGCGCCATCCAGCCCCTGGACGAGGTCAACCGCGCTGCGATCACGCACGCACTTCAGGTCACGCGCGGGCGGATCGACGGCCCACGGGGAGCCGCGCGGGCGCTGGGCCTGCACGCGAACACCCTGCGATCGCGCATGGCCAAGCTCGGCATCCCACTCTCGTCGCAGTTCGGCCCCGCTGCCGCAGACGCGGAGTGAAGCGACTCCGGCTCGCCGCTACGTGGACGTCATCCCGAGGGCCTTGAGCAGGGTGTCGCGCATCACGGGATTACTGCTGCACGCCACAATCAGCGAGACGATGAGGCCCGCGACGGTCAGTGCGAGGTCGCGGCCCATCATCGTGAGCGCGCCGCGCCACGTTTGATCGCTCTGGCGGCGCAACGCCATTGCCAGCTCCCGCCCACCGAGCAGCCCGATGAAGACCCACGTCGTGCTCATCGGCACCGTGGTTGCGTAGAACGTGAAGAACCCGACGATCAGCGCGTAGACAAAGTCGACCATGGTCGCCGCGCGGACGTCGACGATGTCGGTCTTCTCGTCGACGATCTGTTGGATCCGGTCGCCCCGCAGGTAGATCATGATCGCGAGCCCACCACACAGCACGGTGAGGAAGGCGGCCAGCTCTACGGGTGAGAGGCTGCGCGGCAAGAAGATCGCGACGTTGGCGGCGTCCTGCATGAGCCAAAAGACCCAGAGCGTCCCGGTCGTGAACCACTGAAGGGGTACCCAGACGTCATGCGCCGGCTGGTTTTTCCAATTCTTGCTCAGCGCCGGCACCAACCAAGTCCAGGCCGCGAACGCGACAACCAGTGCGACGCCGTAGCCCATGAGGCTCTTTTGCAGCACGCTGTTGATCGCCTTGCCATCCGTGGCAAAGGTGCTGAGCAGGAGGAAGGTCGTCGATACCGGCATCCGCATCCGCGTCATCACCAGCAGGAAGATCGGAGCGACGACCTGCAAGTAGTGGAAGCTGGTTGGCGCAGTACGAAACCCCTTGCCCGCAAGCCGCTGCCAGCTCACGTCACCGTCGTAGATCAGCCAGCTCGCCGTCACGGTGACGAGCAAGAGTCCCGCGATCCAGAGCCACAGCACCCACCAAGGGCGCTTGGCGTTGGCGGCGAGGAAGGTGCCGATCGTCTGGATGCTGTCGTTGCCGACAACAGCATAGCCGGCGATCACAAACGCGAACCAGCGCGCGACTTCGGGCATCGGCGTGACGAGGGCTGCCAGCACGAGCGCCCCTAGGACTACGGCCAGGAAGGTGCGCTCGCGCAGATAGATCTCGACGAAGTTCTCGCGAAACGAGAGCGGCCGGCTAGGCTTAGCGATGGGGGTGTCCAAAGCCGCCCGAGGTTGACCGTGCCGCCCTCACTTGCCCAGACCGCAGCGTCGGAGTTCACAGAACCGAAACATGGAGCGCTGGCTCCGTCTGCTTCCTTCGCCCTGGGTTGCGCCACGTCAACGACTCAGCGAAGCACACGCCGCAAGCCGCCGACGGACGACCGCCGCGCAACGGCTGCCCGCGCACTCTCGCGCATGCGAAGGTTCGGCGCCGCGAGGGAGTGCCATGGCGCGCTTTGAGTTCCGCTTTGAGGTCGGCGCCCCGCACCGCTCGGTCGCGGAGCTACATCGGCATCCACGCGCCCTGCGTTGGCTCACACCACCGCCAATCATTATGGTCGTGCGAAAGGCCGGTCCCCTCGCCGAGGACATGCTCGCCAGCTTCACGATGTGGATGGGTCCGATCCCGATGGCCTGGCAGGCGCTTCACACCGAGGTCAGCGACGCGGGCTTTCGGGACACCGCGGTCGTCGGCCCGATGAAGCGATGGTCGCATCGGCACGACTTCACGCCGATCGACGAGCATCGGACCCTCATCCATGAGACGATCGACTACGAGCATCCGGCAGGACTCAAGGGCATCTTCACGCGCCTGATGTTTAACCCGCTCGCGCTGCGCGGGTTGTTTATGTATCGCGCCTGGAGCACCCGAAGGCTGCTGAAACGTTGGCCGATCGCGTCCTGAGGAACGCCGTTGCGTGGCGTCCCTTAGAGACTGTCGATCACGTGCAAGAGCGCGTCGAGATTGCTGCGTCCCAGCTGGCGACAGCGCTCGGGCGACCACCCATGCGCAACGTGGGGCGAATCCGCGGTGTCCTTGAAGGGCTGCTCAAGCGTCATCGCCAGCGCCTTGAAGTGGTCCGCGACCCAGGTGGTGCACATCGTCATGTTGGCGGTGCCCGGTGCGGCCTCGGGATAGCCGTGCGTGATCTGGAAGTCGGGGTTGACCTGCATCAGGCGGCGCTCGTAGGCGTCTTGGAGCTCAGCGAGCTTGCCGGGAAGTCCTTCCACACCGTCGGGCCCCGCGATGAAGTTGTAGGGCAGCCCTTCGTCGCCATGGACGTCGAGGCAGAAGTGGAGGCCGTCGCGCTGCATTCGCTCGCGGATGCAGAGGACCTCCGGGCTCTTGTCATGCGAGGGGCTCTGCCACTCACGGTTGAGGTTGGCGCCCGAGGCGTTGGTGCGCAGATGCCCGCGACGACTGCCGTCGGGGTTCATGTTGGGAACCACGTGGAAGTCGGCGCGGCGCAGCAGCTCGCGTGCGACCGAATCGTTGTCATCCAGCAAGCGATCGAGCAGGCCTTCGATCAACCACTCCGCCATGCTCTCGCCGGGATGCTGGCGACCGATGATCCAGCAGCTCTTCTTGCCGGCCGCATCGCCAAGGGTCTCATCGCTGATGTGGAGCAGATCGATGTCCTGACCGTCGACGCTGTGGCCGGCGACCTCGTGGCGCACAAGCGTTGAACAGCTCGCCGTCGCGATCAGATCGTGGTGCCGCTCGATCGAGTAGGGTGCAAAGTAGGCGTACCAAACTGCATCGCGCTCCGGCGTGTGCTCGACGGTGAGGCGACCATTGGCGTAGCTGGTCGGTACACGGAACCACTCATCGCGATCGTAGGATGCAACCGCGCGGTAGCCCTCCCATCCCGCCGGATAGCTCGCTTGGCCCGCGTTGGTGATCGTCCAGCGCAGCGCGACATCGCGCACACCGCTGACGCGAAAGTAGAACCACTGCATGTGCTCATCGCCGGCGTCTTTGCGCAGACGAAGCTCAATCGCGCCGGGGTCCTGGGCCGACTCGACCTCGATGTTGCCGGCGTCGAAGTTGCTGCAGACGTGGAGGGTCATGGGCGGGAGGGTAACGCGGCCATGACGAGATGCCTTGACGCCTGGCATTATGTTCAGTATAGAGGTGATCCCCATGTCAGCCTCCGCTGCAGCGCTGCAAGAGCCCTGTTTCGCCGTATCGCCGGAGTCCCTGTCCGCGCAGGAGCTTGAGCCCAAGGCGCAAGATGCGAGCGCGGCGCTTGGGTCTCCCCCTCCACTTGAGGAGGAAACGAGACCCAGTCCCCTTCCCCAAGGGGCGACACCAGCACGGGCCCCCTCACCGCTCGCAGATGTGTTCGAGCCAGGCGCCGTCTTGCAGCTCTCGGGTGGTCTCGCCAGCGCATCCACAACCACTGCGGTCCACCTGTTGGGCGCTGCACAACGCAGCGGTGAAACCACCGCTTGGATTCAAGCGGAAGGTGGCTCGCTCTTCCCACCCGATCTCGCAGAGAGCGGTATCGACCTTGATGCGCTGGTGGTGCTGCACATTCCTGTGCTCGCAACGGCGCCCACCCCCGTAAAGCTCGCCCCCGCAAAGCTCGCCCCCGCAAAGATCGGTCGTGCGCCTGCGAGCTCACGCGCCACGACCGCCACAACAACAACCACAACCACAACCATGGTCGCCAAGACCAACCACGGCGCGACAAGCAGCTCAAGCACGCATGGCCTCTGCCGTGCCGCGGAGATCCTGCTGCGCTCGGGCGCCTTTGGCTTTGTCGTCCTCGATCTCAGCAGCCCCGGAAGCGTCCCGCGTGACAACACGTGGCAGAGCAGGCTCGCAGCCCTTTGCCGCCAACATCGCGCACGACTGTTGATCCTGACGGCTCTTCCTCCTGCTCGACTCGCACGCGTTGTGCGACCCGGCGCAACCACCACGCCGCATCGGAGCATCGAGTCGCAACTCGACCGTGGAGCCGGTCCAAACTCGCCAGATCCAAACTCGCCCGAAGAGCAGTCCCCCGCCTCACTCGGTCCGATGATCCGTTTTCATCTCGCCCCCGTCCGCACCACGCTGCCAGACGGTCAGTTCGTGGTGCAGCACCCCATCCTCAAGAACAAGTCGGGCGCCCCCGTACAGATCGCAGACGCCCAGTATCGCGGCCCATGGGGTCTGCGCTGACGCGTACGAGGTGAGCACATGCGGACCACTCGTACCGCGGGCTCGGGAGGCTCGCGTCCCTCGGGCGACGCGAACACCATGGGCAAGGGCGCGGGCGACCGCATCGCCTGCATCGACGTGCCTGATCTTGCGCTGCAATGTCTGCTGCGTCGACGTCCAGATTGGCGCGAACGTCCCGTCGCCGTGATCGAAGAGGATCGCCCTCAAGCGCCGATCCTCATGGTCAACGAGCACGCGCGCGCGCTGAGGATCTTACCCGGCATGCGGCTGGGCTCGGCGCGCGGCCTGTGCAAGAGCCTCCGTGCGGAGGTCGTCTCGCCGGTCGAGATCGACAGTCTCGTCGGTGAGCTCTTTGCTCGGCTCGCATCGTTTTCGCCACGGGTCGAACCCGCGAGCGAGAGCCCGGGCACCTTCTGGGTCGATCCCGGTGGTCTTGAGCGCATGTATGGCGGACTTGAAGCCTGGAGCCTCGCGCTGTGGCGTGAGATCGAACATCACGGGCTGCGCTGTGCGGTGATCGTCGGCTTTGGTCGCGAGCGCACCCGTGCGATCGCAGCGACCCACCGAGGTTGCTGGGTCATCCCCAATCGGACCGATGAGCAACGTCTTGTGGCTGCCGTCCCGCTGACTTGTCTCAAGCTCCCGGCCGCGATCCGCGACGAACTCTTGCTCCTCGGCATCTACACCCTTGGCGAGCTGCTCTCGATCGCGATCTCTGAGATCCGCCTGCGTTTTCCAGCCCAGCTCGCGGAACTGCACGCGGCACTCACGGACGGACAGCGCGCCCCCCTGCGTCCGCGCAAGCTCGGCGAGGGCATCGCCACGCAGATCGATCTCGATGACGCCACCGAGAGTCATGCGCACCTCCTCCATCTGATCACGCAGCCCTTACCAAGCCTCCTCAATCGCCTCGTCGCGGAGCATCGCGCGTTGCTCTCGTTGCACATCCATCTCGAGCTCGATCGCCGCGGCCAAGAGTGTGAATCGCTGCAGGAGGTCATCGAGCCCGCACAAGCCACGCTTGATCTCAAGGTCATCACCGAGCTGCTCTCGCTGCGCCTGGAGCGGATGACACTCCCCGCCCCCGTCCTCAGCATCCGCATCGAGGTCCATGGCGTCCTGGTCGAGGCCCGTCAGCTTGAGCTGCTCGTCGCGCAGCGCTCACGCGATCCAGAGGCCGCCATGCGTGCACTCGCACGGGTCCGCGCCACCTTTGGGACCGCCTCGGTCTCACGTGCGCGCCTGGTCTCCGCTCACCTTCCCGAGGCAAGCTTTCGATATGAGGCGAGCGTGTCGGTCGAGACCAGCTCACAACCATTGGGGCATGGTCTGCGTGCGCACAGCGGCGATGCTCCGCTCGGCACAGGAGCGCTCACGCCAAGCCACTCGGCACCGCAGTGGGGAGGACCGCTGGAGGTCCTCGGTCCCTCCTTGCCGCTCATGCGCCGTCTTTTGCCGCGGCCCATTCCCCTGCCGCCACCTCCTCGCATGTTGCGGCGCGCCGGCGGCCGTGGCCCGGGTCGGAGCCAAGACGACCTCGACGCGTTCTGGCCCCACGTGGACGCACGTCACGGTCGGCTCGATCGGCTCTGTGGCCCCCTCCGCATCAGCGGCGCATGGTGGGCACGTGAAGTCGAGCGCGACTACTACTACGCGATGATGAGTGAGGGACCGATCCTCTGGATCTTTTTCGATCGCCCACGCCAGCGCTGGTACCTGCACGGCGAGCTGGACTAGACGACCAGCCTCAGGCTCAACGCGATGGCGTGCAAGGACGACCTGGGCCAGGTACCGTTGGCCAATGGACGGATCGAAGTTCGAGGGCGACATCTTCACCATCGCGCGGACGCCTCGCATGAGCCCGGCCGCGATCGCGCGGAGTGCCACGATCGTGCTGGTCGGGACGCTCGTCGGTGCCTGCCAGCCCCCAAGCTCACCCGCGCCCGCTTCGGGTGCCGCTGGCAAAGCGGAGAAAGGCGAGACCACAGCAAAACCCGCCACGCACGATGAAGGGCCTGGCAGTGCGGCAAACGCTGAGGACACCGGAGGCGTGGTTGGCGACGCTGCGTCACCGACCGGCAGTGCACTGCCGACCTGCGAGCAGCTCGTGGACCATGAGCTTGAGGTCTACAGGACGACCGGCAGCGCAGCATTGCTTGAGAACCTCCCCGATCGCGACACCGTACTTGCGCACTGCGCCCGCTCAACCATGGATCCCACCGCCGCCGCTTGTTCGCTGGCAGCGACTGACGTCGACGCAGTCGCTGAATGCAGTCGCGTCGCGTTGGCGAATGAGAGCGACGTCAGCGCTGTTCGCAGCTTCCAAGCGCTCGCCCTCCCCGAAGACGCGGATCCCAAGCCGATGACCGTTGACCGCGACTACCTGGCCTTTAGCGATACGTGCGGCGTCTTGTACCGCGAGATATATCCAGCAGGCGGCGTCTTCCTCATCTGCGATGGACGAATCGCGGCCGGACCCATGGTGACACCGGCGGAGATCAATACCGTGTTCAATGCCATCTCAGAGGAATCCGCGAATGCGCACGCACTGGTTACCTCGATCCAAGCCAATTGGCCGGCCGGCGGTACTGCAAAGCTCCGCGTCCACAAATACGGCGCCGACGGCAGCTATCTGGGCGTAGAGTAAGCCTCGTGAGCACAGCGATGCCCTCTGTTGCCGCGGATCGCGAATCACAGCTGCTGGCGGCCGCTCAGGCCGGCGATGCGCGTGCGCTGGAACAACTGATCCAGGCTCATCAAGCCCAGGTCTATCGCTTTGGCATGAAAATGTGCCGCGACCCAGAGGACGCCAAGGACGTCGTGCAAGAGACGCTGCTCGCGCTTGCCCGCGGCA
>CAZVEM010000146.1:0-14640 GCA_964626165.1 uncultured Nannocystaceae bacterium
TCCGCCAAGCTCGCGGGCTTGGATGAAGGTCAGAAAGTAGGGGGATTGGAACTCCTGAGAACCGAGGAGGAAAACGTTGATCCCGCTGTAGAATTTTCCGGTCGAAAAGTTCCGAGGGAAACCGACCCGCGCGATCGATGGCGATTGCCAGGGAACGACGCCGGTTTCTAGCCGCTCGATGATCCGACTCGTGATAGCCTCGTAAGCATCGAACCTTTCACGCTCACCGGTTTTTGGAAGTTCCGCCGCCGCTAACTGAACGCGGCCAACGGCCTGCGTTTGCTCCATTCTTTCCATTCACTGCACCCCTGGAAAAGCGCGATAATAAGCGATTTTCAGACCTTAAAGAACAAGTGCGCCGCGAAAAAATTCGGCCAAATTCGGCAGCCCAATAAGCGCGGCCCACTGGTACCAGCCGCACCGGCCTGAAAAGGCCGGCGTGTCTTGTTGGGGTGATCTTGGGAGGGTACCCAAAACGGGGATTCGCTTGAGTTCTTTATGACTCCGCTCGCCCCCGTTCTGGAAAGGGGAGGGACTCCCTTCACCTGCGTTTCGGTCGGTTCATTCACTGCGTTACATTCACCACACCGGATGCACCTACGGTGCGGCACATTCTTGGCCCGTCCGGGCCGCTTCTCAGAGGGGAAAAGAGGGAGAAAGCATGTTTGCAAAGCGCAAACAAAGGGCCGGAAAAAGCTCGTAACTCTCTGCTAATGGCTGCCATATTCCGCATACAATGTCGGGCCTAACCGAAGAGATTACTTTTCGCATTTCCCCCGAGCATTTCGCGGCACTCGAAGCGGCCGCAAAAGACGCCAAACTTGGAAGCGCCAACCTGATGGCGCGCCGGCTCGTCATCGATGCAATCAAAGGAGAGTCCCAATCCCAAGAGATCCTCCTCCACCTTCAAGAGATAGATTCGAGCCTCCAAAAACTGCGCGGAAACATCGCTACCTCCACACAGGTTTTGCTGATGGCCGCTCACCATCCCGACCCAACGGCCACCGCGGCCGAGGTTGCGAATTGGGTGGCGAAGAATCTGCCCACTCCCTAGCGCTCCGATGCTCTCCATTTCCAATCCAATGAAGGGGGGCGGAAAAGGAGAGTACTACCTCAACCTTGCTCGGGAAGATTACTACCTAAACGGCGGCGAGCCGCCTGGAAGATGGCTCGGTGACGGAGCCGAAAAAATGGGGCTCTCCTGGACTGTCGAAAAGGAGGACTTCCGGAATTTGCTCAAAGGGTACGACCCTTCCGGCAACATTCCCGTGGTCCAGAACGCAGGGGATGAGCACCGACAAAGCGGCTGGGATCTCACCTTCAGCGCGCCGAAAACGGTAAGCGCGCTTTGGTCCCAAGCCGACGCCGACATCCAAGCTCGAATCCTGAAGGCGCACGACAAGGCCGTTGAAAAGGCGTGCAAATACTTGGAGGAAAAATGCGGCTACACCCGAAGAGGTGAGGGCGGAAAGGAACGCGAAAAGGTGCAGTGTTTTTTCGCCGCTTTTCAGCACGGCACGAACCGAAACCAAGAGCCCCAGATCCACACCCACAGCCTTCTTTTGAATTTGGGACTTCGCCAGGACGGGAGCCTCGGGACCATCACCAGCAACGGCTTTTTCAACCACAAGATGAGGGCCGGCCGGGAATACCAGGAGGAGCTTGCCGCCGAGCTCAAGGAGGACCTGGGGCTAAAGGTTGAATGGAAAAAGACCGGTCCAAGCCGGACCTTTGAAATCAAAGGTGTCCCGAATGACCTGTGCGAATTCTTGTCGAGCCGGCGAAAGGAGATCGTTGAAGCCATGGAGCAGGCCGGAACTTCCGGCCCGGAAGCGGCGAAAATTGCGGCCCTAAAAACCCGAAAGAAGAAAGTCCACGCGCCCAGGGACGAGCTTTTCAAGCGCTGGCAGAGGGCAGGGGAGAGCTACAATTTCGGGCAAAAGGCCGCACAGGATCTTTGCCAAAATCGCCAGGAGCGAAAGCCCGAGATCGAGAAGGAGAAAACTGAGAGGGCAGAGGTGACGGCCAAGCAGAGGGCCGAAAAGCAGAAACTCCGATTCGAGATCCAAAGACGCATTCGGAAAAAGAGGGAGCTCGCAGTCGTTTGGAAGGCGGCTTTGCCGTTCGGACGGCGCCTCGAAATCGGTGAGAAAAGGCTTTTCCCGAACGCCCCAGAATGGAGCGGCCTCAAGAGCATTAAGACAGTCGGCCTAAGCGTGAAAAAGGAGTGGAAGAAAGAGAAGGACCTGAAGGTTCACGCGAAGGTATCGCTCCCTTTCGTCAAAGTTGAGCTTCGCGAGAAGAAGCTATTTCCCAAGGCTGCCGCCTGGAACCCGCTCAAAGATATGAAAACCCTCGGCTTCACTTTCCGAGTCGATGCAGCGCCGTGGAAAACATTCCTGGAGAAACTCCTCGACCGGCGCGACCTCATGGTCGCCCCAACGCCCGACAAGGCCCTTGAAGCCCTCAAGGGGAAATTTGCCGAGCCGACAATCCAGCTCATTTGCGAGCTGGAGAAGGCCCCAAAACTTCGCGAGGAGCTCAGAGAGGAGACCGAGCGAAGGTTTCTAACACTTGAGCAGGCCCG
Source organism: uncultured Nannocystaceae bacterium (assembly GCA_964626165.1). Lineage (GTDB taxonomy): Bacteria > Myxococcota_A > Polyangia > Nannocystales > Nannocystaceae > CAZVEM01. The sequence goes on from CAZVEM010000146.1 coordinate 2,588, forward strand.
AAAAGAGCGGCCGGACAAGGCCGCCGTTTTACTCGATGAGGAGAGTTTCCAACGGCGGCCGGCAGACTTCATGCGGCTCGCAGAAACAACCTTCTTTTTCACGGACGTTGAGACCCTGCGCTCCAAATTCTCCGAGGAAGCACGGCGTGAACAGGTGGAGGAGAATCGAAGGATTCGCGAAGAACTGGAAAGACTCGAGCGCGAGCGCCTCGAACGCGAACGCCTGGAGGCGTTGGAGCGAGAACGTAGGCAGCAAGAGGAGCAGCGCTCCTACCGACTCCGCCCCTCACTGTGACCCACATCAAACAATACCCCGGAATAGCTCTCAGGACGCTCGGCTGGATCGCGCGCGGCTACGGCCGCGACGTGATGACGAATCATTACCTAAATTCCCGGCGGCTCATTTTGGCGAACATCTGGCCGGCAAATGGCCTGCAAATGCTGGTTGTCGCCTTCCTCTTCCTTGGGTTTTTCTACGTTGTCCGCTGGCAAGTAGCGATCCAAGCGGTCGTGCCCTGGGGACTGGTTTTCGGCGGTCTGGTCACCGTGTTCTTTGCGACGCCCCCGAAGGTCGTCTATTGGTTCCTCAATCTGCCGGGCCTCGTCCAAAGCCTGCTCGCCGGCCTCACGTTTTACGTTTCGGTGGTCCTGCTCGCCCACGCGATCGACCTCAAAAACTGGGCGGCTGTTTGGGAAATTCTAACCGTCACAAAAGGCGCTCCGCTTACCCCCTCGCACGTAGTTGGAGCCGTCGGGGCGTTTTATTTCTTCAAGCGGAATTACTACGACGGAAAACCGGCCCTGAAACCCGCCGAAATTTTCCTTAGAGGTCCAAAGCTCATTTCCGAGGAAGAGGCGAAGAACAAGGCGGCCGCAGTCGTGGCCGCCGAAGGTAGACACGAGGGCGAAAAGAATAGGCCGACAACCGAGAGCACACAGGGCAGTGGGGCGGAGAAACCGGCGCTCATCGAAACCATCAACTGGGGGATGATTAACATCCCGGCTTCACGCGGGACCGAAAATTTTCTCCTCGTCGGAGCTTCCGGCAGTGGCAAATCGATCACGCTTCAATTTTTCCTGCAAAGCCTGGTCAAACTCTTGACCCCAAAAACGAACCGGAGGCTTCTCATTTACGACGCCAAGCGCGACGCCTTCCCCGCTTTGAAAGGCTACGGGAGCCAGGCAGAAATCAAACTCCTCAATCCTTTCGACGCTCGATGCTACGCATGGGACATCGCGCGCGATCTCCAAAACCTAAAAGGCGAAGACAAGCACAACCTAGGGATTGAGTTGGCTTCGATCATTTTACCCGTCGAAGGAACGCAGCCCTATTTTGCCCAAGCCGGCCAAGCCCTGATGGGTGGCATCATTGAAGCCCTTCAAACCATCACGACGCCAAAGGAGCCAAAGGCGGGAGAACCTGTCCCGGTTCCAAAAGACCGCTGGACACTGCGGGACGTGGTTCTAGCGACGCGCACCCAAGAGCGCATGAAGATCGTCCTCACCGAGGGAGGCCAGACGACCGAATACCTTTCCAAAATCTACCTCGGCGACGCAGAGCAGGACCGCGCGGTCGCTTCGACGATGGAGAATAAACTCCGGCGGCTCACCTTCATCGCAGCAGGTTGGGAAAAAGCTAGGACAGCAAACCCACCGCGCACGATCAGCCTCCGGCAGTGGCTCGCCGAAGAGTCCATTCTCGTCCTTGGCTCAGAGCCAGAGGCCGACACCACGATCAAGCAGCTCAACGACGTAATGTTTAAGCGCCTCGTGCAGCTCGTCCGCCTTCAGGAAGACACAACCAGCGAGAACAAGCGGCAAACTTGGATCGTCATCGATGAACTTAGGCACTCCGGAAAACTTCCGGGCATTGAGGTGCTCCTCACGTTTGGCCGCTCAAAAGGAGTCTGCTGCGTTCTGGCATTCCAGGACGTTCCCGGCCTGGAATACAACTACGACAACAAGAACCTCGCGCACGAAATTGTGGGAGCCTGCGAAAACAAAGGATTCCTCCGGACCACAGACCAGACAACCCAGCAATTTGCCTCGGTCCAATTCGGCACGCAGGAGGTAGACATTCCACGGACAGGCACGAGCCAAGGCACCTCAACCGGGCCAGGAGGGACCACCAACTCAAGCGGCTCGTCGTTTCACTACCAGCTCACGACCCGGCCCGTCATCCTGCCGAGTCAATTTGCCGACGACCTCCCCCGACCGGACAAGGCCCAGGGAATAGGGATTAAGGGCTACTATCAGACCGGGTGCATCCACACTCCCTTTATGAGCCACATCACGAGCTCGAACATCAAAGAGGGAATTTCCAAACCGAGCTCCGATGCCGCTTTTGAAGAACGCCCCGAGGAAGATTTCGTTCTCAAGGATTGGACGTGGGCAGATTTGCAGCGGCTAAACTTAACCAAGCACGCGGAAAAGCTCGGAGTAAAAAAGCCAGGTGAGGAGGAAAAGAAACCCGAGCAGAAAACGGCCGACGCGCCAAAAGCACCACCCAAACCAAACCCCTCGCACGACTGGCGAGGCGTTACATCTCCGGACTCAACTCCCCAAAAATGAAAATCGTTCACCTTCTCACCTTCCTCGGTGCGGCCCTCGTCCTCGCCGGATGCGGCCGGCCGACGCCAACGGGAGACACCAACGCCGGCGCGGTTTCAGCAAATGACGGACGCCCGAGCGTGGCGGCTTTCGTTTCGGTGAACATGGGGAGGGTGAGTCAAAACGATTTCGTCGATAGTGTTTCGGCGCTCTACCCACACCGCTGTGTGGTTTGGCTTTCGAACATAAAGCCGGGCGCAGCCTATCAGATAGCCGCCGAGCTTTTCGACGCTTCCGGAAAATCGGTCCTGAAAAAAACCGCCGGCATCCAGGCGGACAGCCCCGTTTGGGCTTCGGTCTTCGACTACCAACCACCGGAAACATTGCCAAAGTCAGGGGACTGGAAATGGAAGGTCAACGTTTCGGGGATCGGTAGTGCGGAGAAAAAATTCGAGATGCTTGAGCCGTCCAAATCTGAGCAAGCCGATCTTGCGCGACACCAAAAATCCCGAGAAGGGGTCCTTTTCGCATTCGCAAACACTTGGGTGGTCTCCGAGGACTTCGGCGTTCCTTGTTACTTCACTTCGTTGACCTCGGGCAGAGCGGGAACGGATGGAAAAGTGGAGACATCCGGAATCCTTGAGGTGGCCGGGCTCACCTGTAGCTTTAACCACAATCAGGTTTCGCGTGCCGATCTCTTCAATGGGATTACCTACCGAGGAAGCGCGATTTTCTCCTTCGATGTTTACCGAATTTGGAAAGAAGGCGTGTGGAGTGACTGGCAGGATGTAGAGCGACACTCTAGCGCCTGGGGCCAGGCGCTCAGTGAATTAGGGACCGACCTGCGGCGCATTCTACCCCAAGGCGTACCGCGGGAAGCCAAAAACTTTCTGCATGCGCTACAGCTCGGAGGCTACAACCTCATGTTTGATGTCATGGAGCGGGACGGCCATTGGTACATCAATTCCAACAACGGCGCGGCCTGGATCGACCAGAGACAAACGAAGATGCCCGATGTTTTGAGGAACGCGGCTCCTCGATATGGATTCATCGAGGAACAGAAAAAAGAGGCAGACTCGCCGAGGCGGCTCATTCTCAAGGAGACGGAGGACACCTTGAAGAAGAACAAAGGCGGAGCTCCCCAGGACCGCCCGGACATTCTCAAAACCATGAAGTCCGTCAAAGAGACCTCGCTCTAGCCATGATCTCCCGCGCTCTCTTTCTTTTTCTGTTTCTCGCGGCCGCAGCGTACTCCCAAACGAACACGGCAGCCGATCCGGTTTTCCTGAATAAGGAGCAGAGGGAAGCGGCACGAAAAAAAGCGGCGGAAGACGCGGCCGCGGCACAAGCCAAAGCGCTGGCCGACGCCAAGGCCGCCGAGGAGCGCCGAGTCCTGGAGCGAAAACAGGCCGCGGAGCGAGCCATTGCCGAGAAGAAGGCCAGGGAGGCGGAGCTAGAGGCCCAGCGAATTGCGGCAGAGAAAAAACGCGCCGAGGAAATCGCGATCGCAGAGGCGAAGAAAAAGGTGCGCGACGAAGCGCTCACGAATGTTCTGACGGCCAGAGCGAACGAACTCGCAGACGAGTGGGCCAAACGTGCGAAGCCAATTTCCCGACCCTCTCGCAGTGAGCCAGGCGGATGGAGACAGCTCCAATTCAGGCCGAACCTATACCCCTTCGGAGCGGTTGCCCAACAATTCGGGATGAGCCTCACGGATCTTTTCTATGTGAACGGTTACACCGGGACCGCAGACGCGAAATGGGCCAACAGCAAAGCTCCGGGACCCGTTTGGGTTTGGGATAAGTACTTGCCGGCGGGCCAATCGGTGAAAGACCCCGAAGAAATCCAGCAAGAGCAGGCAGCAAAGAAGGTGCTCGATAACCCTCCCGCGGGGAAACTTGCGCGGCCGGGATCGTGGCGGACTTACGACGTCCAGCGGCGCGATACTGCGAACAAAATCGCCGCGAGCCACAGGATGTCACTGCGCGAAATCATAGAGGCGAATCCCGGACTGATTAAGGACGTGATCACCGTTGGTCAAAAGGTGTGGGTTTGGGATGACGGTTCTCCTCCAGGGACCGCGACCGCCCCGGTCGAAGGGCTCAAATTTCGCGCGTTGGCTCCTCTTGATGCTGCGGGTCGATGGCGAACCGCCGAGATCCTCGCGGGCCAGGCACCGCACGAGGTGGCGAGGGCGAAAAAAATGACGCTTGAAGCATTTCACGCAGCCAATCCCCACCTTGAAGAAGGCTCGACGATAACGGATGGAATGGTGGTTTGGTACTGGGAGACGGCGGAGCAGCGCGCATTCGCTGAGCAGCAGCGGGAAAATATGGCGCGGAACGAGGAAGCTCGCGAGGCGCAGAAAAAGGCAGCGCTTGCCGCGGCCGCAACGACTCCACCAGTCGAAGACCGCGAGGCACTACCAAAGGCGTGGGACAAAATTAAGGCAGCGCCGAAGGCGTGGAAGACCGACCCAGCATTTCAGGCTGAAATTGACGCCCGGGAAAGGGCGATATGGGGCCTGGTGCAGACGCCGCAGCCCGTCAGCCCGGCAGGTTCTGCCCCGGGTGTTCAGAACGCCGGCGCATCGAACGAGCGCAAGCCGCTCGACCGGCCCGGCCGCTGGATTCAGATTTCAGTTAAGCCAGGCGATACGATTCCCAAGATAGCTTCAAAATACGGGATGTCTTGGACGGAAATAGACGCGGGCAACCCGGGAGTCGGCGCGAAAATTCGCGTCGGTCAAATGGTGTGGGTCTGGGAAGGCGGAGGCGGGAAGCAGTGATTTGAGGGAGAAGCGACAAGGGCGCATTAAATGCATCACAATTTCAAAACTGGCTGGTATTTTAATGAATTCTAGGTAAATGAGTTGCGCATGTGGATTGGCGTCACAAAGCGGTTCACCGCTATTCAAGAAAACCTTGCTCTCACCGAGGATCAGATTGCCGACGCCAAGACAAAAGCAGCCGGCATTACGACGTGCCTAAATTCCGTATATTGGAACAGCACCTCAGAGACCGAAAATCGACTCAACGTTGGCTCGTGGGGTAAACGGACAATCGTTCGCCCTCCCTCCGATTTGGATCTGTTGTTTGTGCTGCCTGTGGAGGTCTATCACCGCTTCAACGAGCGCACGGGCAACAAGCAGTCCCAGCTGCTGCAGGAGGTGAAGTATTATTTGGAGCAGACGTACCCCGACACGGATATGCGGGGAGATGGCCAGGTGATCATGGTCAATTTTTTGTCGTTCAATGTGGAGGTCGCTCCTGCATTTCCGCTCGAAGGAGGAGGCTATTGGATTTGCGACACCAACGACGGTGGGCGTTACAAAAAAACAAACCCCGCGCTGGAGCTTGCAAACATCGACGCTTCAAACGCTGCAGCCAACTGGAACACGCGAAAACTGATCAAGATGATGAAATGTTGGAAGAGGGAGTGCTCCGTCCCACTGCGCTCCTTCCACCTCGAACTTTTGGCGGTCGAGTTTCTAGCCCAATGGGAGTTTCGAGAAAAAAGCGAATTTTACCACGACTGGATGAGCCGGGATTTCTTCGGTTGGTTGATCGGGAGGGCCAACACATACCTGAGCCATCCTGACGAAACTATTTGGCTCGGCGAAGAGTGGAAAAGTCGCACAGAGAGCGCATACTCCCGGGCAAAGTACGCCTGCGATTATGAGCACGCCGATAACGTGGAAGAAGCGGGTAGAGAGTGGCAAAAAATCTTTGGGACGATGATCCCGATTTACGTATGAGCAAAACGCGGGAATTGATCACGGAATGTCAGCGGCTTTCAGAGTCGTGCTTGTACACCTCGACGACTTTCTACGAATTTCTGAAGAGTATCCGCTTCTGGAATCGGGTGCTCACAATCGTGCCGCTCGTGCTCGCGGCGGCCTCCACATGGGAACTGGCCAAGGTAGATGGAAACAAGTGGGTCACGGGAGTGTGCGCTCTTTTGGCGGCCCTGATACCCACAGTTCATCAGGCTTTGAAGCTCTCAGCTTCCATCAAAGAGGTTGAAGCAGCGGCCACAGAGTACAAAAATTTGCAGGACCGGTTTCGCCAAACCGCAATGGTTTACTCTCGAAAAACGTTTTCGGAGTTCGAAGGGGAATTCGCGCTCCACATGGAGCGCTTGGAAAAGGCGCGCGCTCTTTGCATCACTCCGCCCGAACGCTTTTTCAAAGCAGCGCAAGCGAAGGTGAAGTCTGGAGACTACACCTTCGACGTGGACCTAGAGGAAACTGGAGCAACGAAAACGCCGGCTGGTGGCCCGGTCACCAAGCCCTAGTTGGAAGGCAGGAGAACCGGGCAAGCTCGGTCATTTTAGTGTCCATAATGTATTTTATGGAGACAAGAAGGGGACCGGCTGCTAAGGTGCTTTCATGCCCACCGAACTCGTCCAAGTGCCGACCGGCTCGACCTCGATCCTGACGGCCGTGGAATTTCACCGGCTCGCGGCCGTGCCGCCCGAGGCTGAGTGGTTCGCCAACATCCAGAACGCGCACACGCGCGACGCATACCGACGCGACGTGTCCTCGTTCATGCGATTCGTTGGAATTAGGAAGCCCGATGATTTTCGGACCATCACCCGCGCCCATGTCATCGCCTGGCGCGATACCCTGAAGGACAAAGCGGCCGCCACGGTGCGCCGGCAGCTCTCGGCGCTTTCGTCGCTGATGGATTACCTCTGTGATCAAAACGCCATCACGCACAACCCGGTGGACGGCGTGGCCCGGCCCACCGAAGGAGCCAACGAGGGATCGACGCCGGCAATCTCCGACAGTCAGGCGCGCCGACTACTGGAGGCACCGCCGGCCGACACGCTCAAGGGGAAGCGTGATCGGGCGATCCTCGCCATCCTCCTTTACCACGGCCTTAGACGTTCCGAGCTTTGCGCCCTGCGCGTCAAAGACGTGTCGGAGCGCCGGGGTGTCCTCTCCTTCACCGTCCGGGGCAAGCGGAGCAAGATCCGTTACCTTCCGGTCCACCCGAAGGCCGCGACGCTGATCAGCGACTATCTCGACGCGGCCGGCCACCGAACCGATAGCGACAGCGCGCTTTTCCGGCCGGTGAAAAATGCGCGCGGGTCGCTAGCGCGGCCGCTCACGCCAGGCGCGATTTTTTCGAGAGTGGTTTTGCCCTATGGCCGCGAGCTCGGGATCACGGTTGAAGGCTTTGGGCCTCATTCGCTCCGCACGACCGCCGCGACTAATGCCCTGGAGCACGACGCAGACATTGCCAAGGTCCAAGACTGGCTAGGACACGCGAACGTGAGCACGACCAGGCTATACGACCGGCGGAAGATGCGTCCGGAGGAAAGTCCGACGTTTCGGGTCGCCTACTAATCAATGCCAGAGCTAGAAGTGTGTGTTAAAACGGACTCATGAGCCTCGTCAAATCCAAGCAGCGCGTCGCCGACCACGGAGAGGTTTTCACACCGGCGTGGATGGTCGAGGCGATGCTCGACTTGGTTAAGCACGAGACCGAGCGCATTGACTCGCGCTTCCTGGAGCAGGCATGTGGGGACGGCAACTTTCTCGTGCAGATCTTGCGGCGCAAGCTCGCCGCTGTGGAGCTCAAATACGGCAAGTCCGATTTCGAGCGACGGCACTTCGCTCTGCTCGGGGTGATGTGCATTTACGGCATCGAACTGTTACCGGACAACATTGTCGATTGCCGCGCGAACCTGCTGGAGATCTTCGCCGAGTATCTGACCCTCGCTCCGTCGGACGACCTGTATCGCGCCGCGCTCTATGTGCTTTCGCAGAACCTCGTCCACGGCGACGCCCTGACGATGCGAGCCCAGCACAACCTGCCGATCACTTTCGCAGAGTGGGGGTATCTGGGCAAAGGCCGGTTCCAGCGGCGTGATTTTCGCTACGATAGCCTCACCCAATCATCGCTCTACAGCGCCGAAGGTTCGCTCTTCGCCAACCTTGGCAAACACGAGATTTTCACCCCGGCTAGAACCTATCCGCCGATGACAGTGGGTGAGCTGGCCGCCCTTGCGCCGGAGGCAATCTTATGAGCGACCAAAGCGACCAAGCCAGCTTTGCCTTGCGCAGCCGCAACCCGGACGTGCTGACGTGCATCGCGAATCTCTCCAACGACGAGGTGTTCACTCCGCCGGAGTTTGCGAACCGGATGCTGGACACGTTGGCCGAGGCGTGGGCCGCCAACAATGGCGGTGCAAACATCTGGGCCGACAAGGCGGTGAAGTTCCTGGACCCGTTCACGAAATCCGGCGTGTTCCTGCGCGAGATAACCAGCCGCCTTACCAAGGGGCTGGAGCAGGAGATTCCAGATTTGAAAAAGCGCGTGAATCACATCCTCACGAAGCAGGTGTTCGGCATCGCCATCACCCAAATCACAAGCCTGTTGGCGCGCCGGAGCGTGTATTGCTCCAAGCACGCCAACGGCAAGCACTCCATCGCCAAATCCTTCGCAAGCGACGATGGGAACATCTGGTTCAAGCGCATCAAACACACGTGGGAAGATGACAAGTGTAAGTATTGCGGAGCCAATCGCCGTGATTACGAACGAGCCGAAGGACTGGAAACACACGCCTATGCATTTATCCACACCGACAACATCAAGACTCGGCTGGCCGAGATATTTGGAGGCAACATGCAATTCGATGTGATTATTGGAAACCCGCCATACCAACTCGGCCAGAGCGGCGGTGATGCAGTCGGCAGCTTCGCAATGCCGATTTATCACAAATTCGTGGAAGCTGCGAAAAGCCTCGATCCACGTTTTGCCGTGATGGTGACGCCATCACGATGGTTCGCCGGTGGCCGCGGGCTGGACGACTACAGAGCAGGGATGCTTAGCGACCACCGCATGCGCGAACTCGTCGACTTTCCAGACGCCGCCCAAGCCTTTCCGGGCGTGGACATCGGTGGCGGCATCTCCTACTTCCTGTGGGATATCTCGCACAAAGGTCCGTGCAAAGTTCGGACGATGGCACCCGGAGTGCCTGAAGAACCAGTAACTCGCCACCTAGATACCTATGACATCTTTGTGCGTTACAACATCGGCGTTTCCATCTTGGAGAAGGTGTGGCCGGAAGGGGTCAAGAAAGAGAATCTCGGAGCACACGTATCACCAATACAGCCGTTCGGTCTACGCACCACATTTCGCGGCAAGGAGAACGCAAAAGGACTTAAGAAGCCGATCAAGCTACGAACATCTGAAGGCGATTCGTTCATTGAGCGCGCAGATGTTCCTAAGAACGACGAGTGGATTGACGAGTGGAAGGTCATCTTAGGTCGCGCGTATGGCGAACGCGGCTCGTTCCCCTATTGGATCACAGGTGACCCTAGCATTATTGGCCCCGGAACCGCCTGCACAGAGACGTATCTTGTCATCAACCGCTTCAAGTCGGAGAGGAAGGCGAAGTTGTTTGCAACCTACCTCCGCACCCGGTTTGTGCGATTTCTAATCTCGCTCCGGAAGAACACACAGGATCTCTACAACGAGAGGTTTTCCTTTGTGCCTGACCTACCAATGGATGGCGAATGGACTGACGAAATGCTCTACAAGAAATACGGCATCACGAAAGACGAAATCGCGTTTATCAACAGCATGGTTCGGCCAATGGGCGAGGACCAGAGCAATGGGTAAGACCATCGAGGAAATCCTTACGCCCAAACCGGAAGCCCGGCCGCGTATCTACGCCTACGCTATTGCCGACAAGGCGCACGCGGGTCTGCTCAAGGTGGGCCAGACCACGCGCGACGTGAAGCAGCGCGTCGCCGAACAGCTCAAGACCGCCAACATCAAGAATTACACCATTGAGCTGGATGAGGTCGCCGAGCGCAACAACGGCACGACCTTCACCGATCACGAGGTGCGCACCGCCCTCGCCCGGAAGGGTTGCACGAACACAGAATTGGAATGGATGCGTTGCACCCTCAAGGACGTGAAAACCGTCCTTACCGAATTGCGCACCGGGCAGCGGTTCACCGGCACGCACGACCAGACGTTCCCCATGCGCGCCGAGCAGCGCGCCGCCGTGGACAAGACCCACGCCTATTTTCGCTCCATCTGGAAGGAGGATATGCACGCCGTCCCGCGCTTCCTGTGGAACGCAAAGATGCGCTTCGGCAAGACGTTCACGTCCTATCAGCTCGCGAAGAAGCTCGGGGCCAAGCGCGTGCTCGTGGTGACCTTCAAGCCCGCCGTTGAGGATGCGTGGCAGACGGACCTCGAATCCCATGCGGACTTCGACGGCTGGCAATACCTCTCCCGCAATTCCGAAAGCGACCCGACAAAAATCTCTGCCAGTAAGCCGCTCGTCTACTTCGGTTCCTTCCAGGACTTACTGGGGCGCGACGACGTGGGGAATATTAAGCCCAAGAACACGTGGCTTCATAAAGTGAAGTGGGATTTGGTTGTGTTTGACGAATACCACTTCGGCGCGTGGCGCGACACGGCCAAGGAACTGTTCGAGGGCGAGGAAGAGGCGGTCGCCAAGAAAGAACTCAAATACGCCGCCGACTTGGCAGACGTGAACGAAGACCTCGCCGAACTCTCGGAGAAAGAGACCGAGTTCCTGCCCATCACGACCAAGGCCTACCTCTACCTCTCCGGCACGCCGTTCAAGGCGCTGGCCACGGGCGAATTCATCGAAGAACAGATTTTCAACTGGACCTACACCGACGAGCAGCGCGCGAAGGAGGAGTTCGCGAAGAATAATCCCGGCAAATTGAATCCCTACGGCGCGCTGCCGCAAATGCGGCTGCTCACCTATCAAATGCCGGAAGAACTGGTGGCCATCGCGAGCGCCGGGGAGTTCGATGAGTTCGACCTCAACGCCTTCTTCGAGGCATCGGGCACGGGTGTGTCGGCCCAGTTCAAGCACAAGAGCGACGTACAAAAGTGGCTGGACATCATTCGCGGCGGGTATGCGTCCAAGGCGGTGGAATACCTCAAGACCGGCACGCGGCCGCCGTTCCCCTATTCGGACGTGCGCCTGCTGCCGTATCTCCAGCACTCGTTCTGGTTCCTGCCCAACGTCGCGGCCTGCCACGCAATGGCGAACCTGCTGGCCGAAAAGCAAAATGTATTCTGGCATGACTACGATGCGCTCGTCGCCGCCGGCGCCGCGGCGGGAATCGGGCTGGAGGCACTGCCCCCCGTGCGTCTTGCCATCGGCAGCGGCTTCGACACCAAGACCATCACGCTCTCCTGCGGAAAGCTCACGACCGGCGTCACCGTGCCGCAATGGTCGTCCATCCTGATGCTCCGCAATCTCAAGTCGCCGGAGAGTTACTTCCAAGCGGCGTTCCGCGTTCAATCGCCGTGGGCCATCAAGAACCCCAACGGCGACGACCCCAACGAGGAGGAAATTCTCAAGCCGGTTTGTTTCGTGTTCGACTTCGCGCCGACGCGCGCGCTGAGGCAGCTTTCCGAATACGGGATCGGCCTTTCGCCCGGCGAGCCGAACCCGGAGAACGCGGTCAGGGACCTCGTGTCGTTCCTGCCCGTGCT
>CAZVEM010000147.1:0-10531 GCA_964626165.1 uncultured Nannocystaceae bacterium
GGCTCGCACGGCGAAGGTGTAGTCCTCCTCCGGCCCCATGTTGCTCACGGTCGTCTGCGTCACGCCCGGCGAAGTCAGCGCGATGGCGGTGTCATAGTCGAGCGCGTTCCCAAGCTTGGCGCGGTAGACGTAGTATCGAATCTCCGCGGGCGAGTCGACATCGTCGCTGGCGGCGTTCCAAGTCACCGTGATCGAAGTCGCGCTAGAGCCCATCGCGGTCGCGATGCCGTCGAAGGTGGGCGTTGTCGTGTCGGCGAGCGTGGCGGTAATGCCCTCCACCGTGTTCGAATCCTGGTTGCCCGAGATGTCCCGCGCACGCACCACCACGTAGTGGAGCGTTTCGGGCTCAAGCCCGGTCAGCAGTGCGTTGGTCGCTCCGGCGGGCGTGGTCAGCAGCGGTGTGTTGAAGTTCTGCTGGCCCGAGGCAAACGCGTTGTAGACGTCGTAGACGATGCTGGCCTGAGGCGTCGTGTCGTCTGTCGCCTCGTCCCACGCCACGTAGAGCTGCGTCGCAGAGACAGCGTCCACGACGATCAGGCCGTTGAACACGGGCGGTGTCTCATCTTCGGTCAGGCCGGTCTGGGCCGACACCGGTACGTCGTTGTCCGACTCGTTGCCTGCGAGATCGCGAGCACGAACCACGAAGTCGTACTCGGTGTCCAGCTCGAGGCCTGTAATCGTCTGATCAACGGCCCCCTTGAGGCTGGTGGTCGCGGGCGTCGAGAAATCGATCGGCGTGCCCTTCGGCGCGTAGTAGAGGCGGTAGGCGATATCTTCGGCGGGGTCGACGTTATCGGTCGCGGGCTCCCACTTGAGCTGAACTGCCGAACCGGCCGCGATCGCCTCGGTGATGCCGCCGAAGTCAGGCGCGAGGGTGTCGGGGGTCAGCGCGGAGCGTTCCGCGAGGTTGCCGTCCATGTTGCCCGCGGTGTCGATCGCGCGCACCGTGACGAAGTACTCGGTGTACTGATCGAGTCCATCGATCTCGACGCTCTCCGCGCCCGGCATCGTCACCACCGTCGGTGTCGTGAAGTCTTGCTCGCCCGAGAGCGTGCTGACAAACACCGCGTAGGTGATTTGGTCCGCGTAGGCCCCGTTGTCGGAGGCCGCGTTCCAGCCGGCGGTGAGGGTATCTCCATCCACCGCTGTCAGGGTCTTGATGCCGCCGAAGGTCGGCTTGGTGGTGTCGAGCGTAAACGCTTCGACTGGCGAAGCGCCCTCGCCCTCCGCGTCGCGTTCGTCGATCGCGGAGACGATGATGCTGTGCACCTGGCCTGGTCGGAGGTTCTCGACGATCAGACTCGCTGCACCCGCGGAGGTGCGGGTAATGACGGGGGCATCACCGTTGGTCGAGACCGAAACGTTGTAGGCAAGGCCGCTGGGGGGCGTGTGATCATCCTCTGCCGGCTCCCAACGGACCTCTACCGTCGACTCACCCATGACGGTCGCCATGACCGCCTGCGGCACACCCGGCGGCTCGTTGTTCGCGGGCGTTGAGTCCTCGGTGCAGCCCGCGGCGCCCAATGCGAGCGCGGACAGCCCGCAGGCCAACCAACGAGTCCATTCGACACGTCGAGCGTAAGTGTTGGGGTACATCATATGGATCACGTGCTCCAAGCGGCGGAATCGGAGTAATCGTTCGATTGCCTATACGGCGAGGATGCGACGCACCGGCCGTGGGCCGGTGTCGCGCGAGGACGCGGCGGACTCCGCGTCGAGGCAAGATTCGGGAGCGGTGGACGAGTCGCTCGCTGAGGTCGCACGCCGGACAGGCCGTGCGGTGCCTGCGGTTTATCCCACAGCACGAGGCCGCCGTCATCGCAAAAGCGCCCCTGCCGAGAAACCCCGGTGGGATGCCTAACTGGGCCGTCTTTGCACGTGGGTGACGCGCACCCAGAAAGTCGCGCGTTTTCGAGCGGCTGGCCACGGTTCAGGAAGGGTCGGAGGCAGCTAGGTACAGCCCGTTTCGGGGCGAGATCGCGGGCGCTGGTTCGACAGCCGAGCGGTCGGCGGCCCGCTTGGTCCCCCACGGAGATCTCCATCGGACCCAGCGACATCGCGCGCGGGGGGATGCCCTATCTTCTCCGCGCTGTGAAGTCCCCGCTCTATCGACGCCTGGCTACGGAACCGAGCGAAAAGAACTTTGCGCTCGTGAACCGCGACTCGATCTGGCTGCGTCCGCTGATGCGAACGCTGATTCGTCCCAACAGCAAGGTCACATGCGACGGCAGAGAGAACATCCCGCGCGTCGGGCCGGCGCTGATCTTGTCGAATCATGTCAACATCCTCGATCCGATCTTCATGATCATGGCCGCGGGACGAAACATCCACTGGCTGGCGACGGAGTCGTCCTGGGATGAACGGATTCCCGCATTCCTCTGTACACGGGCCGGTGCTGTGCCCCGCAAGAAGTTCGTCACCGACAGCAAGAGCATCCGACACTTGCGCGCGTGGAAGGAGCACGGCGGCCTCGTCGGACTCTTTCCGGAGGGGGAACGTACCTGGGATGGCACGCCGCTCCCCTTCCAACCGGGCATCGACAAGCTCGTGCGCTTGATCGGTGCGCCGGTCATCACCGCGCGCGTCATCAACGGCTATCGCCAAAAACCAAGGTGGGCGCAGACCACCCGCTCATGCCGCGTGCATATCGAGTTCGACCCTCCGGTCACCTTCGATCGAAAAACAGATTCTGCGCAGATGATCGAGCATATCCGCCGACGGCTCCACGTCGATCCGTCACGCGGGGAGGAGTTCCCCATCCGCGGGCGCAATCTCGCAGTGGGGATTGCGAATCTCCTCTTTGCCTGTCCCAACTGCCATCGCATCGATGCGCTCGCCGAGCTCGGCGACAACGTGCTCTGCCGGAGTTGCGGCGCGGGGTACCGCGTCGACCCAAACAATACGCTGCATCCCGTTCGCGGCGGCGATCCGATTCCCCTACCGGCGGCCATCGATGCGATGAAGAAGCATCTCGCAATCGACTGGGTTGCGGACCCGAAGCGCTTCGCCGCCGATCGCACGATTCTGGAAAGCGAGCCCATGGAGCTTTTCTTGGTCGGAGCGGAGGCGGCCAGCCTCGGCCGCGGCAAGCTGCGGATGACCCCCGAGCGTCTGACCTTTCACACCGTCGAGGGTGAGCTTCGTTGGAGCATCTCGATGCCGGATCTCCGCGCTGTCGCGGTCGACATGAGTCGGCGCCTGCAGTTCCGCGACAAGGACAGCCAGGCGTTCGAGGCCGTCATGCCTCACGAGAGCGCGCTCAAGTGGTACTGGATTGGTGAGTATTGGCGTAGGCGCGCGGCCGTGCCCGACCTCAATGCGCCAGAGGATCGCAGTACCGCGCTGGAGACCTAGCAGGGTATTGAAGGAACCCGCGCGGCGCCTGGACGCGCGGGTTTCGTCAACACGCGGCTCGTTTCGCCGGGCCCTACGCGAGCGCGTCGAGCTCGGCCCAGAAGTTTGGGAAGGTTTTGGCGACGCAGTCGGGATCGCGGATGACGACCCCATCGACGCGCAGACCAGCGACGGCGAAGCTCATCGCCATCCGGTGGTCGTCGTAGGTCTCGATGGTCGCTCCGTTCAGCGGCGCCGGCGTGATGTCGTAGCCGTCATCGTGCTCCACCGCATGGGCGCCGAGCCTCCGGAGCTCTTGAACGACGGCGCCGACGCGGTCGCTCTCTTTGCCGCGGATAAAGCCGATGCCACGGACTCGGGTTGTCCCATTCGCGAAGAGTGCGACAACCGCCAGGGATTGCGCGACGTCGGATAGATCGCCCATGTTGGCATCGACACCGCGAAGCTCGCCGACGGGGGGGCCCGTCAACGTGGTCTCGTCCGCCGATCGCTGAACGCGACACCCCATGCGCTCGAGGACGTCGACGAGACCGAGATCGCCCTGCAGCGACCGCGTGCCCAATCCTCGCACCGAAACCTGCGACCCCGTCACCGCGGCCGCGGCGAAGAAATAGGACGCCGCCGAGGCATCGGGCTCGACGGCATAGTCTCGCGCCTGGTAGCGAGCGTGCGGCACGATGAACTCATCACTGCCGACCTCTTGCACCTGCACGCCAAATTCGGCCATGAGCGTCGTCGTCATGCGAACGTAGGGGCGCGAGACCAGTGAACCCTCGACCCCGATCGCCAAGCCACCTGGGTAGAGAGGTGCGGTCATCAGCAGGCCACTGAGATACTGACTCGACAAGTCGCCGCGAACACGCAGCGTCCGGCGGTGCCCGCCTATGTGCGACGACATCGACGAATCCCCCGACGAGATCCGTAGCGGGAAGGCCGGCCGCTCGGAGAGGTAATCCACCTGAGATCCCAATGTGCGCAGCGCGTCGACCAGCGGGGCGATGGGTCGCTCTCGCATGCGCGCGCTGCCGTCCACGGTGTAGCGCCCCGGTCCCGTGGCCAACCATGCCGGCAGAAACCTGGCCGCCGTCCCCGCATGCCCGACGTCGACAGCATGCTCGCCCGGGGGCAATGTCCCGCCCTGTCCGCTCAGAGAGATCTCTCCCGTCGCAATATCTCCTACGACCTCGACACCGAGCGAGCGCAGGGCTGCGATCATGGTCCGGGTATCCGCGGAATCCAGCAAACCTCGGAGCGTCGAGCGACCATTGGCGAGGGCGGCAACAAGCAATGCGCGATTGCTGTAGCTCTTGCTCCCTGGAAGGTGGACGTCGCGCGTGAACGGCGTCGTGATCCGCGTAACAGCACGCACTGCGTCAGGGCTGCCCATGTTCGGCGGCGAGGATGCCACGTCTCTTGCAGCGCGTCCGCTCGCGCGACGCCGAGCAGGCGACTTCGCTGAGCTCGCCGGACTCAAAGCGTCTGTCCTGCCATCATGCGCCGCGTACGTGGGGCGCGGAACTGGTGCGCCACGGACGTGGTGCTCGGCGGACGTCGTGCTCGGCGGACGCGGTGCACGGCGGACGTGAGCCGGTCATTCGCCGAGGGGGGAGACGCCGTCTTCCTCGGCCATCCGCGAGTTGCCTCGATTGCCTGCGGACCCCCGGGCGTCGAGGCCAGCTCAACTCGGCACGGGTGGGCGAGATGCCGCCGCGTCGAGTGCATCGATGACGGTGGCGACAAGGTCGTCCTCCAACGCGCGGCGCGATTTCGCAGCGACACGCACGCCTTCGCGCACGTTGATCAGGATGGCGAAGACAAGCGCCGGCGAACCGTCGTCATACTCGATGACGCCGGCGAGACCCGAGACGCCGTCGAGCGTGCCCGTCTTTGCTCGCACCCGGCCCGCGTACCGCGGTAGCCGGCCACGCAGGGTCCCGTCCTCGTCGTTCTCTGGGAGCAGGCTCGCCAGCACGGAGCTCGCATCGCCAGCGCCCACCTCCAACAGATCGACGAGTGCGCGCGCGGTGATGCCACCGGTGCGGGTCAGCCCAGAGCCATTGACGACTTGAAGCTGGCTCGGATCATTACCGATCGCGTCCCAGTACCCGGCGATGACCTCGCGACCGCCCTCCCAGTCCCCTGGACGATCGAGTACCTCATAGGCGAGCGTGCGCAAGAGCTGCTCGGCATAGAAGTTATTGGAGTACGTCAGCATGGTGCGGACCTGCTCCGCGAGCGGCTCGGACTCGTTCTCGAAAACGAGCTCGGCAAGCTCAGACGGCTGCCCGCGTTCGACGGTAAGGGGGGCAACGAGCACGGGGGAGACGAAGCGACGCTGCTCGAAGCGCGCCGCGAAGGCCTGCCCCAGAAACTGGCTCGGCGCCATCACGGCGCGCCAGAGCGACTGTGCGCGCCCCGGCATGATGGTCCCCCAAATCTCGACTTGTGTGATCCCATCGCCGGCATCGCGGCTCACGGCGTTGAGGTTTGTGCTCGCGCCAGTGCGAACGTTGCTCTTGAGTCGGACACTCGGTGTTGCCGGGAGCAGCTCAACACGAGCGAGCTGTCCACTTCGTGTTCCCTCGACCGAGATCTCCACCGTGTTGAACTGCAGGGAAAGCGCGCTGCTCGGTGCTCGGTATGCCTCGCCTCGCCCTTCAAGGTACATTGCACCTTCGTAGAGCTGCTGCGTGAATGCGGTGTCGTCAAGTACGATTCTGTCGATCGAGCTTGGCTCGACGACCTTCGCGACCGCATCGACGATCTCCTCGAGATCCTCCCGTCGCATGGTTGGATCTCCGCGGCCCTCGATCACAAGCGCGTCGCCGTCACGCCATATCAAGGTCTTGTGACGAAAGTCGGGACCCAACAGATCGAGTGCGGCCGCGGCGGTCACCAGCTTGTTTGTGCTCGCCGGGATGAGGATATCGTCGCCACCGTGGTCGAAGATGACCCGACCGCTGCCAAGCTCACGAACGTGCATCCCAATGCGCGCGGGAAAGCTGGCACGCCGGATGTGCTCGTCGAGTGCAGCGGAAAGTGAAGTGAGATCAAAGGCCAAACCGTTGCCGCCAACGGCGTCATTTCTCGCTTGGTGAGCGCGACGCATCCGAGACAGGCGCGCCTCCATCGGCTCTGCGGTCTCCTTCCGGCGCGCAACGTCGGGGATGTGGAGGTAGCCCGAACGAGGCGACGCGACGGGTTCCTCAACTTCCGCGGCCGTTTGGAGCGGAGTCGAGGGCGCGCCGCCGGGCCGAAGAAACACGTGATCCAGGTCGCAGCCGGAGGCCAGCGCAGCGACGATCAACACGAAGGACGGTGCAACGCCGCTCGACACGCGCCCGCCACGTCGTCTTGTCATGCGCTCAGAGACCACGGCGGTCGATGTGGGCGTGGGCGCGGAGTTGCTCGTAGAGCTGCTGCTCGGCCTTGAGCTGTGCCTCGCCCTCAAGCAGCTCGCGAATCTTGTCCTTGGCCTGTTCGAACGGGACGAGGTCACTCGAGACGTGCTCAAGAACTTTGTAGACGCGATACCCTTGACCCGAAGGCAAGGGACCTACGACCGCGCCGACTTTTGCAGAAAACACAGCGTCCTCAAGCGTCGGTGCGATCTGCCCCCGCGCGATTCGAACCGGCGAGGTGGCTTGACCAAGGCCGGCCGCAACGTCCGCAGGATCTTCTCCGACGCTGAGTGCGCTCGCGATCTTGCGAGCCGCCTGCAGCGCCTCGTCTCGTTCCGCAGGTGACCCACCGCGCGCACGCACTTCGTAGGCAAAGACCTCCACCTTCTCGTCCTCGCCCTTGGTCATCTTGCGGTAGTGCTCGCGCACTTGGGCGTCCGTGACCGAAAAGTTGGTCAGACTCCGCTGAGTCTCGAACCAAATGATGTCCTCTTTGAGCGACACTCGATATTCGGCCCACGACGCAAACTGACCGCTTTCATCGATCGCCTTGCGCAGATCGACTTCACTCTTGAAGTTGTTCGCGCGAATGATGTTGCGCATGTAGACGTCGACCATCGCATCGGTGATGTCGACACCGAGGCGCTTACCCTCGTCGAGCACCAGCCGCCGATTGATCAGCTCGTCGAGTGCCTCTTCTTCGAGTTCTCGAATGATGGCGTCGACCTGGGCTTGAGTTGCCTTGGGCCCCACCCGCTCCAGCGCCGCGGCGACGGTTCCGTCAAGCGCGAGCTTCTTGACGACGTCGCTGCGCAAGATGATCTGCTCGTTGACGACGGCCGCGACGCGGTCGAGCACGATCTTGTCCGAGTCGACGACTTCGCCGCCGCTTCCGGGTCCGCCTGCGGGTCCGGGACCCGCAGGTCCACGGCCGCCGAGCGCCGCACCTCTGCCCGCACCGGCGGGAGGCGCCCAAGCGAGCCAGGTGACGGCGACGAACGCGAGCATCCGCATCGAGTGGTGCGTAGCCGTGTCTGCGCGTGGATGCAAGCGCGGTCCAGACAAGCTCCTTGTGACGGGCGCCAAATCCGATGCCGTCTACATGCGCGGAGCGGAGCGCCGCGCGCCGACGTTCACGGCTCTTGGGTCTGGAACAATGAGCGCATGTACTGCTCTCTCGCGCTGGCGATACGACGCGCACGAACTGCATTGACCAGGCGCTCTTGCACTGTCGGATCCGCAAATTCCTGCGCGCGCGCCGGAGTTCGCGACTCAAGCCGACCGACGTAGACCTTGGTGCCGATGATGACCGGATGCGGCAGCAACTGCCCCACCTGCAGGCCCTCGGTGAAGAGCACAGGCGAGAAGCCCGGAAGCGTATCGTCATCGCGTGCTTGTGGCCGGGTTCGCAGGATCTCGCCGAACTCCTCAAGCGCGCCCTCTCCGGCCTTCAGCCTCTCGAGCAGCTGCTCACCACGCTCCACGTTGTCGACCGTGACGCCTTCAAAGGAGCGGCGCTCGGGCACGAGGAAGGACGCACGATCACGTTCGTACTCCTCGCGCAGTGCCGCCGTGTCATCGGCGACCTCGCGATACGGCACGACGCGCTCCATCTCCGCGAGCAGCTGCATGCTCGCGGCTTCCTCGATCAGTGCCCAGGCGACCCTGGGATCGTCGGCATAGCCGGCGTCTTGAGCAGTCTGAGCAAGCAGCTCTCCGGCGATCAAGGCCATGAGCAACGCACGCTGCCCACCTTCCTGGGAGAAGCGCAGCTGGCCATAACTCTCTAGCTGGCCGGTGAGTGCTTCGAGATCTCGCTGCTCAAACACGCGCGTCCCAACGCGTGCAACTGCGCCATCGGGCACGCCCTCTTGCTGTAGCGAACACGAGCTGAGCGGCACGAATGCGCTGCTGACAAGCAGCGCTGCAATTTGGTCTCGCGCTCGCACCTCGCCGGGAGGGTATCGCCCTCACGTCCCGGGTCCAGCCATTCGCCGTTGACCCATATCGCTTGGTGACCGCGCATCGAGATCGTGGGGCCACGCCGTGCTCGCGATGCGCCGACGCGGGCGCCCTCGCCCGAACCAATCGAACGCCGTGCAGCGCCGTCGTCGCGCACGCGCACTGCACTCACGAATCCGCATTGCCGGCGAGAATTGCCATGCTAGCGTCAGTGCGGCGCGGTTCCGACACATCTTGCCGCTGCGCGGATGGACCCCAGCGCCGCACTTTGCCAGCAGATCACTCAAAGAGCGCCACGCCGAAACGCATGGGGATCGTCGCGGCCACAGCGCCAACAGCGCGCACGGCCAACTCGGTGTCCAACTCGGCTGACATCGCAGCGAGAGCGCCGCGACCGCGCCGCGCACGACGAGATCGAGTGTGCGAGGAAAATGCGCATCCTTCGCATGGAATCTCTCCTGCCGCTCGGTGGTTGCTGACACGGCGAGGAGTCGATATTCGCGCCTTTCCCGCATTAGCCTACCCTTGCGACGGGGACAGAGCCCCGACCGACCGACCAGCGGGGCGCTTCGAGCAGACCGACACCTCCGCGATGCGCGACACATCCTTGACTCGCAATCAGCCGAGCCGAGAACGCAACAACACCGATTCCTCCCACGTTCCTGCGCCGCTGATCAGAACTTATCTGGGCTGACCCGATGACAGCAGCAGATCCGAACTTAGAAGCGAGGCGTTTGTCGGCCCCCAATCCCAGCAGTCCTCGCACCTTGGACCGGCACCCATCCATCCTCGCAGGTCGACCACACCCAACCCTCGCGGCCGTTAGCAAGTTCGGGGCCAAGGGCGTTGGGATCGACACCAGGCCAGCTTTCACCGCGGCACCACGGCGGTTATCCACTCGACCTCGGCGCAGTCCCGCGAATTCCCAAGACGTGTAGGTGGAACTGTTCGCCACGCGTTGACGTCTCAGCACAGCTTCCACACTCCATCGCTGGCGCAAATCTTCGGGAGCGATTCACCGCCTCTCAAGACACCCGCCCCATCCAAGTCAGGAGCAGTCCATGAACCCAAGTAAGTCCCCACAAGTCGCAGTGGCCAAGTCTCTCCGTCGCTCCCGTGGCGACAGTGATGGCGCGCCCATGGGAACCTACCTCCGAGAGATTGGGCGGGTCGCGGTGATGACCGCGGCGCAAGAGCAAGAGCTCGCGTACTCGATCGCGTCGACGCGCGAGACGCTCTGGCGCGCAATCTTGTCGCATCCGCCCCTCGTGGCCGCAATCTGTGACCTCACCGAGCGTCTCCTGCCCGAGTCGGTCCAGAGTGGCGCGCTCGATCCAATCCGCGAAGCCGCGCGAGCATTCCGCGATCGCGAGACTTGTGCCAATCGGGACGCTTTCCACGAGCAACGACTGCTCGCCGCGAAGCTATGCGCCGATGCAGATCTCGACGGCATCGCGGCTGACGCGGTTGGAAGCGGTCTCCAGGCGCTCTTACGCGGTGACATCGGCACGTTGCGTGCGCCACGACCGCCGCGGGGTAGCCAGCCCTTCCAAGAGTACTTTATTCGCGTCAACCGACAGCTCCGAGCGCTGCGCAACGAGAAGGGCAAGTTCATCCGCGCCAACCTTCGACTCGTGGTCTCGATCGCTGCGCGCTTTGACTACGGCCTCCTCTCCATGTCTGACCTCGTGCAAGAGGGCAACATCGGGCTGATGAAGGCTGTGGATCGCTTCGACCCAAGCCGCGGCTTCCGCTTCTCGACCTACGCGAGCTGGTGGATTCGTCACTCGATCAACCGCGCGCTCGCAAACCGC
>CAZVEM010000147.1:10541-14584 GCA_964626165.1 uncultured Nannocystaceae bacterium
ACGGTGCGTCTGCCGGCGCACGTCTGTGCGGACCAGCAAAAAGTCGCGCGAGTCCGACGCGAGTTTGAGTCTCTCCACGGGCGTGAGCCGGATCTCAGCGAGCTCGAGACGCTCACCGGCGTTCAGATGGTGCGCCTGGAGCGGCTGCGCCGTATCCCTCTGGAGGGCACGCTGAGCCTCGATCTGCCGACCGGGGACGAAGAGGGGCGCACGCTCATGGAGCTGATCCCCGATGAGGCCGCGGAAGATCCCGTCGTTCGCCTGCAAGAGCTCGGCGCCCGCGCCATCCTCGACGATTGCATGGCGACGCTCACGCCGATCGAGGTCGACATTCTCGCGCAACGCTTCGGCCTCGCCGACGGCGATGAGCCGGTCACGCTCCGCGAGTTGGGCGACCGTCACTCGCTCTCCCGTGAGCGAATTCGCCAGCTTCAAGAACGCGCGCTTGATAAGCTGCGCGCGCGCATGAGTGAGCTGGGCGTGGCCTTCGAGCCTGGCGAACACTAGCGCAGGTCGTCGAATACGCCGCGTGGCGTGCACGGACGTGCAATCGCCATGCAGAACGAGGCGCGAGGAGGGAGCGTTCCGGGCGTACGTGACCAACGAGCAATATCGGGCTGCATCGGGAGCGCGTCCGAGCGCCACGCGGGGTTCTTCGAGAGCCCGTGAGGGCTGCCCTTCGCCTCGGCGGCGCATCGATCGCATGACGGCCGCTGTCGCCCTGGGTCCCCCGACGCGCCTGTTCCAAACCGCGCGCCGCTCCAGATCCTGGAACGGCTGCGCGGTACCCGTTTGCCCCGCCAGCGACGGATCGACGGGACGGATCGACGGAAAGCAGCGCAATGCCGCCGAGACGTTTGCGCCCTCGCCGAAGGGTGTGCCGATGTACGCGCTCGTTCTCCACTCGACGACGTGCGCGGAGGCGCCGCGAGGTCAAAGCGATCATCGTGGGCCCTTGGGCGCCGCCGTGCGCTCATGCAATAAGTTCGATTGAAGATGGCTGTGGGAGAGGACACCGGCGAGGCATCCGCTGAGCGAGCCGGCCAAGGCGAGGCACGCGAGGCGCCCATTGTGATTAGCGGAGATCCGATCCTCGACGCGCAGCTCCGGGAGCTGGAGCGCGGCCCCGCGGCCCTCCTCTTGATGAGCGAGGCGGGCGAGGTGCACTGGGCGAGCCGCCGCATCGGTGCGCTTGGCCGAGATGACGCCGTTGGCCTTGAGATCGAGGAGCTCTTGCGCTTCGCGTTTGAAGCGGGAGACGTCGCCCCATCGCCGGCCAGCTCGGTACGCCAAGACGATGGCTCAGCGGACACCTCGAAGTCATTCAAGCGTCAGCCATCCCCGTCACTGCGGACCGCAATCGCCACCGTCGTCACGACGGGGGTTCCAGTTCGCTATCGCTTCCGGCAGCCTGTCGCGGCCCCAGGCGCGCATCCTCGCCTAGAACTTGAAGTGGTCATCACCGCAGCGCCTCGTACCTGGCCTGGCGGATTTCGCTTGTGGGTCATGTTGCCCGATCCCGAGCATTGGGAGCGGCTGCGACTCGATGGAACAGCTCCGCAGCGCGCTGGAGTTACGCGCGAGGGGGACCAGCGTGGCAGCTCGCAGCCGCATTCGGTCGTCGACTCCGCCCAACTTCGCCTGGCCCTCAAGGCCTCCGGTGTTGGCCTTTGGAGCTATGACCTCCGCGACGACTTGCTCACGCTCGATGATTCCGTGCTCGACACCCTCGGCTTCCGCGCCGAGGGCGGTGCGCGTCGTTGGAGCGCCCTCCACGGCGTCGTTCATGTCGAAGATCGTGCCTTGGTTGATGCAGCGCTCGAGACCTCGCGGGGATCGGGGCTGTATGGCCCCATTGAGTATCGCGTAATTCGTCCCGACGGCGACGAAGCATGGGTGTACTCGCAGGCGCGTATGCACGTCGACGGCGACGGCCACCCAAGAACGCTCGTGGGCGGCGTACTGGACATTACCGATCGTCGACGCCTCCAAGTGCAGCTCGCCGAAGCGCAGAAACTCGAGAGCGTCGCGAGACTCGCAGGCGGCGTCGCGCACGACTTCAACAATATGCTCACGGTGATCCTGAGCTACGCCGACTCGTTGATGCGAGAGCTTGAAGCGGGCGGACCTCAGCGCGCGCAGGTCCACGAGATCCGCCAGGCGGCGCGACGCTCCGCGGCGCTCACGGCTCAACTTCTCGCATTCGCGCGCCGGCAAATTTCCGAACCGCAGGTGGTGGACCCCAACTCGCTCCTTGAGGGCATTCGCCGCCTGCTTCGCCGGGTGCTTGGTGAAGACGTCGAGCTCATCTTTGAGCTCGACGAGGTCCCCTGCATCGAGATCGATCCGACGATGCTTGAGCAGGCCATCGTGAATCTTGCCCTCAACGCGAAGGCTGCGATGCCTGAAGGTGGCAGGCTCACCATCTTGACGCGCAAGGTCTCCGCGGCAAATACCAGCGATCCCATCGGCGGGGAACGTTTTCGCGTCTCGATCTCCCTGGAGGATACAGGGCTGGGAATTCCACTTGAGGAGCAAGCCCACGTGTTCGAGCCCTTCTATACGACCCGAGGCCGGGAGGGCACGGGACTGGGACTCGCGATGGTGCACGGCGTCGTGACTCAAGCCGGGGGCAGCATCTCACTTGTCAGCGCGCCGCAGCAGGGCACACGGATCGAGCTGTCGTTGCCGGCTTCGAAGCTACGACCGCACATGGCGGCGGCCGTGGTCCCTGAAGCGAGTCAACCCCGCGACGCGACCATCCTGGTCGTCGAGGACGAAAATGCCGTGCGCGCGGCAGTCTGTACGGCGCTACGCGATGCTGGTTTTGACGTGCTTGAGTGCAGCGGCGCACCAGATGCGATCGGACTGCTCAAGCGCGATGCAGGCAAAATCGCGTGCGTCGTCAGTGACGTCGTGATGCCGCAGATCAACGGTCTCCAGCTCGCCGCGATCTTGCGGTCGATTCGGCCGGGCCTGCCAGTGCTGTTGGTCTCCGCGTATACCGAGACTCGAATCGCCGGCGGCGCCGGCCTGGGAGAGAACATGGAGTTCCTCGCCAAGCCCTTCGTCCCGGCCGTGCTCGTGCGACGTGTCGAGCAGCTGCTCGCCCGCGCGGAGTCGATGCCAAACGCATGATCCCGTTCACGCGTGACGTCGCGCGCCACCAACGGGAGAACACCAATCGTCTCGCACCGCACCGATCGCGAAGCAACCGACGGCCTCGGGCGACGCCCCCAGTGCGTCGGTCGCACGCCTTCCCGCCGAACTACGGCGTGTAGTTCGGATCGGTCGTCAGCACAAGCTGTCCAATCGCCGTGGGCTGCTGCTGGGTTCCCTCACGGGGGAAGAAAGACAGCGTGGTTTGCCCGGCCGTCAGGTCGAAGACGACGTCGTCATACTGACATTGGTTGTTGCTGAATCCGGCAAACCAGGTGATTGGCTGCCAACTCCACTGTGGCGCACCGAAGTTCGTGCATCCGTAGACCCACTCCACGTCGACGTTCTCGTTGAGCATGTCATCGCCGTCGGCGTCGACCCAGAACGAGTCCGGGTTGTTCGGACCCGTCCCCGGCGTTGCGTCGTAGACCAACGCCCAAACGTAGTACTCGCCCGGACACTGGATATTGAGCGGGAAGACGACTGCGCCGCCAGCGTCTGGATTCGCCGAGGCACCGTAGTTGGTGTTGCCCATCGTCGACATGCCGAAATACATCCCGGCCTTCACCCAAGGCTCCTCGACCTCGATTGGACCGATGGTCTGAAAGCCAACGCACGGATCGCCGTCCCCGTCGCCATCACCATCCCCATCCCCATCCCCATCCCCGTCCCCATCGCCGTCGCCATCACCGTCCCCGTCTCCATCCCCGTCGCCATCCCCGTCTCCATCCCCGTCTCCGTCCCCGTCTCCATCCCCGTCTCCATCCCCATCTCCATCGCCGTCGCCGTCGCCGTCCCCATCCCCGTCGCCGTCGCCGTCGCCGTCTCCATCGCCATCGCCATCTCCGTCGCCATCTCCGTCTCCGGTGGTCCCCGGTCCGGCG
>CAZVEM010000148.1:0-14520 GCA_964626165.1 uncultured Nannocystaceae bacterium
GTCGCGCTCGCTCTCACATTGCGCCAGACCTACCAGCGCGGCGACGAGATGGCGGTGACCCAAAACCCATGGGTCACCGAAGTCTCCAAGGCGGCGACCCGCGGCCGCCGCTATCAGATCGAATACAAGCGACCGCACTGGCTGGTGAAGAGCTTTGACTCGGGGAGCTCCATGCGGGCAATGGGCGGCGGCACGAGCTGGATGACTCCGGCCGATCGGATTATCCGCGCATATCTCGATCAGGAGATCGATCAGACCGAAGAAGGTGCGCACGTCTTGGAGGCGACTGCCATGGCGGGCCTCCTTTACTTCGCAAGGGAGAGTTCGGTGTCCCTCAAGGGCGCCGGCCGACTGACCTTTCCCAAGCAACCGCTGGTCCTCCGCGTGCAGGCGGAATCGCGCGAACGCGACCAGAAGGTCGAGCTTCATGCCTTCCTTGAGCACGTCGAGAGCGGCCGCCGATTCGAGCTCGACGACGGCGAGCTCATCGGTGGTGCGCCCAGCTTCTTTGTCGTCGCCTCAAGCGGCGAAGCGTTCCTGGTCCTCGACACCCCGCCCTGGGTGCTCGACGCGGTCGCCAAACAGCCGCGAATTCTGATGGACGCGCGCATCGACGCCGAGCACATGGATCAGCTCAGCGCGCAGCTCCAGGCAGTCGGCGTGCCGCGTCAGGACCTCTTCGCGCTCGCCAGCGACAAACGCGAGATCGAGCAGATCATCGCGACCATCGAAGGCGATGGAGAGCGTGTCAAAGTCGAGCT
This sequence comes from uncultured Nannocystaceae bacterium, assembly GCA_964626165.1. Classification (GTDB taxonomy): domain Bacteria; phylum Myxococcota_A; class Polyangia; order Nannocystales; family Nannocystaceae; genus CAZVEM01. Next base: position 762 of record CAZVEM010000148.1, read on the forward strand.
CGCGGCGCGCTACGGCAACGTCACGCTCGGAATTAGCGGCGTTGATCCAGCGTCGGCGCGCTACTCGATGTCGATGGAAGGCGAGACCATCTCGTTCTATCGCGACCTCGACGGTGAAAGCGCGGCGCGGAAGGCCCTGACGGATCTTAAGGTCGCGTGGAGCGACACGCTGCAGTGCTTTACCGCGGTCGCGGACGAGGCCATTGAGTTCATCGTCGCCGGCATCCCCTTGCTCCCAGAAGCTTGGGAGCGGCGAGTTCCCAAGATGCCCAAGGTGCGCAGCAAGTCACCGTCGGCAAAGGTATCTGTTCGCAATCGCGGTTCGGTGCTCGACGTCGACGCGGTCGTGGACGTCGAAGGCGACGATTCGCTGCTGAGCTTCCGCGACCTCCTTCGCTGGCTCCACGAGGGCCGACGCTGGGCAACCTTGACCGACGGCAGCGTCGTCAAGCTCGATGCTCGCTTGCTCGCGCCGATCGCTGAGGCCGCCGGTGGCCTCGACTTCGACAAGAAAGGCCACGTCGAGCTCAGCACGCTTGAACTCGGCACCTTGAGCCGCTTGCTGGGTGCCGTTCCGGACGCGCAAGTCGCCAAGGAGGTCAAGCAGCTGATGTCGAACATGACCGGCGAGAAGTCCGGTAAGGCGCCCAAGAAGGCCAAGGCGCTGGCCGCCAAGCTTCGCGAGTATCAGCAGTCGGGCTTTGCCTGGTTGTGGCAGCTCCACGAGAACCGCATGACCGGCATTTTGGCGGACGACATGGGTCTCGGCAAAACGGTGCAGGCGCTCGCTCTGCTCACCAAAGCGCAAGAAATGGAGGGGAGCATGCCCTCCTTAATTGTGTGCCCCACTTCGGTCCTGTCGGTGTGGAAGGGCGAAGTCAAGAAGTGGGCACCGAGCTTTAACGTCTTGGTCTGGCACGGGGCCGATCGCGCGGAGAATCGTCGCCTCCTTAAGAAGAGCGACATCGTCGTGACCAGCTACACGTTGCTGCGCCGCGACATCGAAGAGCTCGCCAAGATCAAGTTCCGCTACGTCATCCTTGATGAGGCGCAGTACATCAAGAACTGGACGACCAGCACCGCGAAGGCCACCAAGGAAGTCAACGCCGAGCACCGGCTCGCGATGAGCGGTACTCCGGTCGAGAACCATCTCGTCGACCTCTGGGCGATCTTCGACTTTTTGGCACCGGGCTTTCTGGGCACCATCACGGAGTTCCAGCGCACCTACGTACGGCCCATCGAAGATGGCGATCGCGCCGCACTCGAGGGACTCCGGGCGCGTGTGCGCCCCTTCGTGCTGCGCCGTCGCAAGGAAGACGTCGCCAGCGAACTACCGCCCAAGACCGAGCAGTCTCTCTACGTGCAGATGGGCACAGCTCAGCTCGCGCTCTACAACCGCATCCTCAAGGCGGCCAAGACCGAGATCATGGGCAAGATTGAAGACCTTGGTCTTGAAAAGTCGCAGATGACGATCCTTGCGGCGCTCACGAGGCTTCGCCAGGTCTGCACCGATCCGCATCTGCTGGGCTTGCCCGAGGGCACGGTCGTGCCTCCTTCGGCGAAGCTTGAGGCGTTCCGTGAGTTGATCGCCGACTGCATCGGCTCGGGTCGCAAGGTGTTGGTCTTTAGCCAGTTCGTCGAGATGCAGAAGATTCTCGGAGAGGTCATGACCGAGCTCGGGATCGAGTATCTCTGGCTGCACGGCGGCACCAAGAATCGCGAAGAACTGGTGAACCAGTTCCAGCGCAAAGATGGTCCCCCGGTGTTCTTGATCTCGCTCAAGGCCGGTGGCAGTGGTCTGACGCTGACTGAGGCTGACACCGTCATCCACTACGATCCATGGTGGAACCCCGCCGTTGAAGATCAGGCGACCGATCGCGCGCATCGAATCGGGCAGGACAAGCCCGTGATGGTGTACAGACTGGTGATCGAAGGCTCGGTCGAGCAGAAGATGGTCGACCTCGGCGCGCAGAAGCGCGAGATTGCCGAGTCTGCCCTTGGCCGTGATAGCAAGGGCGGTAAGAAGCTCACCATGGCGGACGTGGAAGCGCTTTTGGAATCGCCGACAGCCTCACCATGGGACGTGTAGCGCGCGGATGGGGGCAGATGCGAGCGCAACGCATACCCGGCAGCATCAGGCGCCCCCAAGACCACCTGCTATGCTGAGGGCCTGTTGAACGGCGATCCCGACGCGCTCGTGATCGGTAGCGGTCCCAACGGACTGGTTGCCGCGTGCGTGCTCGCGATGGCGGGTCTTTCGGTCTTGGTCGTCGAGAGTCATCCGACGCGGGCTGGTGGCGCACTTGGCAGTGAAGAGGCCACGCTGCCGGGCTTTGTCCACGATGTCGGCGCCAGCTTCTTCCCATTCTCGGAGATCAGCCCGGCCTTTAGGGCCCTCCAGCTGCAGCGTCACGGGCTTCACTTCGACTATGCGGCGATCGATAGCGCCCATCCGGCTCCGGATGGAAGTTGCGCGATCCTGAGCCGCGACCTCGAGTTGATGCGAGGGAACTTTGGCAGCACGCGCGACGGCGACCGATGGCATCGCATTGCGACCTGGCACCGCCGCGTGGAGGCGCGTCTTGTGCCGACGCTGTTGTCGACGTTCCCTCCGATCCTCGCCGGACTTAGGCTCGGACCCTTGATCCCGCTGCACGCCGCGAGGCTATTTGCCCGAAGCGGAGGCAATCTCGCACGACGTTTGTTCGAAACGGAGGCCGCGCGCCGGGTGATGCCCGGCCTAGCTCTCCATGCCGACGTCGCCCCAGGGGACATGTTTGGCGCGGCCGTCGGATACATGCTCGCGGCCATGGCCACCAGCGGCGGCTACGGCGTCCCGCGGGGCGGTGCGAGTGCGATCACGCAGGCACTCATCGATCAGCTCAAGGCACACGGAGGGGCGCTTCGACTTGGCGCTAAGGTGGTGTCCCTGCTCGGCGACGGCCGGCGCAGCGTCGGCGTGAGACTGGCGGATGGAGAAGAGATTCGGGTCAAAGGACCGATTCTGGCCGACACCGCAGCGCCGTCGCTCTTTCTCCAGCTTGCGCGCGACTTCGCGCTGCCAGGCCGACTCGTCCGCCGAATGGAACGCTTTCCCCATGCCTGGGGAACCCTCAAGCTCGATTGGGCCCTCAAAGGCGCCGTGCCGTGGAGCGATGAGCGATGTGCCCGGTCGGCAGTTGTGCACCTGGGCGATAGTCTCGCGGATCTCGATCGCTTCGCCGCGCAGGTTCGCGCCGGCGAGCTGCCAACCAACCCCTACCTGGTCATCGGACAGCAGAGTCTCGCCGATTCCAGCCGCGCCCCGAATGGACACCACACACTTTGGGCGTACACGCGCGTCCCGGTCCGCGTCGATGGTTCGTGGACCGACGCGGGCGAGCGTTTGGCCGACCGAATCGACGAGCGCATCGAAGCCCAAGCGCCGGGCTTTCGTGCGCAAGTGCTCGCGCGCCGCGTCGTCACACCGCCGCAATTGGAGGGGGAGAACGCCAACCTCGTCGGCGGCGATCTGTGTGGCGGAACCAATGCGTGGACAAATCAACTGATCTTTCGCCCCGCGTTTCCATGGTTTCGCTACAAAACGCCGGTTCGGGGGCTGTATTTGTGTTCGAGTTACACCCATCCCGGACCCGGCGTCCACGGAATGTGCGGCTACAACGCGGCACAGCAGGCGCTTTCCGACCACACGCGGTCGTGATGTCACGTGGGGCTTTTGAGACGCTCGCGCTTTCGTTAGGCTCTCCACATGCTCAGCACGATCACCCGAAGCGAGCGCCTGCGTCTGATGAAGTTTGTGTGCTCGTTCGCGTGGGCGGATCTCAAGATCCAGCCTGAGGAGCGAGACTTTGTCGCGAAGATGATCGAGAAGCTCGAGCTCCAAGAGGATCGCGCGCAGATCATGGCGTGGCTCAAGTCGCCGCCTCCGCCGGAAGAGGTCGATCCCACGGAAGTGCCAGTGCAGCACCGCGAGTTGTTCCTTGAAGCGATCAAGGGACTCATCGCCGCCGACGACTACATCGATCCCGACGAGCGCGAGACCCTGACACTGTTCGAGCAGCTGTTGGTCTAATCGGCGGGATCAGAGCATGCATGTTGCGCGCGGGCCTCACTCGGGCAGCACCCGCGACGCTTCATCTACGCGCGTCGACCTCTGGCGTTTATCTGCAGAGCTTCTCTGAAGTCCGTCTCTGCGCGCCTTCTCGACCGGCCGTCTCTGCCGCAAAGGGAGAGGGCACAGCGCTTCGAGTTGGTCACTCGCCGGTCGAGAGTTCGATCCCGTAGTTCGAGCACAGCGTGGCGAGCTTGCTGGCGTCCGACTCACCCATCTTCTTTTGGGCGGCCTTCGCCTTGTCTGCCCACTTCTGTTTGCAGGCAGCAGTCCCCATGATCATGAGCGCCTTGCTGCTCTTCTTGCCGTCGTAGCTCTTCTTCGCAAGCGCGTACGCCTTGGCCGGATCGGAGAGCGCGACATCCTGCGCCTGTTGAAGGAGGTCGGCCGCCTCCTCATCACTCATCGGCGTCTTGGCCGGCGTCTTGCCCGTCTTCTTGGCGCCCTCTACCGGCGCGTCCGGGACGGGCGTGGGGAGCGTGCCTCCGGAGTCCGAGCCGGGCTGCGTTCCGGCGCCCGTGGTCTCGCCATCTCCCGACGAGTCTGAGCCCCCGTCGTCCGCGTTGGTATCTGCGGCGCCGGTCTCCGCGGCGGGGATCCCGGTCGTGTCCCCGGTTGCACCCGCGCTGGTGGGCTGGCCGGTCGCGCCACCGTCGTTACCTGTCGCCGCAACGCCGGCGCCGTCGTCCCCGGCGGGCTGGGTGCCTTCGCTGCTGCCCTCCGTCTTGCCTTTCTGCGCCAGGTTCTCGCCCGCTGGCTTGGTGCCCGGTCCCATGCCCGGAATCAGGCCCTGCTGGAACGCAACCCAAGTGCCGCCGGCGATCACCACCACCGCCAGCAAGCCAGCAATGAGCCACCCCGCGCCACCCCGAAGCTCCTCCTCGTCGTGCTCCGCCGCGGCGGAGCTCTGCGGAGGCAGGGTCGCGATCGGTCCGGTGGGCACCATCGCGGGTTCCGTATGCGTGATGGCCATGTCCGCGTTGGCGGCCCGGAGTCCAGCACCCAGGTCAACGGTCCGACGATCATCGTCATCGAGCAACGCCAGCTGGTAGTCGCCAATGAGGATCTGGTCGCCCTCCGCGAGGGAGACGCGACCCTGGATCGGCACGGCGTTGACCAGTACCCCGTTGTAGCTACCGAGGTCCTCGATCTGCCAACCATCATCGGTCAAGACGAGTCGCGCGTGATCGCGCGACACGTTCTGCTCGGTGAGTTGGATGGTGTTCCCCTCCCGGCGCCCGATCGTAATCGGCACCTCTCCGAGGGGAACGACAGTCGTCGAACCCTCCAAATCCTCGATGACCAGCTGGAGGGCCAATGGATCCCAACGCTAGTTCCGATCGAACAAACGTGTCAAGGCGCACATGTGCGCGCGTGCCCGATGCGAGGCCGTATTTGGTGAGCTACGGCCCACTTTGCCGAGCGCAGCTGGCGCGAACACGACATCCTCTCGGCGTGTGACACAGGTCGTCGGACTTGACTCAAAAGGCTCGTTGCCGGGGTGCAAGGGCCTACGCGGGGCGAGGGTTCCAGGACCGACAGCGGTGCTCGGCTCCCACCATCTCACCGCAAATCCTGACAATTCACTGCGCTGATCCACGGGACGCCGCGGCGACGCAGCTACGGCTCAAGGTGAGCGATGATCTCGGAGAGCGGATAGACCGCAACACCGCGCGCATGAAGTGCAGGGAGTTGTTCTTCCAGTACCTCCAGCACATCGGCGGACGGGTGTCCGATGACGACCACAGGCCCCGACTCTGAGCGCTCCGCAGCGAGTCGAAGTTGCCGCGCAATCGCCTCTTGACCGGGCTCATGATCCAGAAAGAACTGACGGGACGCCACGGGGAGGCCGCGCGCTCGGGCGGCCGCCTCCGCTTGCGTCTCGGGCGTAGTCCGGGAATCCAGGAACGCGAGCTTGCGCTTGGCCAGCTCATCCATGACGACGTCCATTGCGCGTCGATCCATGGTCAGGCTCGACCCCATGTGGTTGTTCACTCCGACGGCGCTTGGCACCTGCATGAGCGCCCTCGACAACTTCGCCCGAAGGGTCTCGTCATCGTCCGCGGCGAGGAGAAACTCCTCGTCACCCTCCGGAGCATGAGTCATTTGCGCGGGATCTTGCGGCTCCATCGGCAGGTGCAACCAAACCTCGCGATAGCGGCGGGGATCTTGCGCGAGCCGGGCCTGCATGCCCGCGGCGTACACCGAGCCCGGGAGCACGCTCATCGTCAGCTGAAAGCGGAGTGCAGCGAGCTGCGTCTCGGTCTCAAGCTTGCGACCCACGTCGTCGATCACGATCGCCATGTGTCCGTGCGCATCGTTCCACGGAATCGTAAGATCGCCCTGCTCTGCCTGCCAGCGTCGCGCGTCTTGAAAGGCGAAGCCGGCCATGCGCTGCGCGACCGCGTCCTGCACGATGTCGCGAGCCGTTGTCGCGCTTGGAGCAGCGGGCCCCATCGCCATGCCCCCCAGGCCGAGGATGATCAGCACCGGCAAGAGCCATGCAAGCGCGGTCTGACGCGACGTCGCTGCGTCGTTCATGCTCAACGAGAACGCCCCCTCTTTTTCACGCGGCCCTTCATGGCGCCATCCGGAGAGATTGCGAGCAAGACCTCGACCGCGCCGGCGAGTTGTGGGTCTTTCTCAAGCTCGGCGAGGATCTTTGTCCGCAGCGACGCATCGGCCGCTTGCACCTTGAAATCTGCAGGATCGAGGTGGCCAGGAACATCACGCTCTGCAATCAGATCAGAGCGTGAGTCGGTCTCGGTGCGCGCCGCGGTTCCGATCGCGATGTCTGGCTCGACACCACTGGCTTGGATCAGTCGATCATCAGGCGTGTAGTACAGCGCCGTGGTGATCTTGAGAACCGAACCCTGTCCCAGCGAGTAAGGAGTCTGGACCGAGCCCTTGCCATAGCTGCGCTCGCCGACAAGCACAGCGCGATCGTGGTCTTGCAGCGCCCCCGCAACGATCTCAGAGGCCGATGCCGAGCCCTTGTTCATCAACACGACCAGCGGCAAGTCTGCGATCGTGCCGCCGGGCTGTGCCCGAAACACATCCACCTCGGCCTCCCCGCGACCGCGCGTGCGAACGATAACGCCCTGGGACACAAAGAGGTCGACAAGCTCGATGGCCTCCACCAAGAGTCCGCCACCGTTATCGCGAAGATCGAGCACGATCCCGCGCAGCCCGCCCTTGTCTTTGTGCTTGCGCTCAAGCTCCTCGATCACCTTCTTGATGTCGCGCGCACAGCCGCTCTGAAAGTCTCGCAAGCGGAGCACCGCGAGACCACTCCCCAGGTCCTGCGTCACGACCGCCGCAGCGACGACCGTCTGTCGCTCCACCGTCAGCGACCGCGGCTCCTCGCCCTCCCGCTGCACAACGAAGCGGACACTGGTCCCGATCTCTCCTCGCATGGCACCAACGGCGTCGAGCAGGTCGAGGTAGGCACCGACGGGCTTTCCTTCGATTTCGGAGATGTGATCGCCGACTTGCACGCCGGCGTTGGCGGCGGGGCCGCCCTCGATCACCTCGCGCACCATCAGCGTCACCGCACCCCGCTCATCGCGGTCCAGGGTCACGATCAGCCCGACGCCGCCAAAGCGGCCATCGAGGTCCTGCTGCAACATCTTCGCCTCTTGCGGCGCCATGTAGCGCGAGTGCGGGTCGAGCTGAGCGACCATGCCTCGCAAGGCACCATCCATCAAATCGTCACCGCTGACGGGACGCACGTAGAGTCGCTCGATGATCGCGAGTGCCCGAGCGAACTGGTCGAGCTTCTCAAGGCGGGAATGTCCCGGAGGGGCGTTGGCCGGCGTCGAACCCTTGGGACCTTGCGCGCCGTCGCTGTCGTTGCTGTCGTGGCTGTCGTTGCTGTCGTCGCTCGGGCCGGTGGTTGGGGCCTTTTGAGGCGCGATCTTGGGGGCGTTGGCCTGCGCGACGCCTGCCAGCACACGTGGCCCAGCACCGATGACGATCCCGGCGCTGAGAGAGATGGCGGCGACAATTGCGTGCGATCGGCTCCACATGCGAGCACCAGCATAGCCGAGCGTGTTGTCGCGGCGGGAGGATGATGGCGGCGGTGGCGACGTCCTTGTCATGGCGGCCGGCATCTGTCTCCGCGTGCCTCCGTCATGGCTGCGGCGTCGGCTGGGCCTGCTCGCCGCTATCGCTCTCGCCGATAGACGGCGGGGATGCAGCTGCGGCACCGGACCATCGCCAATTTGATGCAGCTCGTCCACGGGCCGCGTCAGGCCCGGCCTCGTGCCGCGGTCTCCCGCGCGGGAGATACGGGGTGGGATCGACGGCTCGCTCGCCATGACGCACTTCAAGATAAACGGTGGTCCCCAGACCATCGTCGAGTCGCTTGGGTGCCGGCACGCCGAGCGGACTGCCGCCACTGACCTCGTCGCCCACTTCAACGGAGGTCGTGAGCAGTCGACCGATCAAGGAGTGATAGCCACCGCCATGGTCGATGACCACGACTTGGTCAAAGCCGGAGAGCTCGGTCACCATCACAACGGTGCCCGGCGCCATCGCGACCACCGGCTTGCGTGGGGTCGCTCGCAGCTCGACGCCGTCGCGGTGACCCATCACACCGAGCACGGGATCTCGATAGTCGCCAAACTTGCCCACGACGCTGCCGCCCGTCGGCGACGAGAGAGATTCCGCCTCGAGCAGATCCAGTCCACGACGACGCGCAAGCCGAGCCCGGCTCTTTTGAATCATGCCGACGAGCTGGCGCTCCTCGCGACTCAGTGGCTTGTCGCCGCGACTGAGCATGACCCGACGAGCCAGTCTCTGCTGCTCAAGTACCGGTCCGAGCTGTCGCCGCGTCATACGAAGCGCGGTCGCTTGCCCGCGTGCGAGTGAGGTCAGCACGCCGAGCGCCTGTTGTTCACGGTGCGCAGCGAGGAGGTCCGACTCGGCGCGCTCCTCAGCCCGCTGATAGACCGCCAGATCTTCAAGTGTCCGACGCATCGCATATTCGAGAATGCGTGCGTTTCGCTGTGCGAGCCCAGGCTCGGCCTCCTGGTGAAGAAGCAGGCGACCGGCCCCACCTTGCGAGAGTTTGTACACGGCACGCGCGCTCCGTCGCGCCTTGGCGGCGATCGGTACGCGGCGAGAGCGATAGGAGGCGAGCTGCCGCGCGACATCTTGCCGCGTCGTGCGGTGCACACTCATCGCGAAGCCAAGGCTCTCTCGTTCATGTCGCGCCGCCTCAATGCCTCGCTCGATCTGAGTTGCCGCTTCAAGGAGGCGCAGCTCGGACGAGAGCGCCAGATCTCGGCGCGTCACCGGATCTTCGGCGTGTGCCAGCGCAGGCATGAGGAGGCTCAGCGCAAGGACGAGCCACGCATGGGAGATCGGGCGACGGCGCGCGAGCCCGCATCCGGCTGGGCGCACCTGTGCAGCTCGCCCCGCGAGTCCCCCGAGTCCCGCTGGCCCGGGGCCCGCGGGGTCGAGAAGGTCGTTGGAGGCGATCGCGTGAGAGCGCGTTGAAAACATCGGCGCTAGACCTCCGCGAAGCGCTGCACCGCGCCGCGAGCTCCGGCGAACCCGAGCGCGGCACCAAAGGCGATCCCGATCGCGATCTCCTGCGCACTAAAGAAACGCAGCGAGTCGCCGACGAAGAGCACGCTTAAGCCCTGATTGAGCCACGGCGAGAGCGCATCGAAGGCAAAGTACAAGACACCTAGCGCCAGCGCAGCGCCAAGCGCCCCCTGAAGCGCGCCCTCCATCACAAATGGGGCCCGCACAAAGCGTGTCGTTCCGCCGACCAAGCGCAGGATCTGGATCTCGGCGCGGCGGGCGAAGACACCCAGACGGATCGTGCTGTTGACGATCATAAGGCACGCGAGCACCACGATCGCGGCGAGCCCGAGCGCGACCGCACGGAGTGATGCCGTGGCAGCGCGCATCCTGGCCGCCCACGGTCCGGCAAGCGCGATCTCGTCGATCAGCGGGTTGCCTTGAAGCCGATCGGCGAGCGCCGGCGCTGCGTTGGGTGAGGCACTCTGCGCAAAGGTGACTTCGATCGAGAGCGGCATGAGCTCTGCGCTCAGGCCATCCCCGACGCTTTGATCCGACCCAAGTCCTTCGTGAAGCCGTGCCAGTGCCTGCTCTTGACTCACGGGCTGCGCGAGGATGACCCCTGGCGCAGTTTGGAGCTGTTCGACCAGGGCATCGACCTGATCAGGCGCAACCTGGTCCTGAAGGTAGATCGTCATCGGGGCGTCGGTGCCCCAAGTGGCACTCGCGCGCGACGCATTGCTCAGCAGCAACACCACGCTCGCCAGCAGCAGCAAGCACACCGACATCGTCGTGACACCAACGAGCTGAACTTGTGGGCTTTGTGCCATGCCGCGCGCGCAGCGAGCCAGCACGTAGATCCATCGGCGCATCAGGGCGAGCAACGCGTTCATTGAGCGGCCTCCAGCGCGTCGAGGCGCGAGTCCACGCGGCGGCGCGGCAACGCGGCGTCGTGTCCAAGGTCGTAGGGATAGCCAACGCCATGCGCGCTTGAGGCTTCACCTTCGGCGCCGTCATGGTCGTAGACCGGCGCTGGGAACCACTGGTGGTCCTCGGAGATCCGCCCCCGGAGGATACAAATGCGTCTGTCGGCACTCGCTGCGTCCATGACGAGCGGATCGTGGGTCGCGAGCAGAATGGTCGTCCCACGATCGCGGATGCTCGCGAGCTCATGCAGAATCTCGCGCGTCAGATCGGGGTCAAGGTTCCCCGTCGGCTCGTCTGCGAGCAGGAGGGAGGGCTCCACCGCGAGCGCACGCGCCAGCGCGACACGCTGCTGCTCGCCACCCGAGAGCAGCCGGACCTGCTTGTGCGCAAGGCCGCCGAGGTTGACACGACCCAGCGCGTCCTTGGCTCGTCGCGAGACCTCGCGGAAGGGGAGGCCGAGCACTTGGAGTGCGATCGCGACGTTCTCCTGCGCGGTGGCCTCCATCAGCAACTTAAAGTCCTGAAACACCACGCCGAGATTGCGCCGCAAGAAAGGAATGCTGCCATCCATGAGTCGATGCACGTCCCGTCCCGCGACGCGGATGGTGCCGCGCTCGGGCCGTTCCATCGCGAGAATCAGCTTGAGGATCGTGCTCTTGCCGGCACCCGAGGGACCGGTGAGCAGCGCGAGCTCGCCTTCGCGCAGCGAGAAGCTCACGTCATCGACGGCATGGGTCGCAGTCGCGCCCTTCCCGTAGGTCTTGCACACGCCGTCGAATTCAAGGATTGCCATGCGGCCCCGATCGGCCCTAGCACCCCTCGCCTTCACCAGGCAAAAAAGCGGCGAAGCTCGCTCGCCGCGACCCAAACGTCGACGGCCGATCCTCTCAGGGAGGAACGACCGTCGCGCTCGCTTGATCGCGGTCTCGCGCCCGCCCGCGAAGGTCAGGGGCGCTGCGATGCTCGTGCTAGGAGCAGCCGCTGGTCGCGCCACAGCTGACGCACTTGAGGCAGCTGCCGTTGCGGACCAGGGTGAAGGTGCCGCAGCTTCCACAGGCATCGCCCTCGTAGCCCTTCATCCGCGCCTCTCGAACCTTGAGCGAGGTCGCCGTCGCCTCGATCTCGGCCTTGGTCGCGGCCGGTCGCGCGGCACCGCGCGTCGCGGCCGGCGCGGCCGCAGCCACCGTGCGGTCCTCAATCTCGATGCGGCCGCCGGCACTGCTGCCGACCAGCCCGACACTGGGTAGGTCAGCGCTGAGCCCCAGTACTCCTGGGGTCACGACGCGCTCGGACATGACGTCCTCGGCGCGGCCGCCCTCGCCTTCCTCGGCGGCGTCGCCCGTGGTGTCGGGCGCGAGGTCTTCGGGCAGGACGTGCGCCAGCTCGTAGCGACCCAGGTAGGTGATTGCGAGCTCACGGAAGATGTAGTCGATGATGCTCGTCGACATCTTCACATTCGGGTGACCCGTCACCATGCCGTTGGGCTCGAAGCGGGTAAACACGAAGGCATCGGCGTATTCGTCGAGGGGGACGCCATATTGCAGGCCGAGGCTGATCGCAATCGCGAAGCAGTTCATCAGTGAGCGGAAGGCTGCGCCCTCCTTGTGCATGTCGATGAAGATCTCGCCGAGGGTGCCGTCCTCGTACTCGCCAGTGTGCACGTAGACCTTGTGGCCGCCGATCGTGGCCTTCTGCGTGTAACCGTTGCGACGATCGGGCATGCGACGACGCTGGCCCATGTAGCGCGTCACGATCTTCTCCACGACGCGTCCGGTACGCTCGTCGTTGCCGCGAGCTGCCAACGGCACCTGCGTGGCCTCGGCGACTTCCTCGGCATCATCGATATCATCCGCGAACGACGTACTCAGCGGCTGGCTCAGTTTGCTGCCATCGCGGTAGAGCGCGATCGCCTTGACGCCTAGCTTCCACGATGCCAGGTACACCTGCTGCACCTCCGCGACGGTCGCATGCGTCGGCATGTTGATGGTCTTGGAAATCGCACCGGACAGGAAGGGCTGCGCCGCCGCCATCATGTGCACGTGCGCCATCGGGGCGATGTAGCGCACGCCGGTCCGGCCGCACTTATTGGCACAGTCAAAGACGGGGAGGTGCTCATCGCGAAGGTGGGGCGCACCCTCGATCGTCATCGTGCCGCAGACCCACTCGTTGGCACGACGGACCTCTTCCGCGGAGAAGCCGATCGCGGAGAGCACATCCAAGAATGGGTCTTGGAGCTGTTCCTCGCTCAGGCCGAGCACGCGGCGGCAGAAATCGTCGCCCAGCGAGTAGCGATTGAACGCAAAGCCAATCTCGAAGGCCTGACCGAGCTCGGCCTCGATCTTGGTGATCAGCTCGTCGGTAAAGCCCTTGTGGCGAAGCTGTGCGTGCGTCACGGTCGGGCTACCCACCAGCGTGCCCGCACCCTTGACGTGGCGCTCAATGTCGCGGATCTCACCCTCGCTGTAGCCTAGCCGCGCGAGCGCTGCGGGTACGGTCTGGTTGATGATCTTGAAGTAACCGCCGCCAGCGAGCTTCTTGAACTTCACAAGCGCGAAGTCGGGCTCGATGCCGGTCGTATCGCAGTCCATGAGCAGGCCGATCGTGCCGGTCGGCGCGATCACGGTGACCTGGGCGTTGCGGTAGCCGTGCGCCTCGCCGAGCTCGATCGCCCGATCCCACTCGCTCCGGGCCTCCGTAAGCAGCTCTGCGGGACAGCGCGCAGGATCGATGCCGACGGCCGGCGTCGCGAGCTGCTCGTACTCGCGCGGCGACGCGTTGTAGGCCGCGCGACGATGATTCCGCATCACGCGGAGCATGCTCTCGCGGTTGTTCGCGAAGCCGGCAAAGGGTCCGTGCTCCTTGGCGAGCTCGGCCGAGGTCGCATACGCGGTGGCCGTCATGAGCGCCGTGACGCCACCACAGATGGCGAAGGCCTCCTCAGAGTCATAAGGGATGCCGCTTGCCATGAAGTAGGTCCCCAGGTTGGCGTAACCGAGACCGAGTGTACGGAAGCGATAGCTGAGCTGGGCGATCTGAGAGCTCGGGAACTGGGCCATCAACACCGAGGTCTCGAGCACAACGGTGATGAGGCGACACGCGTGCTTGATCGCACTGAGATCGAGCTCGCCGTCCTCACGCACGAAGGTCATGAGGTTGATCGACGCGAGGTTGCACGCCGTGTCGTCGAGG
>CAZVEM010000149.1:0-14487 GCA_964626165.1 uncultured Nannocystaceae bacterium
AGCCCGAGAGCCGCGTGTCCTTCCCGACGACAACGCGGCCGTGGTTGCCAAAGTGCTGCGCGACTGCGATTCCGACCCGAAGCGCGACTTCACTCGTCATCGGCCACTCGTTGGCCTGTCCCCGAATGCCGTCGGTCCCAAACAGTCGTCTCGTCGACACCTGCGCTTGATAGCGCGTTGGAGGTGCCCGCTCCAGCGCGGCCAGTCTGACACCCAGGCCTGCTCCGTCCGAGCGACGGCTCGGTCACCACGGTCCTGGAAAGATCGGTCCGGGAAAGATCGGTCCGGGAAAGATCGGTACTGGAAGCTCCGGACTGGAAGATCGGTACTGGAAGCTCCGGACTGGAAGCTCCGGACCGGAAGCTCCGGACCGGAAAGCTCCGCCTTAGAAGCCTCCGTTCTGGAAGCTCCGGGCCGGAAAGCTCCGCGTTAGAAAGCTCCGCCTTAGAAAGATCCGCCAGCAACGAGATACCAGCAGTGAGCGGCCCTGCTCCGCGTCGACCCGATTCGCCCTGCTCCGTACTGACCTGATCTGTCCTGCCTTTATCCGCACTGACCCGATCCGTAGTTGACCCGATCCGCTGTCCTCACGTCATGCATGCGGGGTCTCACGTGCACGCGTGGCGTCCCGCACGGCTGCCCAGAGCTCGATGCTCTGGCAGGCGCGGACCGGATCGTGGACGCGAAGCAAGCGAGCCCCTCCTTCAAGCGCGAGCATGCCCGCCCAATGCGTTGCATCGTCGCGGTCGATCGGACGATCACTTGATCTCGCCAGGAACCGTTTCCGGCTCGCGCCGATCATCACGGGGCATTGCAGACGGCTCTCAAGCCACCCGCCGCAAACCAAGAGTCGCCGGCTCTGCGTCGCGTCTTTGCCAAATCCCAGACACGGGTCCACGACGATCGCGTCGAACGGGATCCCACGCGAGCGCGCTCGGGCGACGCTCTGTCCGAGCTCGGCGCAGACCTCCTCCTCCACGTCGCGAAAGGAGATGTCCTGCATCATCGTCGCCGGCACGCCCCGCATGTGGCCCAGGATCAGTCCCGCGCCAACGTGCGACACGTGATCGAGTAGCTCGGGCTCCGCACCGCCACTGACGTCGTTGATCGCATCTGCGCCAAGTTTGAGCGCGTATCTGGCCACGCTCGCGTGGCGCGTATCGATGCTGACGACCAGGCTTGCACCGGGACCGCCCTGCGCCCGCTCCGACTCGCGCCATGCCAGCACCCACTCCAAGGTCGGGACCAGCCGCGCCAACTCTGCTTCCGGCGCGACAGGCACGGCGCCCGGTCGCGTCGACTCTGCGCCAAGGTCGAGCACCGCGACACCAGCTTCAAGCCACGCGCCCAGGCGAGCTTCCAGATCCGAGAGCCACGCCGCGCTGCCATGACCAATGCTCGGATCTCCGTCCGAGAAGCTATCCGGCGTGACATTGACGATGGCGGCGACCTTCGGCGCGGCAATCGCATCGCCGAGCTCAAGTGTCCCGGTCGCGTGGCGCCATCGCATCCGGCAGAGGATGCGACCGCTAGAGGTAGAAGTCGATCACGGCCACGCCACGCTCGTGGCCAGGCTCGGGCTCGCCGCGCTCCGGCTTGCGCTCGACGATCGGCACGGGGCTCGCCACGGGCAGCTGAATGACCGGCTGGGGCGAGCCAACGGGTCGCTTCCGTACTGGAACCTTGGGAACGGTCCAACCGCGCGCGCCCGGTCGGTCCGCGGGCGCCCGGTATCCGCCGCACTGGCGCACGGCATTCTCTGCGCCACCCAAGTGCTGCGGCACCTCGTCCTGCAGGGGCTCGGGTCGGGTGCACGTGTGCCGCGTGCGGCTGCTTTGGAGATGGGACATGAGCTGTGTCGGCGCTTGGCGTGCCGACGGCAACGCTGTGTTCCGATCTCCGCCTTGGCAAGACTCAAAACGCGTTTGCATCGACACGTGATTAGGTGTTGCAAAGCACGGGCCAGACATCGCTAGATCCGATATCCCCGTCAGCGCGGCCTCGCAGGTCCCATGTTCCCGCAGCTTGGCCCCAGCAGGCAAGAAAGCGACAATGGCCACCGCGACATCCATGCCGCGGCGGGTCTTCGCGCTGTCCGTGACCTGAATCACCAATGTTGAGGCTACCAATCGTGGGCAGTCATGCAAGCTGCATCACGATTTTATCCATGCGTGAACTCACGCGCAGAATCCGGCATGCCTCGGGAGACTCGCCGACGCGGGCGGGTCGATCGGCGAGGACGCCGGATCGGACGCCGGATCGGACGCCGGATCGCCCCGATCGCGCACAGTTTCGCGGACATGCCAGGATTCAGCGGGATACTCGCTAGAAGTCGACGACGA
Organism: uncultured Nannocystaceae bacterium; assembly: GCA_964626165.1. Classification (GTDB taxonomy): domain Bacteria; phylum Myxococcota_A; class Polyangia; order Nannocystales; family Nannocystaceae; genus CAZVEM01. The sequence continues at coordinate 2,343 of CAZVEM010000149.1, forward strand.
GCCAGCGGTCGCCCTCCCGCTCGAGCAAGGCGGACTCCTCGGCCCCCCGATACATCAAGCGCGCCTGATGCTCATCCATCAGCATCGGTCCCAGCAGATTCTCCTCGAGGCGATCCCTGGCCGCTCGGAGCGCGACGCCGGCCGGCCCCTCATCGGTCCAGCTCCCCTCCAAGATCGCTGGCGTGAGTCCGGTGCGAAAGCGCCGCGGCGCAAATTCGATGAGCGCTTGCCAGTCCTGAGCCTTGCTCGCGCGGACAAAGCTGCTGACCGCGGCCCGAGGACTGCTCTGGTCGTACGCGACGAAGGGGTTGTGATCAAAGCGAAATCCTTCGTCCGTCCAGATCAGCTCTCCGAGTCGACCCGGTGCGAGTTCAACGGTGGCCTCGGGTCGCGCGGCGATCGGGTGCGCGAGCTGCCGGGCGATCTTGCGGCGCTCTCGGCTCTTGAGCTGCGCCCAATCGATCGACGCGAGGGAGGACGGAAGGATCCGCGATTCGAGCTTGTCCTGACGGAGCGCGCCAAGGTCGGCGCCGAGCTGCTTCGCACTGCGGGTCACCTTGCGCTGCTCGTGGCTGGCGCAGCCGCCGAGCATGAGGCCGGCGAGCAGGGCGAGCCAGGGCGTTCGGCCGCTCCCCCTGGCCGATCCTCGACGGCGCTCCACCTGGCCCTCGCCTGAGCGTGGCCCCTCCACGCGCGTCCCACTCATGCGCCGCTCTCGGCTCCGTCGGCGACGGGAAGTTTTTCGATGATGGCCGTGAACTCCGCGGAGCTGCGCGTCTGACCGTCGACCTTGATCTCTCCGTTGAACTTGCCGATCCGGCCCACCCGCAACGCCTCCACGTGGATATCGACGATATCTCCCGGCACGACCGGCGCGCGGAACTTGGCCGAGGTGATGCCCATGAAGTAACAGATCTGGGTCGCGGGGTTAAAGTGCCCGGTTTGATGCGCGAGCACGACCGCCGCTTGCGCCATCGCCTCGACCTGCACCACGCCGGGCAGCACCGGATGGCCAGGGAAGTGCCCCTGCAGGATCGGCTCGGACATCGAGACCAGCTTGCGCGCGTGGATCGTGTTGCCCTCGACTGCGATCACCCGATCGATGAACAGGAAGGGATAGCGGTGCGGCAGGATCTTCTGGAGCGCAACGGCATCGAGCATCGGCGCGGAGCATAGCCGCTCGCGCTCACGACTCGCTACTGCGCAGCCTCGAGACGGCTCACGGCCACGCATGCGCACACGAGGTCAATCCTCACTCGCGAGTGCCTGCCGCCCGTGAGCCGCTCCTCCCGCTCCACACAAACAGGCGCCCGTCCCTGGATATGGCGTCCAAAGCTCAGGTCACGCGCGGCTGCCACGGGCGACCTGTTCGCGGGCCGCCTAAGGCGTCGCGCCCCGGGCCGGGGCCTTGGCCTTCTTGTCGTAGAGCTTGATGACTTCGGTGGTGAGATCGAGCCCGTCCTTGACGTAGAGGACGGTGGACTCATCGCGCACGAGCACCAGATCGATGCCGCCGGTCTTGGCGAGGTCCGCAACAATCACCGCGCACTTCTTGTAGATGTCCTCAAGGGTCTTGGCCTCGGACTCTTGCAGCTCTTGCTGCATCGTCATGTACATCGCCTGGAGGTCGTAATAGTCCTGCTCCAAGCGAGCTGCGGCCTCATCGAGATCCGGCCCGGGCGCCATCTTGCTGAGCTTGGCCTGCATGTTCTCCAGGCGGGTGCGCTGGGTCTGCAGCTTCTCCATCTTGCGCTTGGACGACTCTTCGAGGGTCTTCTTGGCCGCTTTGCCCTCGACCGTCTCGTCGAGCACGCGCTGCATGTCGACGAGCGCAACCTTCCCGACCGTCGGAACCTCGGCGTGAGCCGTGGTCGGAGCGACCACGCCCATAAGCGCACCTGCGCCCAGCACCCAGGCCAGCGCGAGCGCGCCACGACCGGCGCGCGGGCGCGCGATGATGCTGCGGGGACGGAAGGTATCGATGCGGGAGGGCTTGCTTTGCATGATCATGACTCTGTTGCGGTGGGAAGCGGTGCTTGAATTCGCGGCAGTGAGGGCGACGGGCACGCTTAGGGGTACTTCTTGTCGTAGGCCAAGATCACGCGGTTGGTGATATCGAACTTGGGATTGGCGTACATCACGGTGTCGGGTGAACGCACCAGCACGATCTGGATGTCGTCTTCCAGAGCGATCTGCTTGGTCACGGCCGTCAGGTTCTTCAGGATGCGCTCGGCGAACTGCTCCTGCTTGGCGGCCATCTCCTGGGAGTACTCGGCCGAGAGCTTTTGCAGCTCTTGGTCCTTGACCATCAGGTCCTGCTGACGTCGCGCAAGCTCGCTCTCGGAGAGCATCGCGGCCTTCGCCTGCAAGTCGCTGGCCTCCTTTTGCAGCGCGGCGCCCTTGCTCTGGAGCTTGGCATTGCGCGAGGCGAACTCAGTCTCGAGCTTCTTCTTCTCGCGCTGGCCATGCGCCGTCTCGAGGATGCAGCGGGAGACGTCGACCACGACGATGCGCTGGAGCTTCTCGACCGAGGCCTCTGCGGGCGCCGACGCAAAGAGGGTCACATCGGCGACGCTGCACAGTCCGCCCACGAGCGCGAGCCCAAGGACGGCGCGAACCGGGCGTCCCGCCAGCGACCCCAGCACGGCCCGCCGCCCCTGAGGGCGCTTGCAGACGTTGGCGGTGCTGGCACTCGGGCGCGCATCACAAGGAGCGAGGGGGCTTTGCGTCGAGAGCATCATCATTTGGACCGTTGGGGACGGAATCAGACAGGCCGGGCTTGCGAGAGGTTGCGACTCGCGCCGCGTGGTTTCGACCAGCAGGCCCGCTGCCGCGGGACCATAGCCGCTGGGGCATAGCCCGGGCAACGCGGACACAGACGTCCGGCTTACGAAGCCGATTCAACCGATTCCTGGCGACAAGCGGCCCAAAGGGCGTCGCATCGTCGATCGAGGCGCGCACGCGAGAGCGCCCTGCGAAATATGGCCGCCCCCCGGGGCCACTCCTAGCGCCAAAGCAGCGGGATCCGTACGCGATGCCGCGCTGTTCCCAGCGCCTCCCTCCGCGGGCCCTTCCCTAGCGAGCTGTGGCGCATCACGCGGGCGTTCCCGCCCGCCTCGCCTGGCATTGCGTTGGCGCCGCGGAGCCGCCTTAGAAGCCAGTGCCGACGTTGAACTCGAAGACCACCGGATCTTCGGGGGGCAGCGCGTTGGTACCGAACTTGCGGCGATCGAGTGGGAAGCCCCACTCAAAGCGAAGCGGACCGATCGGCGATTGCCAGCGGAATCCAAAGCCGGTCGAAATTCGCAACGAACGGAGGGCGAATCGCACACAGGGATCCGCCTTGGGCAAGTTGTCCGGATCTGCCTTCTCGCAATAGTGAGACTCGGTGTTAAACGCGTTGCCCACGTCCATGAAGATCACAGCCTTGATGTTGGCCGGTGGGATCAGCATCGCCTCGATCTCGGCCGTGAAGGCGGTCAGCAAGTTACCGCCGATGCCGAACGCGAACTGCTGCGCGGCCGGATCGGGCGAGCTGAGCACCGGCACGTAGGCGCCAAGGCTGCGCAGTCGGTAGCCGCGGATTTGGCCAGAGCCGTAGATACCGCCCGGGAAGAAGCGTTCAAACACCGGCACGCCCCGATCGCGGGGTCCGTGCACATAGCCAACTTGCATGCGGGTTTTAAACACGACCCATGCGCGGAAGCTCTTGTCGGTCTTGATCAGCGGCACATAGAAGCGGCTGTCAAAGTTGTAGCGATGAAAGAGGTTCTGTGCGCCGAGCCAGGGCTCGGAGAACTGCGCCGAGATCTGCTGGAAGGTGCCCTTGGTGGGGAAGAGGAAGTTGTCGCGCGAGTCGTAGACGATGCGGGTGCTCAGCGCCGACGTGATGCCGTTGTTGAAAAGGTTTGAGACCAGTGAGCCGGTGGGAACCGAGACCACCGCACCCGGGGCGAAGATGCCTGCGCCGCCGATCGGGCTGCCAAACGAGGCCTTCACCCACTCAAAGTCGTAGCCCGCCCAGAGCACCAGGTTGCGCAGCCGGGGAATCGGCCAGCCCCACTGCACCGAGAAGCCGGTGCTCTGGCGTTGGAAGCCGACGAAGAAGTTCGACGAGTTGAAGATGTTGAAGTCGAACTGGAACTTCGAGTCGAGGAAGTAGCGAGTGTAGTAGCGCAGGTTGAACAGTCGGCGCAGTCGTGAGAGCTGACCGACCAGCTGCACTGTTGAACCCCGCCCCAGGAAGTTGTCGTACTGGATCTGCGCCTGGAGGACGAAGGCCTCGATCGTGCTAAAGCCCGCGCCGACCTGGAAGGTACCAGTGAGGCGCTCGGTGACCTCGACGTTGAGGATGATCTTGTCCTCAGCGCTCCCCCGAGACGAACTGATGTCGGCTTCGGTGAAGTAGCCAAGTCGCAGGACCCGATTCTCCGAGGCCTCCTTGAGGCCTTCGCTGTAAAGGTCCCCCTCCTGCAGCGCGAGCTCGCGGCGGATGACCTTCTCCGCGGTCTTGTCGTTGCCCAGGATGTTGATGCGCTCGATGTACACGAGCGGGCCCTTTTGGACCTCGTAGATCAGGAAGACCTTGAGCGTGTCGCGATCCTGGCGCGACGAGGGCACGACGTTGACGTAGGCGTAGCCGTTGTCCTTGTAGCGACGCTCGATGTCCTGCTGGATCATGCGGATCTTCGCCGTCGAAGCGACATCGCCCACCGCGAGCACCGGCTCGATCGACTCGTTGAGCACGTCCTCGGGGAAGAGTTCCTTCTCGCCGCGGGCCACCAGCTCGCGCGCTCGGATCTCGCCCATGTGGTACTGGGGTCCCTCCTCGACCGGAATTGTGATGTGGACAAAGCGACGATCGGGACTCAGCGCGAGCTCGCCGTCGGCGACGTCGGCGTCGAGATAGCCGCGATCGCCGTAAAACGAGCGAATATTGCTGTAGTCCTGTGAGAAGGCATCGCGGTTAAAGACACCGCCACCCTTCTTGGACAAGATGCCCATATAGCCGCCGATGCGGGTAAACATCGCCTTGCGCAACTCGTCGTCGGTCACCGCGCGATTACCCACGAACACGATCTCGCGAACCACGACCTCGGAGGACTCAGTCACCGAGATGATGACGTCGACCTTGCCCGGCTCGTCCTCGACGTCGCGCACGGAGTAGTTGACCTCGGCGAGGAAGAAGCCCTGGTCGGTGTAGAGCTGCCGGATCTTTTCGACGTTGCGCTTGACCTTGCCCTGGTCCAGCACCTCGTTCTTGGCGAGGTCGAGTTCCTCGTTGATGTCGTCGAGCTTCACCTTCTGGTTGCCCTCGACGATGATCTTGCGGATGCTCGATCGCTCCGTGACGATGAAGGTCAAGACCACACCGCCCTTGCCCAGCTCGCCTTCGACGCTGACATCGTCGAAGTAGCCCAGCTCCCACAGGCGGCGCAGATCGGCCGCCAGCGTGCGCGCATCGACACGCTTGCCGGGGCCGCTGGTGATCTCCAGGAGCATCGCCTCGGACTCGACGCGCCGATTGCCGCGGAATCGGACATCGACAATCGGTTGACCGTAGAGCTCCGCCTCGACCTCCGGCGCCTCGATCAGCATCATCACGAGGTCGTCATCAAGGCCCAGGCCGATATCCAGCGGCGAGGTAATGGTGCGCTGCGGCGGGGCTGCAAGGGCGCGCGTGGGCGCCAGACCCGACCACAGCAGGCAGATCAGCGCGCACCAGACCAGCAGGATCAACGCGCGCGCGCGCGACCGCCCCACCGCGGCTGCCGATCGGGCAATCCCGCGAGCCGACCCGAGCTCGGATGACGCAGCAACACCGGCTGCGAGCGCGGGAGACCGCCTAGTCACCCTCACCCGCTGTCTCCTGGGCAGCCTGGGCGTCCTCCGCTCGGGAGGAATCTGGCTTGGACGAATCTGCGCGTGAAGGCCCTGGGCTGGAGGCGCTGGAGGGGCTGGAGGGGCTGGAGGGGACGGCGTCGACCTCGCCCGCTGCGTACTCGCGTTGTGCCGGGGCGCTCGCATGCGGCCGGCCGCCGAGGCCAGCGTCGAGAATCTGCCCGTCGGCCATCTGCACCACGCGCGGCATCTGCTTGGCGAGCTCCATGTTGTGCGTGACGACCAGCATGGTCAGGCCGTACTCGTCGTTGAGCCTGAACATGAGGTCGTGGACCTCCGCGGAGGTGCGCGTGTCGAGATTTCCGGTCGGCTCGTCCGCAAGCAGAAGTTTGGGCCGCATGACCAATGCACGGGCGATGGCGACACGCTGCTGCTCGCCCCCGGAGAGTTCTCCCGGTCGATGCTTGAGCCGATGGGACATGCCGACCGCTTCGAGCATCGACTCGGCGGCCTCACGCGCCTCACGCGTCGGTCGACGCGCGATCAGGGCGGGCATCATCGCGTTCTCGAGCGCGCTGAACTCGGGCAGCAAGTGATGGAACTGGAAGACGAAGCCGATGCTCCGGTTGCGGAACGCGGCCAACTCGGCGGGCGAGAGCCGCGTGATGTCGGTGCCCTCGAACATGATCGATCCGCTGGTGGGTAGATCGAGGGTTCCAAGGCAGTGGAGGAAGGTCGACTTGCCCGCTCCCGAGGCGCCGATGATCGTCGCCATCTCGCGCTGCCGAAGCGTGAGGTCGACGCCGCGGAGCACGGCCACACGACCGCTCCCGATCGTGAATTCCTTGAAGAGCGCACGGACTTGCACCAACACGGGCGCGTCGGCGGCGTCGCCATCGCGACGTGATGCTGGCGCGGCGCGCATGGGCTCGGCGAGGCGCGACCGTAGAGCGCGAGGGGGGCCGTGTCAACGCTCGCAGACCCCGGGGATCCAGCGTCAATCTAGCGGATTGAGGCTGTTTCGCCGCGAGCCAAGACCCCTCTCCCAAATGGCGGCCGCGCGCATGGACACCGCGCGCACTGCTCTCGCGGCGGCCGCGTCGGTGCGCCCGCGGGGCGCCTTAGTCGGTATGGCGCAGTCCGTCGACCGGCCGCGTGCGCGCGGCGACCCACGCAGGGTACAGGCTTGAGAGCCACACGATCACGAGGACAGCGGCCGCGACGGCGACCACCTCGATCGGCTCGACGTGCACGGGGAGGCGCTCGATGTAGAGATCGTCCATCGGAAGCCCGTACGCGTTGAGCGCCCAGCAGAGCACCAATCCGATGGTGATGCCGCTCATTGCGCCCAGCGAACCGACACAGAGCCCCTCGGCCACGAAGATGCGCTGCACCGAGACGTCCGCAGCACCCATCGCCTTGAGGATCGCGATCTCTTTGCTGCGCTCAAGCACGCTCATCAGGTTGCTCGCGAGGATGCCAAACGACGCGACGAGCACGACGAAGAGCAGGCCGATAAACATCGCAATCTTTTCCAGCAGCATGGCCGAAAACAGGTTGCGATTGAGCTCCTGCCAGGTCTCGACGACCAGCTCGTCACTTCGTCCCTGTTCCGCGACGACCCGTTCGACGGCCGCCTTGCCGGCCGCAAGCTGACGAACGTCGTCGAGCTTGATGTCGATGCCGCTGATGCGATCGCCCGCGCGCAAGAAGGCCTGCACGGTCGGGAGCGTCGCGTAGACGTTCTTACGATCCGCCTCGTACCAACCGCTGTAAAACACGGCGCCAACGCGACTCGCGAGCACGCCGGGAATGCGTCCCGCGGGCGTCATCCGCCCAACGGGCGTGATGAGCTGGACGCGGGCGCCGGCATGCACCGCGAGTTCCATCGAGAGTTCGCGTCCAATCAGCAATGCGTCCAGCACGGCGGGCTCCTCGAAGGGATCGAGCGGCGTGGGTGGGTCGTCCCCGCCCCCACCCGTATCCGAACCTGAGCCGCCCCCATCGCTGCCACCCGAGCCTCCCGCCCCCGCCGGATCGGGTGGATCGGGCAGATCGAGCACTTCTACTGGGTCTTCCCAATCGTCATCGCCGTCGCCGTTTTCAGAGTCCCCGTCCGGATCGCCAAGCTCATCGCCGCCGGTGTCTGCCGCGAAGAGCGGTCGCCCCGGTCTGGGCACCAGCCCAGGCTCGCCGGCAGCCGACGGATCCTGCGACGGCAACAGCTTGGGCGGCGCCGCCCCGCCCAGTCCAACCCCGAGCCCCTCATTCCCGCCGTTGTGGTTCTGCGGCGCGGCTTGGTCCTCGCCTTGGGGCAATGCGGTCGCACCCTTTCCCGAGTCGCGGGGCGCTGTCGCCTCGGCGCCCGGGCCTTCGCCCTCGCCAACCGTCGGGACCGGCCGCTCCGCGGCAGGCGCGAGGCCCTGCTCGTCGGGTGAGAGCTCGACAATCGGGCTGGGTCGCGGACGGAGTCGATCGAGCTCGTCGTCCTCGTCGAGATGGCGCAGTCGGAAGGGCTTGTCGTCGTCCTGCCAGTCGAGCGGATCATTGGCGATCGCGAGCTCGGGATGTTCGAGCACTTCGAACTTGCCCTCGACCACCAAGCGAGGCAGCTCCGACGCCGACGCGAGCAGCTCGGGCACCACGCCATAGAGCACCGCGCCTTGACGATTGAGACCACTTCGCACCATCACCTCACCCTGCAGGTAGGGCGACGCACCAGCGATGCCCGGCGCTTGCGACAGCGCGTCGGTCAGATCTTGGTAGTCACTAAACCGGTTGGAATCCTTGCGAGACACCCGAATGTGGGCCTTCTGCGCGAGGATCTTGTCGCGCAGGTCGCCTTCAAGCCCGGACATCAGGCTCAGCACGATCACCAGCGCCATCGACCCCAACAGCACCCCGAAGGTGACGATGGTTGCGAGCGCCGAGAACCAGCGGGCATAGAGCGCGAACAAGATCACGAAGCCTGCGATCGCGATCGTCCCGGCACCTGCGACGCCTGCCCACTTGGCGAGCTCAGGCTCTCCTGGAATGTCGATCCCGAGCTCGCCACCACCCCCAACCATCACCGCCCAGACCACCATGCCGATGCCCACGATCAGCGCGTAGAGGCCACCCTGCAGCGTGAGCCGGGCCCACCGTGGCACGTTCCGAGCGCGGAGGTGCCGCCAGGCGATCGCCAGTTCCAGCGAGTTCGGACGCTGTCGAGTCGGTGGCGCGTGCTGGCTCATCGTCCCAAACCCGGGGCCCGTGGGGCCGACGTGCGCCAAGCATAGCGCGAGGGCGCGGGCCCTGTTTCAACCGGCCCGATCACGAGGACGTGCTCTCCGAACCTGGGCCGACGCCGCCCTTCATGAGGAGATAGGCCTCCATCAACTCATCAAGATCGCCGTCGAGGACGGCGTCGACATTGCCGACCTTGAGCTCGGTGCGAAGATCATTGACCTGTCGATACGGCTGGAGCACGTAGGACCGGATCTGCGAACCCCACTCGATCGCGCGCTTGTCTCCCTGCAGCGAGTTGATCTGCGCTTCGCGGCGCTGCTGCTCTAGGTCCCAGAGGCGCGCCTTGAGCATGCGCATCGCCGTCGCCATGTTCTTGTGCTGCGAGCGCTCGGTTTGGCACGCGACCACAATGCCGGAGGGGACATGTCGTAGCCGCACGGCGGACTCGGTCTTGTTGACGTGCTGGCCGCCCGCCCCCGAAGAGCGATAGGTGTCGACCTCAAGATCGGCATCGCGGACCTCGATGTCGGAATCTGCGTCATCGCCGATATCCGGCAGAATCATGACCGAGGAAAAGCTGGTCTGGCGGCGCGCGTTCGCATCAAAGGGCGAGATGCGGACGAGCCGATGCACGCCGATCTCAGAGCGCAGCCAGCCATAGGCGTACTCACCGGTGATCGCGATCTCGGCGCTGCGAATGCCGGCCTGGTCACCATCCTGTCGATCGAGAATCTCGACCGAAAAGCCGCGGCGCTCGGCCCAGCGCACATACATGCGCAGCAGCATCTCCGCCCAATCTTGGCTGTCGACACCGCCGGCCCCCGCGTTGATCGAGACCAGCGCCGAGCGATTGTCGTAGTCGCCCGAGAGCATGCGGCGAAACTCGAGCTTGGCGAGGATCGCATCGCTGGCGCGCAGCTGCGCGTATGCGTCCCGGATCGTGTCGGCGTCCTCGGCCTCGCGTCCGAGCTCGTAGAGCGCCATCCCGTCCTCAATGCCCGCACCGGCCTTGTCGATCGCCTCGACGAACTGCTTGATCTGCCCCTGCTCGCGCAGCAGCACCTGGGCACGATCGTTGTCGGACCAAAAGCTTGGATCGCTGGTCAGACCCTCAAGCTCTTCAAGGCGCTCGCGCTTCCCGGCGTAGTCAAAGACGCCTCCTCAGCTCGCCCAGGCGGTCCTGAAGGCGCGAGATGAGGTCGGAGACTTTGTTGTGGTCAGGAAGCTCACCGCTGGAGCTCAGCTCGGCTTGGCTTGAGTCGGACATGGTCGCGTTCCAGAGGCCTAGACCTCGATCAATCGGAGTTGCTTGCGCGTCAGCGCGGGCTCAAAGGGCACCGGATAGCGATCGGTGAAGCAGGCGGTGCAAAACGAGGAAGGCTCGCGCGGGGCGACCGCACGCAGCAGACCATCCGCACTGAGATACGCCAGCGTGTCGGCCGTGATGTAGCGACGCACCTCTTCGACGGTATGGCTCGAGGCGATCAGCTCGGCGCGGGTCGGCGTATCGATGCCGTAAAAGCAGGGGCTCGTGACGGCGGGCGAACTGATGCGCACATGAACTTCCTTGGCACCGGCGCTGCGGATCAGCTTGACGATCTTGCGTGACGTCGTACCGCGCACGATCGAGTCGTCGACGACGACAACGCGCTTGCCCGCGAGCACTTGGGGCACGGCATTGAGCTTGAGCTTGACGCCGAAGTGGCGGATCGAGTCTTTCGGCTCGATGAAGGTCCGGCCGACGTAGTGGTTGCGAATCAGCCCCATCTCAAAGGAGAGGCCGCTTTCCTTGGCATAGCCGAGCGCGGCGACGACCCCGGAGTCGGGTATGGGGATCACGAGGTCGGCATCGACGCCGCTGTCACGCGCCAGGGTGCGGCCCATCTCGATGCGCGCCTCGTAGACCGAGCGATCGTCGATGTGGCTGTCGGGCCGTGCGAAGTAGACGTACTCAAAGACGCAGTGCTTGCGCTCGGCGGCGGGCAGGTGGTGGCTGCGAATGCCGTCGGCGTCGATCACGACGATCTCACCGGGAGCGACGTCGCGCACGCGCTCGGCCTCCATCAAGTCGAAGGCACAGGTCTCGGAGGCAACCACCCAGGCGTTGTCCCGATCACGGAGACGGCCGAGCACCAGCGGGCGGAAGCCATGGGGATCGCGGACGGCGATGAGCTTGTCGCCCGCCGTAAACACCAAGCTAAAGGCGCCGCGGACCTTGGAGACGGCCTCTGCGATCCGATCGACGAAGTCACGCTCGTTGCTGCGTGCCATCAACTGCAGGATCGTCTCGGTGTCGCTGTCGGTCGAGAAGATCGAGCCGGTCGCCTCAAGCTCCTCACGCATGTTCTCGGCGTTGACTAGGTTGCCGTTGTGCGCAAGCGCAACCGAACCGCCGCGGAACTCCGCCGTCAGCGGCTGAATGTTCTTGGGCAAGCTGCTGCCAGAGGTCGAGTAGCGCACGTGCCCGACCGCGATCTTGCCCGGCATCTTGCGCAGCACTCCTTCATCGAAGATGTCGGCGACCTGCCCCATTCGCTTGACGACGTGGAGCATGCCCTCGTCGTTGGAGACGACGCCGGCGGACTCCTGTCCCCGATGTTGGAGCGCATGGAGCCCCAGGTAGACCAAGTTGGCCGCCTCGGGATGATTGTAGATGCCGAACACCCCGCACATGCGCGGCGCTGCGATAGCACAGCCCCCGCGGGTCAACCATCCCGCCGTATCAGCCCGTCCGGTGGCGGCGATCGTGCGATCGCCATCGCCGGGGCCCGGTTGGGCGATGCGCACGCCGTGGGCGTGGGCGCGGGCGCGGTGCTACCCGTCGCCCCGCACACCCAACGCGGAGCAAATGCGCGGAAGCGGATCGCCGAGCGCGGGCTGAAACTCGTTGCCGGTGAGCAGCTCGAAGGTCTCGATGTAGCGCTGTGCGGCGCCGACGCGAACCTCTTCGCTCAGTGGGGGCGGCGCTCCGTCGCCGGTATAGCCCTGAGCGGCGTACCAACGGCGCAGGTATTCCTTGTCCAGACTGCGCGGATCGGTGCCGTCGCGCATCGCCTGGTCGTAGCCTTCGAGGTAC
>CAZVEM010000150.1:0-14447 GCA_964626165.1 uncultured Nannocystaceae bacterium
GCACTGGAGACCCCATGCACCTCGTAGCCGGCCGCCTGAATCGCCTTGAGCTGATCGAGCAGCAAGAGCCGCAGCGACATGTCCACCGTGGTCAGGTGCGCGACCTTGAGGCGGCGTCTCGGCACGAGCCAGAGCGTAGCGGATAGATCGGCGCGCGCTTGCCTCGCGGCGTGGAGCGGCTCGCGACTCCGTCAATCTCCTGACCACCAGGCATCGAGCTCGGCGAGCTCTAGGCTGGCGGCCGGACCCAGGGCGACGAGTTCCTCGTGAGCAGCGCTTGCGAGGACTTTCACCTGTGCCTCGGGCTTTCGCAGGAGTCGCAGCGCGTGCGCCAGCTCTGCGCGGGCCTGGGCACGGGAGAGATCGTGCGCCTCGATCTGCTCGCGAAGCGCAAGCGCGGCCTCGAGGGCCGCAACCGCCTGCTCAACGTCCCCTCGCGCGATGAGGGCTTGCGCTCGGGTGATATGCAGCGCAGCGAGGTCGGGGTACTGGGGGCCGACGGCCACCTCCAAGGTCTTCAACGCTCGCTCCACCCGACGGAGGGCCTCGTCGACCTTGCCTTGCTTGAGCTCGATCGCGGCCAGTAGTCCGTCGACGAGGCCCACGGTGATGTGCTGCCCGCCAAAGAGCCGTGAGAAGTCATCCAACGCCCGCTGAGCGTAGTCTCGGGCCTTCTCCAGTGCGCCCTCCCTTAGCTCAAGCGTCGCCAGGTTGAAGTAGACGTAGCTCAGCGCAGTGGCGTCCTCACCGAGCTGCTCGCGCATCACCCTCAGCGCAAACTCGTGGTGGCCCCTTGCCTCCTGGTTGCGCCCAAGAGCCTGTAGCGTCGCGCCGATCTCGTCACGTACCGAGGCCACTTCGTGGTGCTCCGCGCCAAAGGTGCGAGCGCGGATCTCTTCCGCACGTCGCAAGTGCTCGAGCGCTTCGCTGTGCCGCCCCAGCGATCGTAGCGCGCTTGCCAGCGCGAGCTTGGGCACGACCAGGTGCGGATGAAACTGGCCCTTGTTCGCCTCGATCGCGCGCGCGGCGAACTCGTGCAGCACCAACGCCCCTTCGAAGTCGCCCTCGGCCTGCAACACCGTGCCGAGGTTGTTGCGTGCCCCCGCAAGGTCGGGATGATCCTCGCCATAGACCTCGGTCAGGATCGCGATCGCGCGCTCGAAGGAAGCGCGCGCGCCGACGTAGTCTCCGGTGTTTTGGAGCAGCGATCCGTAGTTGTTCTCGATCATCGCGAGCTGAGGGTGCGCTTCGCCGAGCTGCTCCACGAACACAGCCCGCGCGGCCTCCATCGTCGCCTTGGCCTCGTCGAACTCTCCCACCATGTGCAGCGAACTCGCCAGATCGGCACGCAAGTGCGCCACCAGCAGCGGCTTGTCGTCGCGCTCGCCGAGTAGCGCGAGAGCGGTCCGCAGCTCGGTCACCGCGTCCTGATGCCGGGCTTGCTCGTCCAGGATCACGGCGCGCGTTCGCATGATCGAAGCGCGCGTCGAGTCGGGCATCGCCTTGTTGCGCAAGAGAAGCGCGGAGGCCTGATCGAGCCACAGCTCGCCCTCATCATAGCGGGCGAGCACGTAGCCGCTCGCGAAGGCCAGCTCCCGCGCGATCTCGATCGCCGCCTCATCGTCGTGTGCCTCCATCGCAGAGAAGTACGCGGCTCGGAGGCGATCGCGCGCGTTTGTACCATCGCCGGCGTGCGAGCGAATCACGCCGATCGCGAGGCCCCAGCGCGCCGTGATGGGCCCAAAGCCGACCTCGCTGACCTCCGTCTCGACGCTCTCGAGCAGCTCGTTTGCGGCGTTGTCGTCACCGGCGACGCCCAGCGCACGAGCACGCTCGAGCTTCGCCTCGAGCGCAGCGACCCGCGCCGCGACGTTGGGATCAGACGGCGGCTCAACCTGCGCGGCGAGATACTCTGGATCCGCGCAGCGCTCGACATCCGGAAGCGCCGCAATCACCTCGTCGGTGTGGGCGATCACGGCGTCATCGGCCCCGGCGAGCAGCTCGACCGTGGCTTGATACGCGGTGAGTCGTCGACTCAAGCACAGCTCGCGTGCGCGCGCGATGCCTGCATCTGCGCCGGTGGTGGCGTCGAGACAGGCCACGTATCGGCTCTTCGCCCAACTTCCGGCGAATCGCTCGAGCGCGCTGTCGACACGGCGCAGGCTGCTGCGCGCGAAGGGCAGCGAGCTGCTCTGATACTGCCTCGCAATCTCGCCCCGCGAGCTAGTCCACGCCTTGTGGGCGGCGGCGGAACGATCCTCGCAGATACTCTCGGCGCGGCCGCTTCCCATCGCGATGATCCATGTGAGCGCCGCGACGGCCCCAACGGCCCCAACGCCGACGAAGACTCGCCGGCTCACGGGGGGTCTCGGCGCGATCGCATCGAGGAGCCACTCCATCGATGGCCAACGGTCCGCCGGGCTCACGCTCAAGCCGCGTTGCAGCACCTTGCGGAGGGCGGGAGGAACCTTGCTTCCCTTGGGTGGATCGTTGATGGCCCCCGCCAGGACCGCGGAGCGGAGCCGCTCCAAGGTCTTCCCGCTAAATGGCCGCTCCCCGTACAGCGCTTCATAGAGCGCGACACAGAACGCGAACTGGTCGCTCTTTGCGTCTGCGGGCAGGCACATGTGCTGCTCTGGGGCCATGTACGCCGGTGTTCCCAGCATGGCTCCGGCGACCGTGAGCGGCAGGGACATTCGGTCGGTGCCGATCAGGACCTCTTCGGGCTTACGGCGATCGACGTCTGGTCCTGCCTTCGCACCTCCAGCCTGACGCTCGGAAGACACCGCCGCGTCGCCCTCGCGGTCCTGCTGCAGGTCGAGCTGTCCGCGGGCCAACCCGAAGTCCATGACTCGGACTCGGCCATCACGGCCCACCATCACATTGTCGGGTTTGAAGTCGCGGTGCACCAGCCCGGCCTGGTGCGCGGCAAGGAGCCCCTGGCCGGCGCTGCGGAACGCCTCGAGGATGTCTTCCACGGGCGGCTGCCGCTCGCCGAGCCACTCGCGGAGGGTCTGCCCATCGACGTACTCCATGGCAACAAAGACGCGGCCGGCGTGCGTACCGGCGTCGAACACCGCGACCACGTTTGGGTGAGCGAGCCGAGCGAGCGCCTGGGCCTCTCTCAGCAAGCGCCGCTGGCCCTCCTCGATGTCGTCGGCATCGCCAGCCTCGGCGCGCAGCAGCTTGACCGCAACGCGGCGATCGAGCTCGGGATCGTAGGCGAGGAACACCGTCCCCATGCCGCCCGACCCGAGCTCAGACAAGATGAGGTAGCGATCGACGGAGTGCCCGCGCTCGATCGCATCATCGCGAGTCGCGGCGCTGCGCGCGACCTGCATCTTTGCGATCTGATTCGGCGTCGCGTCGTCGAGCGCGTCGACGACCGTGCGCTCGACCTCCCGGTGATTGATCACATGGGTCACGTCGTACGGACCCGCGCCTGGACTGCTCACGTCGAGGGTCCGCTGGGGCGACGGCTCGATGGCGCGCCCGCCTCGCTCGGTGTCGCGTTCGACCATTCTCGACAACGTTAGCAGAGCAAGCTCGTCCGCCTTGCCCTCGCCGTTCGCACTCATGCAGGCTGTCGAAGAAACCCGGGCGGCGCATGGCCGCCCGGGTTCGGCGACAGCCTGCTCGAAGCGGCCCATGCAGTCCGCGCGCCGTAGCACACGGGCTACAGCCCTTGCGCCAGTCGGCGGACCACGAACACGGAGACGGCCGCCAACGCCCAAAGACAGGCGACCATCGCCCCGACGCGCACGTTTGGATCGAGCCAGGCACCGATGACGACAGCGAACTCCGCGAGCGCAAAGGCGAGGCAGAGCACTCGCGCCCCTGGCATGCGTAGCGGTCGCTCGCGCGCGGGATAGCGCGGTTCCAAGACCCACGACGACAGGGCGGTCAATGCCAGGAAGATCGCATCGAGCAAGACCACGCCGCTGAGCAGGGTATCGACGCCCCGCATCCCCGCGAGCAGCAAGAGCAGCAGGGCGAGCGAGGCAAGCACGAGAACCGCGTTGACCGGGGCACCCGTGCGCTCGTCTGCGACGCCCAGCCGCGGATGCAAGAGCCCATCTCGGGAGAGGGCAAAGAGCAGGCGCGGTCCCGCCAAGAGCTGCGCGTTGAGGATGCCCAGCGCCGAGACTGCGACCGCGAGCGCGACCACAGAGCGCCCCCGCGATCCAAAGATCGCGCCGACGGCATCGGCGGCTAAGGCCTCGCTGCTGGCGACGCCGGCGGTACCGAGCAACACGAAGTAGGCGACGTTTGCCGCGAGGTAGGCAAAGATCACGAGTGACACGCCTGCAATGATCGCGATCGGCAAGGTCCGCTTGGGCTCTTTGACCTCGCCGCCCAGCCAGAGCACCTGTTGCCAGCCGCCGAACGAGAACAAGATCGGGACCAGTGCCGCGGCGAGGCGAGCAGCCACCGGCAGCTCGGTGCTGGGTGCCGAGGTCAGCTCTTTTGCGCCACCGTCCGCCAGAGACGCCGCAACGCCGGAGGTCTGCAGATCGGGAAGCGCATCAAGTCCATAGGCTCCAGCCGCGATGCCGGCGATTGCGGCCAAGGTCAAGAGCTTGCTCGCCGAGGTCAGCGTCGACAGATTGGCGCCCCACTTCACGCCCAGCGCATTGATCGCCGCGATCAAGGCGATCAGCCCGCAGGCGATCGCAACCACGAGACTGTCGCCAAAGGCGTCCTCGCCACCGAAGGCGGCGCTGACGATCACGAGCAGGTTGCGCGCACAGACCCACGCAATGATCGCGATCGCCCCCGCGACGATGCCGGTCGAGGTGCACGCGACGTAGACGAATCCAACGCCATCGCCGTACGCCTCGCGCAGCAGCACATACTGGCCGCCTGTACGCGGCAGCATCGCCCCCAACTCCGCAAAGACCAGGGCACCGACAAGGGCGACCCCGCAGCCGATCAGCCAGGCCGTCAGCGCGAGCTCCCACGTGCCAGTGAGCGCTGCGACGCGCGCAGGCGTGAAGAAGATGCCAACGCCGATGATTGCGCCGACCACCACCGCGGTGGATTCGACCGGTCCAAGGACCCGCCGCAACCCCTCCTCAGAGTCGCGACTCACCGCGCCGCCTCTCGATCGACTCCGTCCCGGCGAGTCCAGAAGGTCGCGACCCGCCGCACCGAGTCCATCAATGCACCTCGACGATCTCGACCTCGCGCGACTTGCCCTGCCAAGGCACCTCGATCGCGTCGCCGCATCGTCGACCGATCAGCGCGTGCCCCACGGGTGAGTCCGGTGTCACCACGCTGACCTCGATGCCATCCACGAGCAGCTTCTGCCCGCCGGCGTAGGCGAGCAGCAGCAACACACGTCGCGCGGCATCCTCATCCTCGAGGCAGAGCAATGCCCCGGGACCCAGCGCATCGCTCGGCGAAAAGCTTGGCCAAGGTGTGCCTCGCACGCGACGCAGCTCGTCGGCCAGCTCGTCGGCCCGCATCGACTGGCCGCGCGCCAAGTAGCTAGTCTCGGTCGATCGCATGTCCTTGTCGCCCTCCGCACGCGCCTCCGCATGGGTTGCACCTTCGGCTGCCGCCTTGGCTGCTTGAGACATGCTCGCGAGCAACTGGACCAGCCGCGTCTCCAAAGCTGCCCGCACGGCGGCTTTGGCCGGCAGCCTGGTGTCCTGCGGAGCCACGCGGTTGCTCATGTGCCTCCTGGACGCTCGTCCACGGAGTCCTTGGCGGGTGCGTGCGCCTGTGCGAGCCCTCCGTCGTTGGCCAACGCCGAGAGCGGGCGCGTCGTTGGCGGGTCGCGAAGAAGCTCCGCGGAGGCCTCGGCCTCCATCGCGGCGAGCTGCTCGGGCGTGTTGACGCCCGCGACCTCTTGCGGCCCTGCCGTGGTGGCGGCAATGCCAGCACCGGCGCACGCCTCGACCAGGTCGGTCAGGTACAGCTCCCCTGCCGCGTTGTGAGGCGTGAGCCGCGGCAGCTCACGCCGCAGGATCGCCGCATCGACGCAGTAGATGCCCGCATTGCAGGTCCGCACCAGGCGTTCCTGCTCGGAGCAATCACGCTCTTCTCGGATTGCGATCACCGCACCGGATGGGTCGGTGAGGATCCGGCCATAGCCGGTGGGGCTCTCGGGCTCAAACGCCACCAAGGCAAATCCGCCTGCGCTGCGCCGGTAGGCAGCGAGCAGTGCCTCCAATGTCTCGCTTCGCAGGAGCGGCACGTCACCGGAAAGAATCAGTACGGCCCCTTGCACGGACTCGAGCTGCGGCAGCGCGCAGGCCACTGCGTGTCCTGTGCCGCGCTGTTCGGGCTGTGTCACGTATTCCAGATCGACCCGGCCGCTCCCGTGCATCGCGGCACGAACTTCCTCCGCACCATGGCCGACGATCACGATCGTCCGATCCACGCCGACGCTCGCAGCTCGGTGCAGCACCCACGCGAGCAGCGAGTGGCCGTGGAGTGGATGCAGCACCTTGGGCAGCTCGCTGCGCATGCGCGTTCCCTTCCCGGCTGCGAGGACGACCGCGGTGATCGACATTGCCGGCACTTTGGCAGCGCCCGGCGTGTCCAGCAAGCGGCGCGCGGCCCAACTACGCCACCATCCACGCCACCATCCGCGCAGTTGCTCGGGGTCGTTGATCGCGGAGGTGTCCCCCGGAACGCGGGCGCTCCGATGTCCGAGCTCGTCTGCCGCGACCAACAGATCGCGCAGGCGCGCCGAGCCGCTCTTGAGCTGACGCGAGAGTGCATCGGTCAAAGCGCCCAAGCGCCACCGCGTCGGCAGCGGCTGGGGGATGTCATCGCCCTCA
This sequence comes from uncultured Nannocystaceae bacterium, assembly GCA_964626165.1. Classification (GTDB taxonomy): domain Bacteria; phylum Myxococcota_A; class Polyangia; order Nannocystales; family Nannocystaceae; genus CAZVEM01. Next base: position 6,792 of record CAZVEM010000150.1, read on the forward strand.
CCTGCCACTCCAACCCATTCCAGCGTCTCTCGCTCTTGGGTCTCGATCATTCGGTCAATGACCTCGCGATCCAGCCCAAGATTATCGCACGCGCAGATCAGGACACGATCGGCGCGTGCGATGGCGTGGCCTTGGCCGCTGGCCGAATCAGGCCAGGTGCGATCGCTGTGCGGGGCCTCTGCCAATCGCAGTGATCGGAGCGCATGGGCAAGCGCGTGCACAGGTCCTTGATAGGGCTGGTCTCCCTCCGGCGTCCGTCCAGGATCGACGTCAAGCAGCACCACGACCTCGGGCGGCAATGGAGGCAAGACTTGCTTGGCGGTGCTCGCCACCACGACAACCCGTTCAAAGCGCGCGCATAGCTGCGCGACGACGGCCGTCAACATCGGCTGCGGGCCCGCCGGGGTCGGCACGATCACCCACGCCTTGTCGCAGCCCATGCGCGATGATCGGCCGCCGGCAAAGACCAGTGCCACGCTCCTTGGACGCTCGGGTGACGGAGTCGCGAGCGGCACACAGAGAGCATGGCTTGATGCGCAAGCGCGCTCAAGCCTGCGCCGACGCGCGAGCAGGCTGCGACCTTCGATCGCCGACGTGTTGCGACATGACCCGTCGCTGGAGCGAGCCAGAGCGCGCGCAGGGAAATTTCCGATCGGAGTGCAACCGTGGCGACGCGGGGCCGAGTCAACGGCATGAACGCACCCTCGCTCCCCCGACGCTGCCCTCCCTCTTCCATCCCGAGTGGGGGCATCGCTCCGACCCCGCCTCGATCCGCAACGCGCACGGACCTTTGCGCGTCCGCGCCGGCACGATCCGGATTGTTGGGCGGACTGATGGCCCCGGTCCGACGCCGTGCCGCATCGCGCCCACTCGGTCTCTTGCTCGTCCCGTCCGTGCTGGCCGGGGCTTGTGCGGTCGTCGGCTGCGTTCGAGAAGTCCCAGATGATCTCAGCGCGTTCGCGTCTGAGGGTGAGGGTTCGGGACCCGACGACGGCGCGAGCGGTGCGGACACCGGCCTCGATGATGCGCCCGGCGACATGGGCATGAGCTCGTCCGACGATCACGGTGATAGCGGTCGCGATGACGGCGACGACCGTGGAGGCCGCACAGAGGGCGACGACGCATCCGATCCCGATGATGCAGGCGATCCAGAGGACACTGATGATGGCGCCGCCAGTGATGCCGGCAGCGACGATACCGGCGTACCCTGCGATGAGCTGGTGCTCCAGCTCCTCAAGCCGATCCCAGATGTGATGCTCGTGCTCGACGCCTCCGGCAGTATGTCGACGCTCATGGCCGGCAGCGATGTGTCGCGTTGGGCCACGTTGCACGGTGTGGTGTCACCGGTGGTGCAGGCGCTGGGGTGGGAGGTCGCCTTTGGTCTTCAGATCTTCCCCGGTGGAAATAGTTGTGGTGTGCCTCAGCCTGCGTTGGTGCCGACCCTTGATGGTGGCAACGCGCTGATGGCCGCGCTCCCGCCTCCAGACTTTGCGGTCAGCGGCTCCACGCCCACTGCAACCGCGCTCAAGCAGAGCTACGAGGTGTTGCTCGCCGATCCCAACGTGGTGGCGCCCACCGTGATCTTGGTGACCGACGGTGGCGTGAGTGCGGCCTGCGGTGCACCCAATACGCAGTCGTCTCTGGTCGACATCGTCACGGAGGCACACGACGCCGCCGTGGCAACCTGGATCGTCGCGATCGATCCGAGCGCCGATCTCGTGCAGCACCTGAACGCACTCGCGGTCGCCGGCGGCACCGCACAGGCCGGCCCGACACAGTTCCTTGAGGCCGACGACGCGACAACACTCGCGGCTGCGATCTCGACCGCCACCCAGGATCTCATCCCATGCGAGGTCGCATTGCCCGAGATCCCTCCCTACCCTGAGCTCGTCGAGCTCGAGATCGACGGTCTTGCGCAGCCCCTGCTCGCGAGTTGCAGCCAAGACACCGGGTTTGTCCTCACCGGACCTAGCGATGCCCCGACCGGGATCGAGCTTTGTGCCGAAACCTGCGGGCTGGCCAAGGCCGGCGGAGCGTTGCAAGTGAGCTATGGCTGCGTGCCCGGCTAGGGGCGGTGGTCCTCCGATCCTGGCCGGCGGGTCCTAGCCGGCGGCCACCTCCAGGCGCTGCCCGGGACGTCATGGGATGCTCGCCAGGTGGCGCGGGTGCCCGACAAGACCGACGCCGAGGCGAGCACCGAGCGAGGTCGTTGCTCACTCGGCGCGGCAATCCTTCGCCGCGCGATGCCATGACTGCTCCTTGGCCTGCACGCGGCGGCTGGTAAAGTCCTGGTGTGAAGCTCCGCCTCGTCGCCTCCGCAATCCGACTTCGCGTCACGCGAGCGGAGCTTGCGCGACTGTCCGCGGGGCAGGAGGTCATCGAGGACCACCTGGTCCTCGGTGACAGCTCCTTTTCCTGGTCGCTCCAGATGCGTGATCAGGCCGAGCCCTCCGCCACGATCGAAGCTACGGATTCCGGCCCACGCTTGGTGGTCTGCTATCCGCTCGCATTGGCTGCGGACTGGCTCCACGGCGACGAGGTCTCCCTCAAGGCCTCGCTTGAGCCTCGGGGCCCCGGCTCTCCCGCCACCCTGCTGATCGAGAAGGACTTCCAGTGCCTGATCCCCCGCGATGGGGAGCAACAGGGTGACCACTTCCCCAACCCGGCGGCCAAAGCGGCGGCCAAGGACTAACGCGGCGGATGCTGGCAGAGGAACGACTCGCGCAGATCGAGGCGCAAGACCGACACTCGCGCGCGCAGCGAGAGCGGATCTTGCGGGCCTTCATGATGATCTTCGGGATCGTCGTCGCGGGAACGGTTGGCTACCTCTACATCGGCGGCGAGCACACGACCCTGGTCGATGCAGTCTACATGACCGTTATCTCGCTCACCACCGTGGGCTACGGCGAGATTGTCGAACTCAATAGCTCGCCAGGCGGTCGCGTGTTCACGATCTGCTTGCTCCTTACAGGCGCGAGCGTATTCGTGTATTTCTTCTCCACCCTCACTGCTTTTGTCGTGGAGGGCAATCTCGACCGCTTCTTCTTCCGCCGCCGCATGACACGCGCGATCTCACAGCTCGAGCAGCACACCATCGTCTGCGGTGCCGGGGCAACGGGCGCGTACATCATCGACGAGCTGATCCAGACGGATCGGCCCTTCGTCGTCATCGATACCGATCAAGAGCGCATCGCCGAGCTCTTCTCCGCAATGGATCGCGTCTTTCCCTGCATCATCGGGGATGCGACCGACGACGACGTCCTGCGCGAGGCCGGCATCGAGCGCGCAACAACCCTCGCCGCGTGCGTGGAAGCCGACAAGGACAATCTCCTGCTGGTCGTTTCGGCACGCTTGATCCAGCCGAACCTTCGCATCGTCGCTCGCGCGAGTGACGGCAAGTACATCCGCCGCTTAACCCAGTCGGGCGCGTCCTCGGTCGTCACACCCAACCGCATCGGCGGCCTACGCATGGTCTCCGAGCTCATCCGACCGCACGTGGTCTCCTTTCTCGACATCATGCTCCGCGATCAAGATCGACGGCTGCGTGTCGAGGAGTACACGATGGCCGATGGAGACTCCCTCGCAGGCCGGCCGGTCGGCGAGCTCCGAGCGCTCAGGATCCCGGACCTCCTCGTCGTCAGCGTGCGCCTTGCCAACGGAGATTGGGTCTACAACCCGCCCGACGAGTTCATTCTCGATGTCGGCGTCACCGTGATCTACATCGGCTCCCCAGAGGCGCGCCGCTCGATCTCCGGCACCACTGCCGGATCCTCGCTGACCTCGTCCAGCTCCGGCCGCGCCAAGGTACTCAACACCTCTGCCTCTGGGCCCCTCGCGCCAAAGAGTGCGGCGCTGGGCGACGCGGGCGGAGAAGTCGACGCGATTGCACCCGATGAGCCGGACACGAGCGGCCCGTCGGGGCACGCCTAGCGCTGGCCGGCGGTGGGGCGGCGGCGTGGGCGCCTCACGCTGAACCCCACGCCGAACATCACTCCGATGAGGAGCGCGAGCCAAGCGGCGGAGTCGTTGCTGCGGTCGTGAGAACAGTTGCAGCCATCGGCGTTGTCGGCTCCCGCTTCGTCGGTCGCGCCCGCATCGCTATCGCCATCTCCATCTCCATCTCCATCTCCATCTCCATCGCCATCTCCATCTCCATCTCCCGGTGGAGGCTCCGTCGTCCACTCGTAGGCGCCGGCATCAGGCGCGACGGGGTCACGGTCGACGTTGTCGAAGTCGACTTCGGACCATTCCGCCGCTGCTCGCCCAGCCATCACCGCAATCGAATCCGGTTGGAGGTGGTAGTCGCCCGCTTCCGGATCGACAAAGCCGATCGCACTGACGGGCATGCCCACGATGTTGTTTTGGTCGTCCCAATCGACGTTGCCGCCCGGCGCGATGTCCCCCATCTGCGACTCGAGCACGATGTTGTTCCAGCCGAGATTGTCGACCAAGCCTCCACCGAAGATCGCGATCCCCCATCCGCCGGACCGCAGCACCGTGTTGTGTACGAACACGTAGCTCTCTCCGTCGAGCTCGGGGAGGTCGTTCGTGTTGGAGTAGATGCCCGTCTGACCGAAATCGACGATCACGTTGTCGTGGACAATCGACGTGCGTCCTCCGAGGATGAAGATACCGTTCTCGGGTCCACGCGCCAGTCGGTTACCCCAGATCTCACATTGCGAGGCACCGCCAATCTGGAGGCCCTGCTGCTGGTAGAGCTCGCCCGCAAGTCCTACGTCACGGATCGTGTTTGCCCAGATGCGGCAATCGACCGGCGTGACGCCGACCTGTGCTCCGTCCCAACCGGTCCGCTCAATCAAGTTGTGGTGGATCTGGGCACCGTGATGCTCGTGCGGGTAGAGCAGCACCGTCTCGCCGTCGCACACGTACTCCCGCCCGCCATAGCCGGTCGAACCAAAATAGATACCCTCGCCGCCGGTGTCGTGGATCCAGCTGTGATGCAGCCGCGTGTCGTACTGCACGAAGTTTCCAAGGTTGGTCGAGCCGTCGCAGCTTGGTTCGGTCTTGAGCGAGAAACCGGCAAATCCAGTCTCGTAGACCTCCATGTGGTCAAGCTCATAGTCGCTGCTCGATCCACCGACGATGACGCCGCTTGCCGAGTAGTCCGGTCCAGTCCGCGCAGCTCGAACGCGGAAGCCGTACTGCACGCTCGGATCACCGGCACCTGTGACCTGAAACCACCGCGACCGATCCGCGGTGAGTCCATAGCCGCGATCCTCGTTGTCGATCTCGACGACACCCTCGCAGTTGCGGACCGTGACCCACGCGTCGTCACTGCCGACAATCTCGTACAGCCGCAAGAACTCGCGCTCCCCACCCCGCACGCAGATCGAGTCACCCGGCGACACGCCGTGCTCGACCCCATTCCACTCCAGTTCGTCTGGTTCGATGACGTAGGTGCAGTCGCACTCGCCCGCCGCGTATGCCCGCCCGGAGTAGGCCAGCACCGTCACGCAAGCCAGCACCGGCAACGAGTTCCGCCCAGCTCGAATCTCTCGGTGGCTCACCAGACGCGACGCTACCTCAGTTCGTAGTTGCACGCCGCCAGCATCGCACAGTTGGACCATGCGCCGCGCGTTTCCAGTTCCATCAGAGCATGTCGGACTGTCACCGGTTGACGAGGAGCGAAGCGGTGAGCACAACGCGTGGGCTCGAACACAAACCTGCCCGAGCGAGCGCATTGACCTGCGAAGAATGTGGATTTCGGACCGAGCGCCGACCCGGAACGGAGGGTCATCCAGTAAACGTTCACGGGCCTTCAGTGCGCGAGCAGGTCACCCAAATGCCCCCATTGACCCACGCTGCAACGCGGCGGCTCAATTACTCGGCGCTCGGCGCATTCGCGCCGGCCGCGGCTCCCGCGTCATCGTCCGCCAACTTGGGAGAGCAGCCCACTACCGCCGCCTCAAACGTTGTCGCTTGCATGATGCAACGCGCCTTAGTGGCATAGCGAGCCGGGTGGTCACGCTCTTCAATCGACGCATCCTCGATGCACTCTGCGCGGGCATTTTCCATCTCGCCGCGATTCTCATCGAGCTTGGCCTGCACGGAGGCTCGCTCCGCTGCAGGCAGCGTCACGATCTTTTTCTGAATCGACTCATCGCCCAGTCGCAAGAGTCGGCTGCACACGATCTCTGGCGGCGCCTCGATTCCACCGCCAACACAATCAGCGAGCTGGACAATGTCCTGGGCGCCAGCGATGCACATCGCCATTCCCCTGGCCTCTGGCGATTTGGTGGTCACCATCGAGTCCATGTCGGCGACGCATTCATCGAGCGTCGACCCCATTTCGCGCCGTAGCATTGCGCGGTCCTTGGCAGCCACCGGCGGATAGATCTCGTTGACGTAGAGATCCGTCACGTGCAGGCACAGATTGATCGGCTTCAGATCGCGCTTGGTGACCCTGCCGTCCGATCCATTGGTCTGACCGGCACATGCACCCAGGGCTGCACAAAGCCCAAGGCTTACGACCAACGCCCTGCACTGATAGCGACGACTGGGGCGACGCGGAGTGACAGAGAGCACCCCATGCATCGGGCGCGGTGGCCGGGTTTCGCCGCCGCCGGATCCAGAGTCTGTGACGAGGCGAACTTCGGACCGAGCGCTGAAGACCACAGTGTCCCGATCATAGCAGTTAGGACCGACATGACCTGCTCAATCCACACTTCCGGCGCCCCCGCCGTGGACGCCTACACCAAGCGCCCCCGTACACCCCCGTGTTCAAATTCGCGCACGGAGATAGTCGACGGTGGCCTCGATGTCCGACGCTGCGGCGCGACTGAGCCGATAGACCGACGACATGGAAGCACTTTGTTCAGGCGACCTTGCCCTGCTCGGTGCCCGCGAGAGCGCGTCTTGCAAGCCGCTCCCAGTCGTCTTCGGTCATGGGACGAGGCTCTCCGCTTTCCACTCCGGCGCGCAGCGACTCTTCGAGCTCATCAAGCGTAGCGACTGGCTTGGACCGATCGTGCTGCTTGTGAAGGGTCTCGCCCACGTCACGAGTGTAGCCCGCGGGCAACTACTCGGCGAGCGGAAGTTCGCCGGCGTCGCCGAGACCCCAGCACTTGGCCGACCTCACGGCATCAGGGCATCCAGCGCAACCGCGCCGCCGCGTTGCCGATGCAACCCTGCATGGCTCCGCGCGCAGTCCGACCCGGCATCTACCACGCGACCTTCACCTGCGTCCGCAGGCTCTACCTGCTCTGGCCAGGGAAGCGCCTCAACAAGGTAATCCGCTACCTCGCGGCGTTGACCTCCGAGCGCTACGGCGTGCAGATCCACGATCTCACCGCGATGTCGAACCACGTCCACCTCGCGGTCGGCGATCAGTACGGCAATCATCCCGAGGCCTTTGCGTTCTTTGAGTCGATGCTTGCGCGGCAGGTCAATGCGATGCTGGGCGAGACGGGGTCGGTGTTTGAACCGTACGACGTGGTCGAGCTGCTCGACGACGACGCGATCCTCGACACCGCGGGCTACGTTCTTGCCAACCCTGTGCACGACCATCTGGTTGAGAAGGCGGCGCAGTGGCCGGGCGTGACGACCTGCTCGATGGCGTATGGCGAGCGCGTCGTGATCAGGCGGCCGCAAGTTGGGCTGTGGGCAGATCTGAAGGACAAGGAGCGCAGGGTGGTC
>CAZVEM010000151.1:0-14304 GCA_964626165.1 uncultured Nannocystaceae bacterium
GATCACCACGCCCGAAGTCGGCCAGGTGCTCGATCCCCGCGACATGGGTAGCTACGGCGACACCAACAAGGTCGAAGGCCTCGCGTTCGAAGAGAGCGAGGAGGAGATTCCGATCCTGGTGCGCGTGCCGGGCTACGAGGATCTCGAGTGGAAGATCCTCCCCAACCGCGACAAGGAGATCAACCTCAGCAAACAGCTCAAGAAGAAGGCGGTCGCCAAAACGGGCGGCGGCTCAAGCAAGAGCGGAAGCAAGTCGGGTACCAGCGAGAAGACCTCGACGGACACCAAGGGTGAGGACAAGACCGCGGGCGACAAGACCGGCGGCCGCACGACGCCGCCGATCGACACCAACAAGAAGACCGGTGGTACTTCGCCCAAGGATCTCAAGGATCCCTTCAGCCGCAACAAGTAGCGCGCGCAAGACGAACACAAGAGCCCGGCACGTGAGCACTTCACGATGCCGGGCTCCTGCATTTGGGCGATGTTTTGGGCGATGCCGATGAGCGAAGTGTCCGGGCGAGGTGTCTGGGCGATCGAGCTGAGCGCTTGGTCTGGACGAGCTGCGGTCGTCTCGCGCCGCGATCTTGATTGCGGCCACGGCGAGCCGGCCCGCTGGCACCTCGTCGGCGCTAGTCCTTGCGGATCGCACTCGGCGGCGGCAACAAGACCGCTGCGAGCAGGAACTCCGCGATCGCCTCGACATCGTTGTCGATCCAGCGCTGGGGTTCGCGAGGATTGAAGCGCCAAAAGGCCGAGGGCGCCCGGACATGCTGCGCGAGGCTTGCCGAGACCGGAAAGTGCTCGAGGCAGACGGACCACACGTCATGCTGGTGGTGCAGATAATCTTCGAGCTCGCCGGTGAAGACATCACCGATCGGCGTGGCGAGCCTCCGATAGCGGCGGGCCTGCTTCGTTGCGGCATTCCGGACGAGCGCGCCGTAGGTTCGATACTCCGCGCGGGTCTTCACCTTTGGCGTGATCCATCGTCCCATGAACGAGTGCAGGCTCACGCACGCGCGCGGCGACTGCAGTGCCGCGCAGGAAACGACCGCCTGCGTCTCGACCTCGCTGGCGGGGGCCGAACCGCGATAGGTCGCCTTGCCCGGCCTTGAGCTGCCCGCGGCGGGGAGCCAGCTGGGAGGCGCCCCCCCGGGTCGAGGGAAGTTGCGGTTGAGATCGACGCCGCGCGCGTTGCAGCGCATCGACGCAACCGAGCCTCGACCCCGCTGCGCCTCCGTGGCGGACCATCCATCAGGATTCAGCGACGGCAGCACCATCACATCGGCCAGCGCCAACAGGCGAGCGAAGGTCGAGCTTGGGCCGCTTGAGTCTGCAACGTGAGTGCCGTTGTTGGAGTCGCGCCCCGAGTTCGCTCCACCGGCCTGGGCGAGCGCTTGCTGCAGGAACTCAAGCGCGACCAAGGTCCCGATCCACTCGGGGCCATGGATATTGGCGACGACCCAGACCAGCGGTCGGTCGCGATGCTCCGTCGGCGCAGAGCTCGTCTTGCGTCCGGCCTCGCTTGAGGGTGTCGCCTCCACCTCTCCCGCGCTCACGCGAACTGCGAGGATCTCTCGATTCTGGGTCGAGAAACCCAAGGACACGAGTCGCGCGCCGGGACGGCTCGCGAGCGCTCGGACTCGCGCGTCCCGTTCGCGCTGCGTGGGGTAGTGCGGCGCCGCGAAGTATGCGTGCTCCGGCAAGGCTCGAAGCTAGCTTGGCTCGTCGGCAGCCACGGGTGCAACGTTGGCGCTGGCGTCGTCGGCCGTCGTCGCAGCAGCGGCCGCCTCTGCGCTGGCCGCTGCTCGCTTTGCGGCCGACGTCTTTGGCGTCGACGGGTCCTTGGCGCCCGATTTGCTGGACGCTGAGACCTCTGTCGGCGCGCTGGCCGGTGCGGAGACAGCGTCTTCGGGCGCACTGGCGGCTTCTTCCGTGGTCGCGCCCTCGCCGGCGCGTGTACCCGCGCTGGAGGTCTTCGCGCTGGAGCGACGAGCGCCGGTGCCCTTGCTCGGGGCGGTGCTGCCGTCGACCGTCGCCGCTTCACCCGCAGCCTGAACCGCGGCCGCACGAGCGCTCGCGGATCTTGATGCTCGGGGAGGGCTCTTCTCCGCCGCGGGCGGATCCTCGCCCGCACCTGCAGCTGTTGGCGTGCTCGTCGTGGGGAGGGCCTTCATCGCGTCAGGCGTTGCGTCCTCGCTCGCGGGCGTGGTCGCCGGTGTCAGGACTCCCGTCGACGAGGTTGGTGCGGGCGTCGTCTCGCTCGACGGCGGATCTCGATGCACGCCGTCCACCCCGTCTACGCCGTCCACGGCCGACGCTTGGGTTGGCGCGGCGCCTCCGTCCGCATCGGCTTGCTCAAGCCGCGCGAATACGACGAGTGTGTCGCCATGCCGCGACCCTGTGATGCTTCGTTCCGCCTCCTGGGCGCGGGCCGCATCGACACGGAGCAGCGTATCGGTCTCGCGCACCGTGAGGTCTCGGACAGCGCGGCCCGTGAGCCCCGCTCGATCTGCCAAGAGCACTCGGACATCCGCAGACTTGAGCCCGTGTTGACGGCCAAGGTTGAGCACCGCAGCCACGTAGCTTGAGGGCTCGGGGCTGTCGTGATGATGCTGCTCTGCGCGCGGGCCCTGGCTCGCCACGACTTGCGGTGCCGCGCGGACCGGCGGCGGGGGCTCGACGGGGAGGGGATACTGCTCATCGCTGAACTCGGTGAGCGCGGTCGCGCCCGCCCAGACTTCCCAGAAGTCCTTGTGTGGCGGAGCCGTCAGCTTGGGCGGTGGTGGGGGCGCCGCCTTCTTCTTGCGACGTCGTCGCTTGCGCTTGTCGGCTGCATCGGCCCCATCAAGCTCACTGCTCGCCGATCCGGCTTCGCCAGCGCTGCCGTCGTCTTGGAGGGGCCGCGCGCCCGCATCGGCGTGCACAGCGTCCGACGATCCCACGGCACTGCCGCGACGGTCGGCCGCATCCCCGGCGTCCTCGCTGCCGTCACCGTTTGCCGCGTCGTCGTCCTCGTCGCCGGCATCGTCGTCATCCCTCGAGGCATCGGTTCCACTGAGGTCCTCGAGCACAACCTCGTCTTGGAGGTCATCGAGAAGACCGCGACGTCGACCTTTGAGCGTGAACTCATCGAGTTCGTCAATCTCGCCGAACTCGCCACGCACAACGTCGAGCTCACCCTCATCGATGTCGATCAGGATCTCGTCTTGCGAGACCTTCTTGATCACAGGAGGTGGAATCGCGATCGGACGGGGACCAGGCGGCCGCGGCGGCTTTGCCGCCTGCGCGCCAGCATGTGCGCCCTGCGCCGCGTTCTCGGCTTGGTCGGCCGCGCCGCCGCCGCCGGCACCCGGCTTGCGACGGCGACGTCGACGTCGTCGCTTCCCTCCGCCTGCTCCGGGGGTCGCGCCGTCGGTCTGCGACGACGCTGCATCATCTTCGTCGCCGTCCTCGTCGCCGTCCTCATCGGAGGCGTCGAGGCCTTGCGACGTGTCGTCGCCCGCTGCGGCCACATCCTGCGCGCCGCTCTCCGCACTCACCCCATCCACCGTGCCGGCCGCATCACCTTGAGGACGCGCTCCGCCCTTGCGACGTCGCCGTCGTCGCTTCTTCTTGCCACCGGTCTGTCCGGCACCGGCGGTGCCGTCGGCCTGCACGCCATCCTGTTCGCCGTCGGAGTCGCTCTCGTCGTCGTCCGCAGCTGCACCTTCGAGCAGAACCTCGTGCTCTTCCTCGTCGCGCGCATCGGGATCGCGGACGCTCGGCGGTGCGACGCGATGCGTGTCACCCGATCCGGCGTGTTCGCGGCGACTGCGATCGCGCGTGCGTCGGCCTTCGCCCTCGCGCGGTGTCGCTGCGCCCGCATCCAGTGCGGTGAGTGTCTCGCCGGCGGTGGGAGCCTCGTTTGCGGCCCCGGTCACCGCCGTGCCCGTTCGGTCGTCCCGCCGCGGGCGATCGCCGCGCTCACCTTCGAACCGTCGGCCGCCATCGCGCGGGCGATCGCGTCCGCCGTCGCGATCACGACGCCCGCCACCATGGCGGTCTCGGTCTCGGCCGCGCCCGCCAAATCCGTCGCGTCGCTCGTTGTCGTAGCGACCTTCGCGGGCACCGGCGCTGTCGTCACTGCTGCGATCGTTGTCCCAGTTTGCAGCGGGCGGGCGATTCTTGAGCCGCTCGGCGCTTGCGTGTTCGGCAAGCAGCCATGCAAGGACGCGATCAGCTCGTGGGTCCTGGAGCAGCGCGCGGGTCAAGACCATCCACTCGGGCGAGACGAGCTCCGAGCGCTGGCTGATCGCGTCGAGACGATGCTGGAGCCGCGCCTGATTGAGCTCAGAGTCTGGCGGCAAGGTTCGCTCTTCGAAGCGGATCGAGCTGTAGAGCTTGGTGAGCTGATAGAAATTGCCAATGTCCTGGGGGCGCAGGAGCGAGATGGCGACGCCACGACGCCCGGCGCGACCCGTACGACCGGTGCGGTGAACGTAGACTTCGGAGGACTCGGGAAGCGCGAAGTTAAAGACGTGCGAGACGTGGGAGATGTCGATGCCGCGCGCCGCGATGTCGGTCGCGACCAAGAAGCGCAGCTTTTGCTCCCGCATGAGCCCCATGACGTGCTCACGGGCACTCTGGGTGAGGTCGCTGGATAGCGCCTCGGCTTCATAGCCGGCGCGCTGCAATGTGGTCGCGACCACGCGCGTGTCTTCTCTGGTGTTGCAGAAGATGATCGCCGACGCCGGATCTTCGACCATAATCACGTCGAGGAGGTCGCGCGGGCGCAGATTGAGGCCGCTTAGCGAGTAGTAGCGATGCTGGATCTCGGTGGCGGAGATGCCATCGTTCGACAGCTCGATGCGCTCGGGATTCCGCATGTATCGCTTTGCGATACGGGCGATGTCGGGGGGCAGGGTCGCCGAGAATAGGCAGGTCTGACGCTCGACGGGACAGGCCTCGAGGATCGCGCGGATGTCCTCGAGAAAGCCCATCGACAGCATCTCGTCGCACTCATCGAGGACGACGCAGCGGACCTTGGACAGGTTGAGTGAGCGGCGACGCAGGTGGTCGAGGATTCGACCGGGCGTGCCGACCACTGCGTGCACGCCTTGCGCCAAGGCATCGAGCTGAGGCTGCATCGCAGTGCCGCCGTACACCGGCAATGGGCGAATGCCCGAACCATCGGCGAGTCGGACGAGCTCTTCGCAGACTTGCTTCGCGAGCTCCCGCGTCGGCAACAGCACCAAGAGCTGTACGCCGGTCTCCTTTGCTGGTGCGGGGTCATAGCGGGTGGCGAGCCACGGCAGACAGAATGCGCCGGTCTTGCCGCTACCGGTGCGCGACTGGACCATCAGATCCTTGCCGCTTGAGAGCGGCGCATACGCTGCCGCTTGCACGCGAGTCGGCATCGCCCAGCCGATCTTGTCGATCGCCGCACGCAGCGATGGGCTGACGCCGAGCTCTTCGAAGGTTGGGAGAGGCAGTTCGACGGCGAGCTCGGAGGCCGCGGCCGTCTGCGGCGGCGCCGTCGCGGAGTCCGTCGCGGGTGCAGCGGGCTCAGACGATGCAGCGCCAAGCGTCTCGCTGCCGCCCGAGCTGTCATTGCCTTCGCGCGTCTCGGCGCGGTCACTGGGCGCTTGGTCCTCGGCGCTCTGGGCCGTCGCGGCGGGGTTGGTTGAATCTGTGGCGGATGAAACGGGCTCAGTGAGCGTCGCCGCTTCGGTGCTTGTGGGGGAGGCGGAGTCGCCGTCCCGAGAATTGGGGTCCTGCATGGCTGAAAGTCCTTGTGTGGCCAACGCTGGGGTTGGCTGTGCCGTACGGACCTGAACTGCATGTGGAGAGATGCCGTGCACCGGCGTGGATTCGCGTCGACGCGTGGTCCTGCTCGCTCCGACGCACGCGCGCGGAGTCAGCGATGGGACGGGCGACGCGAGCACGCAGGCGCATGTGCTGCACCAGCATGGGCTCGGTCCGAGCTACCGTGGAAAGTGGGGTTGGAGGGGAAGGTCTGGTGACCGCTCCAATGCGCAGGGAGGTCCCTGAATCCGGCCGCACGCACGCAGAGCGCCGCGCGAACGCGGTCACACCTTGATGTTGCGGATAGGGTCGCACTGGGGGCGATTGCCGATGGAAATCGAAACTGTGGAGGCGGCGGCCAGCCGGATTGGCTGGAGAGCGAGCCAGGTCGGGGCGAGCTGTGGCGTCGATGGACGCGTCGGCTTTGCGCTGGACCACCCTGCGTCATGCGCCAGGGCGAGGGCAGTGTCCCGAAGTCCACGCCGCTGGTCAAGCGAGGCGGGCGCAGGCCTTGAGAGGCGCCGGAGCGGCCGGCATCGCGTGCTTCGGGCGAAATGCCCTCAGATCGCCGCAACGCCCCCCAGGATGCAACTTGGCAGCGGCGCTAGCCCCCACTTTGGCACATGGTCTCGCCCAGATCTCGCGCGGTGAATTGGGTCAGGCCCGAGGCCAGAAGTGATCCCGGCCGGAGTGCGCGGATGCGGCAGGCCGTCAGGCCGGATTCTGCCCAGCACGTCGCGGGGTCGTTGAGATCGGGTCCAAAGTCGCTTTGAAGCTTCCAGCTGCCAAAGTCCATCGGACTCACGGCCGTGCTCGACGAGAAGAGCGGCAACGCCAGCCGCACCGGTCGCCCTTCGCCGAGCTGGAGCTCGTCACCGAGCTGAAGTTCGGGACCGTTGGAGCCGTTGTTCACCTCCGCCGATCCCTCGCGCAGATCAAGGATCTGGAAGGGAGATGGGCCGCCCAACGCACCGGGAGCTGGCACCGCGGTCACGACGTAGAGCCCGGGATCCAAGGCCAGCGTGAAGCGCCCATCGACCAGCGCGCTCTGTTCGAAGTAGTACGGAGGCAGGGCAGTTGCAGAGGACTCGCCCTCCACCCGCAGTCTCTCGGCGCGCACACTGGCGTTTGCGGCGTTGCAGCTGGTCTCGGCGTTGCAAACGACCTTGCCGTGCACCAGCACCCGCGGCGTCCAGGCCCAATTTGCACGACCACTTTCGATCGGCCATTCAAGCGGCCCAGCGCTCGACGCAAACACCGAGCTTGTGCCTTGTTGCACCGCCACGAAGTAGGGCACACCAGAGTCGGGCACGGGCAGGGTGAGCGGGCAGCTCCCGTCGGTGCATGTCTCAAGATCGAGGAAGCGATCAAAGCGGCCGAGGTGACCCTCCGCATCTGCGGTCGGGATCAGACAGCCATCTGCGGTCCACGCCGCCTCATCGACTTGATCGACGAAGGCTGTGAAACGCAGGCTTTGGGCGCTCGCACATACTGCGGGTGGCGCTTGCGGATCGACGGTCTCGGGCGCGACGTCCAGTGGCAAGCAGCTCAGGTCGCAACACACCCAGTCGCGTCCCAGATCATCGGTCAGCACCGTGCGCGGCGCAGCGCCCACGACGAGCGTGCCGCTCACCGGAGCGTCCCAATCGGGCACACACAGGTCGCCACCACTGAGCGGATCGTTGGGGACATTGCCGCCCACGCCTGGATCCGCGAAGTCCTGCGTGAGCACGAAGTTCATGCTCGGCAGCGCGCTGTTGGATGATCCGTCGCCGGGAAACGAAACCACGTAGCGCAAGTCGAGCTGCGTGACGGGCTGGGCGTCGCAGTAGGAGTACAGCGGAGCCAGGAAGCTGCCGTCGCCCCCGGTGGTGACCGCGCTGGCCTGCACCCCGCGAAGATCGAGCGTGCATCGATCGGCGAGCGGATCGCAGCGCATCGTGACGGGGCACTCGCTGTCCTCGACACACTGGGGACCGCTTCCGACCGGCGTTACCACACTGGCGTCCGCGGTCTCCTCCGCGTAGCGCACCGTCACGGTGGCGCCGTCGATCCCCGCGCCGTTTTCTCGTCGGAGCAGCCCGACCACGCGACGCTGGCACTCGACGCGGCTGCGCAAGTCGGCCTGCGTCACCGCGTCGAGTTCAATGACCGCACGACGCACCCTTGCGCGCGGCGGCACGGTCTCGGCCGGCTCGATATCGATCAGCAGCGGCGGAGTGACTGCGGCGTCCTCGTAGCGTGGCCACTCGACGAGAGCCGCTTGGTCCGGAATCGGGACCCCCTCATCATCCAACACCGGATAGGCCCGTTGTACAACCGCGGCCGGATCGCGGCCCAATCGCGATCCCTGGCGAAGCGTCAGGGTCGACGTCAACGGCGCGATGCAGAGCTGCGATTCAAGCTCGCACGACCAGCCCTCGGGACAGACGCACAGCTGGGCCTCAAGCGTCTCGGTCGCGGTCACGAGCACCTGACTGGCGACCTCGTCGCGTGGTCGCACGCTGAGCTGAGTGCCTTCGCGGGAGATTTCCTCATCGCAGCCGCGCAGCTCGACGCCGAAGGTGCTGCTCTTCTCGTTGAGTGCGAATGCCAGCGTCGCCCGGGGCGCTGGGCGGCCGTCCACGCAGCGATTGCCTTGGTCCGTCGCACAGACCTCGCCCTGTTCGCAATCCGTGTCGATCTCACACTGCGGTCCGGGCTCGGCCGTGTCGATCGTGCTGCACGCCGTCCCCAGGCCAACGGCCACGATCAGCGATACCGGCGGCCGTCGCACCTGCACAGCTGGCCACGCGACCTCGCGGGCCGCCGGTCGCGAATCGAACCGACACGCGAGCCATCCGCGAGCTCGAGCGCCGAGCAGCGCGGCCAATCGGATCACGGCGTGGCCTCCTGACATCGAGTCGAACAGGCGGGGTCTTCGTTGACGTCGACGCAGGAGAACACGTAGTCGACGGTGTCGTAGGTTGCGCCCGAGGCGAGATCAGGCACGCCAACCTGCACGATCAGCGGTGCGTCGGGATCGCTGGGGAGCGGCGTCGAGAACCACGGGCGGTCGGTCGCGAGCAGGGTCGCAACGTGCAGGCCGGGGCTGAGGATTTCGCCGTTGCAAAGGTCAATGCGTCCGTTGACGTCACCGATAAAGATGCGGCGCAAGACCGGGGAAGGGCGCTCAAGGGGCACGTAGAGCCCGTCGACGCGCTGTAGCGGGACGCCCGGATTGAGGTAGGTTTCGTACGCCACCGCGAGCGGTGGCGAGGTCGCTTCCGCCGCGTCGAGGAGGATGGCGGCGTAGAGCGTGTCATCCTCGTCCTGATCTTCGACGAAGAGCTCAAAGCCGACCAGCGCCAGCGAATCGGTTTGGCCCGCCGGGCATATGCAAAACGGGTACTCGTTGGGATCGAGCAGGTGCGGAACGCCACTGGCGGGCGGAAGCGGACATTCTGGCGTGATCTCGACGCCGTCGCCCCCGCTATCTTGGCTCATGTCCATTGCGGCCGCACAGGCCTCCGGATCACACGCGCAGCGCAGCGCAGCAGTGGTCTCTGCCGGCTCCACGATCCGAACGGGCGCAAGATTGTCGCCTTCTTGTCGGAGCCGAATCCCGTAGTCGGGGAGAAGGCAGCCGCTCGCAACGAGGATCCCGAGTGCGCCCATACCGAGCGCAACGCTGCGCGGCGCCACAGCACGCGCACGCTCGCGCCGCACACCGAGGTGTCCACGCCGCCGGGACGAACTCACGATTCGCTCCCTTCACTTTCGTTGCGCTCTTGCTTCTCCAGATGACGGAAGATCGTCCGCGGATCGACGCCGAGGTCGCGTGCGGTCTTGGTCCGGTTGCCGCCATTGAGGGCGAGCACGTGATTAATGTACTGACGTTGCCAGCGTTCACGGGCGTCGGAGAGGGGTTCGACGACCATCTCGGGACTCCACTGTGTCGCGCCCTCGTCGACCTTGCTCGACTCGTCGTCGGCAAGATCGAGGTCTTTGGCCGTGAGGCGGGGACCATCGCTGAGCACCAGCGCTTTCTTGATCTGGTTCTCAAGCTGGCGAATGTTGCCGGGCCACGAGAACCGCATCAGCGCCCGAATCGCACCATCATCGAGCGCATTGCCTGGCTCAAACTCGCGACGGAACTCGGCCGCGTAGCGCTGGATGAACCAGCGTGCGAGGAGCACAACATCGTCGCCTCGCTCTCGCAGCGGCGGCAGGTCGATGCCGATGACATTGAGGCGAAAAAACAGGTCCTCGCGGAAGCGGCCGGCCTTGACCTCTGCCTCCAAATCGCGATTGGTCGCCGCGACAACGCGAATATCGACCGCCATCGTCTTGCTGTCGCCGACACGCTGGATGGCGCGCTCCTGCAACGCGCGCAGGAGCTTGACTTGCATCCCGAGCGGTAACTCACCAATCTCATCCAAGAAGAGCGTGCCGCCGTGGGCCGCCTGGAACTTGCCGATCTGATTCGCGACCGCGCCCGTAAACGCACCCTTGACGTGGCCGAAGAGCTCGGACTCGATGAGATTCTCGGGGATGGCGCCGCAGTTGACGGTGACGAAAGGTGCCTTGGCACGCGGCGATCGGCGATGCACCTCGTGTGCAATCAGCTCTTTGCCGGTGCCGGTCTCACCGCCGATCAGGATCGTCACATCTGTTCCCGCGACCCGTTCCACACGCTTATAGAGCTCCACCATCGCCGGGCAGGAGCCGACGATCGAGCCAAAGCGGACGTCGTCGAGCTCAGCGGCGAGGCGCTTGACGTCACCGCGCGCCTTGGTGAGGTCCTGGGCGGTGCGCAGCACGAGTGCCGCCTGTGAGGCGAAGACCTCAAGGACGTCGAGGTGGTGCGGCTGGAAGAGGTTCGCGATGCGATCGGCACCGACATAGATCGCGCCCAGCAGGTCGCCACGCACAATCAGCGGCACACACATCACGCTGGAGAGCTTGAGACGGATGACCGACAAGCTGTTTTGGAAGCGCCGATCGGTCAGCGCATCGGAGATGATCTGCGGCCTGCGGGTGGCGAGCACCGATTTGATGATGTCGTCGGAGATCAGCTCGCTCGGCTCGCCGACGGCCTGCCGTGCGACGTTGCGAGCGACGCGCACGGAGTAGCTCCCGTCGGCATTCGCGAGCACCAAAAAGCCCTTGCTTGCGCCCGATGACGCCACGATCTGATCGATGAGTTCGTCAAATAGGGCGTCGACGTCGGCGGGTTCGCTCAGGATCCGAGAGAACTCCAGCAGACGTTTCATGGCTTGCAGCGACTCGGCCTCGATCGCAGCGCTCTGCTTGTCGGACTGATCCTGCAGCGAATCGTCAAGCACAGAGAACGCGAGCTCGACTCCGCCGAGGACGATCACATCGCCGTGGCGCAGTTCGTGAGAGCGGACGCGACGGCCCTGCACGAGGAAGCCCAAGTTGCGCGCCGTGGTCTCGACCAGAAAGCGTCCCGGCTCGTGGGTGAGGGTTGCGTGGGTGTCGGCGACCTCCATGCCCGAGACCACCACGTCGCAGTCCGTCGACGCGCCGATGCTGGTGATCCGGCGGACGATGGGGTGGAGGACGCGTTCTCCCGCCGGGCCGATGAGCTGAAGATGTGGCATGGAGCGAGGTCAGTGAGTCCGGTACGGCCGGCGCCGTTGGGCCTAAAAGGCACCCCCGAGCACAAGGCCACCGCCCCCGGGCAGCGTTGTCGGGGCCACCGTTACCTTAGCATTTCTTCGCTTGCGCTTCGGTGCTTTGCCTGGGGTGCTTCCCGGAGAGTCGATCTCGCCGCGTGGCACCACGCGGGTGTTGGTGAGCTTACGCGGTCGAAACGTCGCCTGCGCAGTAATGACATCGGCCAAGAGGACCAGTAGGAAGGTTCCCATGAGCGCCTGCTCCGCATTGCGCCAGCGCCTGATTTCCTCGAGATTGAAGCGAGGATCGCATTCGAGTGAGCCGAACGCGAAGCCGTTGGTGCGCACGCAGCCGTAGTAGTTCGTGCGCCGAATCAAGAGACCGAGCGCGGCGCTTCCCGTGATCGCCTCCGCGGCGAGAAATCCACCGCCAAGACCCGGCCGACCATTGTAGAAGTGGCCGACGCCAAAGGGCACGAGCGCGACCGCACGATTTCGTGCGACATATTCCTGCACCTGGACATCCTGCGCGTCGTAGGCGGCCTGGAGCGCATCGTGGTTGTCCTGCAGCTTCTTGATCTCGACGTTGGTGCGATAGAAGTCGGCCTCGCACTTGAGGCGGTCGATTTCGCAGCGCTCGGCGTCGGCCTGCTCGCGCTCTTCTCGGACGCGCTCGACGAGCGTGTACAGGGCAGGGCCGTGAAATGGGGCTGCGGGCGGGGCCCATTGCGGATCCGCGTCGAGGAGGCGCTCGACATAGCTCTGGGCCAGGGTCTCGCGGAGATCCTCGTCAAGTCCAGGATCGAGGAGCGTGGCGTCGCAGAGCGTGCGGAGCCCGAGCTCGGTGGTTTCCGGGTCGGCAACGCTCCCCGCCGGATCGCGAAATATCGGTTCGAGAATGCCACGGACCGTCGTCCAATCGCCTTTGCGCCAGCGTGCCACCGCACGATCGACAGCGTCGCGCGTGGCTGCGCGCGTCGTGTTGTCGCTCATGCCACCATCGGCAGGACTGCCTGCCGGGCTCAAGTCCGTGCTGGGAGGCGTGCCGTTCTTGCCCGGCGGCGGTCCGGCGTAGACGGGCACGCTGCTGGCACAGATGGCCGCGGAGGTCAGAATCGCCAGTCCCGCACCTCGCACGCCGCCCCCGCCTGCCCGAGCCGCGCCCGGGCGCTGGTTCGGCCGCATGAGCCCGGGGACGCGCATCGCGGCAAGCCTATCAGGCGCGCAATCGCCTTGCCGCGAGCGAGCTTCGCGCGAATCTGCGCACGAGCGACCCATGAACGGACTTCACACTGCCCATGGCGGCGCGCGTGCTGATGCCGCCGACAGCTGTTGCTCGCTCGCCACTGACTCAAGAGCAAGGAGGGGAGCGGCCGGTGTCGCGCGTCCGACCCCGCAGAGATTGTCCTCGCTGGCCTGCTAGAGCCGGCTCAGTCGTGCAGCCACGGAGTTTGGTCCGGGGAGCAGCTGATAGCTGCGGACGGACTCGTCAAATCCCGTGGCACGAAAGCGGAGCTGAACTGAAAGGGCAACCGCATCGGCCGGCACGTCGAGCGAGAACTTGTCGGCGGTGTTCTCCGCGGTGCAGCCGGTCACGCACGACACCACCACGTTGCGTGCGGCAACGTCGGCAGGGAGGTCGGAGATGACCACGCGGGCCCGTGCCGGCACGGCCGTCAGCGTGACCGAGCCCTTGGGGCAGCTGCTCGGGGTCAGATGAATGCTGCCGCTGTATCGCTTCGCGGTCTCCGACAGACGGAGCTGCACGTCGACGCCGTCGGGAGGGATCGTGGCGGTTGCGGTCCCCTGACTCAGTTTCACGCGCTGGCCACCGACGTGAAGGTGCATGGTGTCGCCCGCAAGCGAAGATTTGGGCAGGCCCTCGACCACCACCGAGCACTGCACGCCCTTGCGAGGCGGCGTGACCACAAGCTTGCTCGCAGTACCCTCGCGTCCGCTGCCGAGTGTGCCACCGTTCCCCGCTCCCGAACCGCTGCTTCCACCCGGGGAGGTCTTGACGCTCTCTCCACCCTTGCGGACGCGACCCTTGTTGGCGTCCGTGTCGATCGCGAGCTTGGTGCCGTCGCCCGCTCGGAGCTCAGCGCTGCCGATATCCTCCTCGCCACGTGCGCCTTTGATGCGCGCGACCTCGGGGGTCGGGGCGCGCCACAGCTGCATGACCGCCGCGACGATGCCGATCCCGACGACCACGCCCGCGCCGACCATCAGGCGACGCATCGTGCTGGTACGTCGCTTGGCGCGCTCGATCAGACGCTTCGCAGCGTCGAGGGAAGGTCGAATCTCAAGCGCCCGGGACGCGAGTCGGATGGTCTTGGCCGGATTGCCCTCTGCCTGCGCCTTCTCGGCGCGGCCCAAGATGTGCGCGGCGACTTGCGGGTCGATGCGCTCCGCACACTCTTCCGGATCGCGAAAAAACTCGGAGAGCAGCTCCGGGTCCGCCGTGAGCCCGCAGCCCTTGAGGTAGTCCTCGAGTTCGTTCGACATCGCTTGCGCGCTGGCGAAGCGGCCGTCGGGCTCACGTGCGAGCGCCTTGGCGATGATCGCCTCAAGCTCCTCATCGACCAAGGGATTGACCGTCGCCGGACGCTTGTAGAGGGCGTCGGCGATCTTGTTGAGGACCTCGTGCGGGTTGCGACCGGCAAAGGGCAGGCTGCCGGTCGCGAGCTGGTAGAGCATGATGCCGACCGAGAAGATGTCGGTGCGGGCATCGACCGGTTTGTCGGTAATCAGCTCGGGCGCCATGTAGGCAGGGCTGCCGAGCAACTGGCCCGTCATCGTGAGCTTTTGATGGTCGAGGATGCGCGCGATCCCGAAGTCCATCAGCTTGATGCAGCCATCCTTGCGCACCATCACGTTCTCGGGCTTGAGATCGCGATGG
>CAZVEM010000152.1:0-14071 GCA_964626165.1 uncultured Nannocystaceae bacterium
CCCCGATGACCCTCGCGTACCTCACCGCGCTCGCGCAGCGGCATCCTGAATGCGTCGAGACGCAGCGCGCGTTTCGTCGGATCCGCAAACTCCATGGGTTTGCTCAGGATCGGGTCGAGAAACCGACCAAGGCTCTGGCCCAAGCTCCGACCCAAGCGCCGGCCCAGGCTCCGAACCAGGAACCGGCCCAGGAACCGGCTGCGGATGTGGCCGAGGATCTGGCTCAGCGCTTCCATCCACACATCGGCGACGTGTTCGATCGCCCAGGACCGCGATCGCGAGCGGCAGCGATCTCCGAGTTCACAGAGCGGACGAGGGGCGCTGCGGCCACACAACTCCCCGCGCCGCTCCCGAGGCGACGCTCCGCGGTACCTCGCGTCACGCTGCACCATCCCCCGTCGCAGATGGTCGATGGTGCGCTCGGTCAGCCTTGCGGTCAGCCTTGCGGTCAGCCTTGCGTTCAGGCGCATGCCCAGCCGCAGGGCCCGTGTCATGATCCTCGCCACGGAGCGGCACGCCCCCAGGGCACTCACCTGGGCGTTGCGCTCGCCGCATCCGAGCCCGTGCAGGCGCCAGAGCGAGCCGCCCGCAATCCCGATCCGCGGAGCATGGAGACCCGCCAGAGCAGGGCGATGGCGGAAGACGAAGAACATGTGACCTACCGGCTCTGGTCGCGGCCGGCTCAGCTTTCGGCTCAGCTCTCGGCTCAGCTCTCGGCTCAGCGCTCGGCTCAGCTCTCGGCTCGTGTCTCGGCGCGGGCCTCGGCTCGGCTCTCGGCCCGGCTTGGCCTTCGCGGCTAGCTTTCGCTTGGCGTGACCGATGAAATGAGATCAGGCGCGCCTGGCGGCGGGCTTGGCCGATCGCGCCGTGCTAAGGTCCCTCGCACGATGCCTCGCCACCTGCATGCGCAGCTGGGTCGCGCCACCGTCATGCTCTGCGTGACCGCGCTGACGTTGCAGCCGCTGGGCTGTTCCCGACTCGCACCGCAGCTCCAGCCAACCGACGTCGCCGCGCTTGAGAAGCTCGAGGATATCGACGATCGGGAAGAGGCGTACGCGGAGAACCAGCTCTACGTCGAGCGTGGCTTGGGCAAGACGCGATACCGCAAAGGCACGCATCCCAACGCACCCGCGGTGCAGTGGCAATCGCTCGACAGTGTGCTGCGATCCGACGGGAACTCGGCGGCCACGCTGCCGAGCAAGAAGAAGCGAACCGCGGTTGTGCTCGCGGCGCTTGCGGGGATGAGCGCCGTGGTCGCGGTCGGTGGCGTCGCCGCGACGGCTCGTGAGGGATTCGATGCCAACTCGCTCGACGGCGGAGGCGCGCTCCTCCTCGGCGGCGCCGTGCTGACACTCGGTTTTACGGTGGCAGCCGGCTTGGTCTACGGCTCGATGCGCCGCGACTACGAGAAGGCCGTCAGCGTCTACAACGACTCGCTGGGCATGCGCATGGGCCTGCTGACGCCGGACGGGCGACGCATCGTTCGTAGCGGGCTCAAGACCGACGACGAGGGCTTCATCCTGACCGATGATGAGGGCGGAGAAGGGTCGCAGGTGTCCTCGCCTGGTGCAGAAGAGCGCGAGGGTCCGGCGCGTTCCGAGCCTGGGACGGAGCCGGCCGGCGTGGATCCGGTGAATCCAGTCGATGGGGCGGAATCCCCCAGCGGTGACTCGGGAACCGCATCGGATCCGGATCCGACCGGTGGTGTGCGTGCAGGGACCGCACGCACGCAGTCCCCCAATGCCACCGCCGAGCGCGAGATGGACCGGTCGAAGGGGTCGGATGTCGACCGCGCGAGCTCGACGCAGAAGCAGGCGCGCTCTAGCGCGCGCGGCTTATCTGCGCGCGACACGGTTGGCGCCAGCCTGTAGGTGCGCACCCTCTGGCACGCCGGGCAGCCTTCGCTAAGGTGCGGCCGGGCAGCCGGCGTCCGAACTCAAGGACTTGAGTCCGACCCGCCCACCGCAACCGCTCATGGCTCCCGCCGTCCACGCCCGACGCGTTCGCGTCCCGCAGCTCCTCGCGCTGGCGCTCGGGGCCTGCTTGGGCATGGGCGCGTGCTCCGATGCGGCGGGACCCAAGACACCGATTTCGGGCGAACGCATCTACCGTCGCAATTGCGCCCGTTGCCATGGCTTGGACGGCAAGCCGACAAAGGAGGTCCCCAATGCGCGGGATCTCAGCAACGCGGCGTTCATGAGCCAGATGAGCGACGACCAGCTTCGCGCCACGATCAAGCGCGGCAAGCCGCCGGCGATGCCCGGCTTTGGCGAACAGTTCATGCGACCCTCGCTCGACGCCCTGGTCGCCTACACGCGAAGCTTGAGCGATCCGCAGCGCGCCGCCGCACAGAGCCAGCCCGAAGCCGAGTCCGACGGCCCCTAAGCGTTCTCGCGACTTTGCCGAAGAGTGTTCGACCGTGTCGGTGATGGGACGCGCTACGCCGAAGGGATGAGGCGACCGTCCTCATCGACGCTCAGACCCTCTGAAGCGGCCACCGCTGCCGCGTTGCTCAAACGAACGCCGATGAGCGCGCCGGTCGGCGTCGGCGCGAGCCCGGCAAGGCCGCGCTCATCCTCGACGAGGCTCGACCACGCGATCGCTACCTCCCGACCGTCGTCGAGAAACGCGAGCAGCGTGCCGGCACCGTCGATGCGAGCGCTGCTGGCCCGATAGGGCTGATCCTCGACCGTCAAGTAGGTCCACTGAGTGCCGACTCGCACGATGAGGTCGCCGGAGTCGAGGCGATCAAGAGAGGATCGAAAGAGGCGCGCCACACCCGGATGCTCGACGGGCTCGTCGCCGACAAAAAACTGCCCGCGCGCGCTCATGCGCAGCCCGAATGAACGCCGCATCGCCTCAATCGCCTGCTCGCGTTCACTGTCTGGATCGCCCATCTGCCCTTCGTCCGTCCCGTCGGCGGCGAGCCTCGCGTTCGCTCCCTCTGTGTCGGTCGCAGCTTCTCGCGTTGGCTTGGACATGCGCTCGCGTCTCGCGTCTCGCTCACTCCGGCCGACACACGGGGACTCTCGTGATGCAAGCCGACGGAAGCAAAGCATGACACACGATTGTGTCGGCGCCCGCTTCGGCCAAGCGAATCGCCGCTCGCGATCGCTTCGAGCCTGTGGCGGGTAGATCGCCTAGGCCACCTGTGTCGATGCCATCGAATCGTCACTCGATCGTTGCGTCGCGCGTGTGGGTCCACGCAGCGACTCGGTCGAGTCACATCGACGCCGAAACGCGCTCGCTTACGCTCTGCCCCGATTTTCTCGGCATTCTCTGGTTGACGCCGCGATTCCGCCGGCGACCCCGAGGTGCGGGCGCGGTCGACTTGCTCTACCCAGATCGGCCGGGCAAGCTCTCTGCTAGTGATGGGGGACAAGGGAGATCAGGCGGCGCCGTCCGGGGAGGGGACGTCCGGCCGCATCGACCGGCCGTTGGTCGACGTGCGCGGCTGGGAGTGGGTCGGCGGTGCGCTACCGCTCCAGGGCGAGTATTGGCCCGACGACCAGCCCCGGGGTGGCGAGCCCGGTTTGGAAGAACCCTCGCGCGCTGCGGTCGATGACGCGCTTCGCCGCCTGCCCTGGGTGATGCCTAGCCGGCGGCACGTCTTTGTCTCGGACCCGCAGGCCGATGGCGGCGCGCTTCTGCGCTCTCTGGTCGCGTCGGGCGCGATCGAGAAAACCGGTCCCGATGATTCCGACTTCGAGTTCACCGAGCATGGCTCGGACGCGGTCTTTGTGATCGCGGGCAATGTCTTTGGCCGTGGTCCTTCAAGCCTGCGCGTGCTGCGAATCCTCCATGATCTGCGAGAGCGCGAGGCGGATCTGCAGCTCATTGGCGGGCAGCACGATCTGAGGACCTTGCTTGGGCTTCGCTTTCTGGGCTCGAAAGAGCCGCGCACCGGGCATCTCTTTGTCCGCATGGTTCGCTTTGTCGTGCCAGTCCTGCGTGAGCTGTGGGACCGCGAGCTGCGGCACGAGACCCCAGAGCTGCTCTCGGACCAAGACGCACGCGAGTTGATGCTGCCCCCGCAGGACTGGGCAGAGCGCTTTGCGGCCGCAGTCCCCGAGCTCGACGCAGAGCAGGCTCGCCAGGAGATCGAGCGGATCAATGGCAAAGCAGCGCAGCTCGATGAGCTGCTCGCGGCTCAAGGGATGTCACCCGCGATGGCCTACGCCGCGGCGACGCGACTGCGCCACGCCATGCTTGACCACGATGGTGCCTACGGCTGGTTCTCGCGCTCATTGCGGCCCTGCTTGCGCGCCGGCTCGTTGCTCTTCGTCCACGCCGGCGTCGACGACCGGCTGGCGGAGATGTTCGCGAATGGTGGCGAGCAGGCCCTTGGCCGCGCGTATCAGCGCCTCTGGAGCAGCGATCCGCTCGCGCTCTATTACGGACCCTTTGGCAACTCGGTCCGCACGCGCTACCGCAGCATCGATGCCGCGCTCACAGAGCGAGGCGTGCGTGCGCTCCACTCCTGCGGGGTTTATGCGGTGATGCACGGACACGAAGCTGTTCCTGAGGCGCCGCTGATGCAGCTGCGCTCGGGCTTGCTTCATTTCCGCTGTGGCGCCTTGCTCGACGCCAACACCCGCGCCGCCGCGGGGCTGCGTTCGCCTGGTGCGGCCGTGACGCTGGTGATCGAGGGCAAGATCCTTGGGATCTGCTCAGAACGACTCTTCGTGCGGGTTTTCGATCCTTCGCGCCACTGTCGCGTCGTGGCCATCGTCGACGACAGCGAGGGGGCCGCGCCCGAGGACGTCGAGTTGGGCTGAGGATCTGATACACCCGGCGCCGTGAGCCTGGTCGTCCTCGAAGACCTGACGCTGCACTTTGGCAGCAAGACGATCGTCCGCGATCTGAGCATGCGGATTGGAGCGCATGAGCGCATCGGTCTCATCGGACCCAACGGCTCGGGCAAGACCACCCTGCTCCGGATCCTGGCGGGTGAGCAGGACATCGACCGCGGTTCGTTTCACGTCGCTCGCGGCGTGCGGATCGCCTATCTGCCTCAGGAACTGGCCGTCGAGGGCGGGCGCAGCCTCAGTCGCTTGCTCTGGGAGGCCGTCCCCGGGCGGGAGAAGGTCGCCGCGGATCTGCTCCGCGCCGAAGAGGAACTCGCCGAATGCAACACGCGGGTCGAGGCCGGCGACCGGGACGGGGAAGAGCGTCTGCTCGAGCTCGCGCAGGAGGTCAGCGCGCTCCACGAACAGATGGACCATTTCGAGCGCTTCTTTTCTGAGCACGAGGCGGCGCGCATCCTCGCGGGCCTCGGCTTTGCGGCGAGCGACATGCAGCGCGACGTCGCGGAGTTCAGTGGCGGCTGGAAGATGCGGGCGGTCCTGGCCGCTCTGCTCTTTCAACGCCCCGATCTCTTGCTGCTCGACGAGCCCACCAACCATTTGGACCTCGCGTCGGTCGCCTGGCTGGGTGATTTCCTGCAGCGCTCCAAGATCGCCTTCGTGCTGATCTCGCACGACCGCGAGTTCCTCGACGAGCTGTGCGAACGCATCGTGAGCTTCGAGCCCGAGGCTGTGCGGCACTACAAGGGCAACTTCACGCGCTACCTCCAGCTTCGCAAGGAAGAGGAGGTGGTGCTGGCCGCGAAGGCCAAGAACCTGCAGCGCGAGCGCGAGCAGGCCGAGGCATTCATCGAGCGCTTCCGCGCGCAGGCGACCAAGGCCAAGGCGGTTCAGAGCCGCATCAAGGCACTGGAACGCATGGATGAGGTCGTCGTCCATGAGCAGCGCGACGTCATGGACTTTGAGTTCGCGCCCACCGTGCGGGCCGCGGCCCAGGTCATGAAGATCGAAGGGCTCGCCAAGAGCTTTGGCGAGGTCAGGCTGTTCTCCGGCGTCGACCTGAGCGTGATGCGAGGCGACCGGATCGGCATCATCGGTGTGAACGGAGCGGGCAAGACCACCCTGCTTAAGATTCTGGCGGGCGAGCTCGCGGCCACCGCGGGGAGCATCAGCCTCGGCGCGCACGTGACGGTCGGCTACTACGCTCAGCATCAAAGCGAGTCGCTGACCGCGAGCAACACGATCTTTCAAGAGCTCGCCGCGCGCGACCCGGCAGCCTCGCAGACCCGCGTTCGAGCGCTCGCCGGTGCGTTCTTGTTCCGGGGCGACGACGTGGAGAAGCGCATCAGCGTGCTGTCGGGTGGCGAGCGCTCTCGCGTGGCGCTCGCGGGACTGCTCCTCAAGCCGGGCAACTTGATGCTGATGGACGAGCCCACCAACCACCTCGACATCGCGTCGAGCGAAGCACTGGCCGAGTCGCTCGCGAAGTTTGACGGGACCCTCCTCTTTGTCAGCCACAACCGAGCATTTGTGCGGCGCTTGGCCACCAAGATCTGGAACGTCGCAGACGGCACCGTTGAGGTCTATCCCGGCACGCTCGACGACTACATGGAGCGTGCACGACGTCGCGATCAGGCCGACGACACGAGCACGTCTATGGCAGACCCCAATCAGCTCCGCGTTCGTGGCGGAGCGAGCGGCGCGAGCCATACGACCCCCAACGCATCCCCGGCGCGGTCGGCCAACGCGAGCTCCTCTGCCACCAAGACGACGGCAGCAACAGTTCGGCCCAGCGCCGAAGGCAACAATCGCAGCGATCGCCCCGCACCGACGCTCAGCGCCGAGGAGGCCAAGGCCAAGCGTCGGGAAGAAGCTCGGCTGCGGGAGGAAAAGGGCCGCGTGCTCGGTCCGCTGCGAAAGGCTCTCGATGCAGTCGAAGCCCAGGTCGCGGAACTTGAGCGGCAGGCCAAGGCACTCAATCAGTCACTCGCAGACCCCGAACTCTACGACAACCCCCGCCGCCGCGACGAGATCCTCGCGCAGCACCGGGCCGTGCATGCACAGCTCGAGCAAGCCACCCAAGACTGGGAGCGCGCTGCGGCCGAGCACGAGGCCGCAGCGGCCAAGTACGCGATGTAGTGGCGCGCCGCGCTGCGCCGCACGGCGCGGCGCGAAGTTGCGCGTGCAAGCGCACTGCGCTGCACCGCTCGCACCCCTGCGATAATCTGCGAGCGTGGGCAACCCTCCTAAGCCAAACGGCGCGCCGGACGACGACGCACAGACGCAGGAAGAACTGTCGCCCGGTGGCAGCCCGATCTACCGCTACGGTGCGCCAGACAATGCTCCTGATTGGAGGCTGCCCGCGCACGCGGAGCATGAAGAGATCATCTGCGAGCATGTCGCCCGCTACTACGGAGCGCCGGTCCACGTGTTCCATGAGATCATCTCGGACCTGGTCCACATCGACGTGCACATCGTACCGCCCAATCCGGTCCGCCATTCGTGGCTGTTGTTCACGACCGGAATGAGCGCGCTACCGATGACGGTTCCGCCGGGCCTCGAGCAAGAGGCGTTTGCCGAACTGATGGTGCAGCTTCCCGCATCGTGGGCGCTGCAGGACCTCCTCGCGGACCACTCCAGCGATCCAGATGAGCGCTGGTACTGGCCGATCCGTTGGCTCAAGATGCTCGCACGCTTTCCCCACGAACACAGCACCTGGCTGGGGCCTTGCCACACGATCCCCAATGGTGATCCCGCCGCACCATTCCACCGCACGACACGGCTGTGCGGCTGGATGCTGCTGCCACCGGTCGGGCCGGACGCGGTGGCCATGATCGATGTCGGCTCCGAGGCGCCGATTCGCCTCCTGCATCTGCACGCGCTCCATGACTCCGAGATGAATCTCAAGCTGCAGCGCGGCGCCGATACGCTGATCGACAGGTTGAACCAGGGGCATGTGACCGAAACGCTCGACCTCAAGCGCTTGCCGGTCGCGTAGCGAGCGTGTGCTTGGAGGCGACGGCATGGAAGGTGTCCCCACCGTCCACGCATCGAGACCCAAGACCACGAATCCTTCCAACTTCGTTGCCGTCGAACGGGCGCAACGCTCAGCATGGGCCTGTATGCTGGAAGCAACCACCCACTGCGCGCTCGAACGACAGGTCAGCGCACGTACTCAAGATCTTTACCATCGCTCCACCCGGCAGACGTCGCCCCATGAATCTGGCGGCCCCACCTTGGAGTACGCACGAACGATGCTCGGCCACTCGGACATCGTGCCCAAGCATCGTCGCACGGCTGTCAGACGTTCAAATCGTGAATCGCCAATTACATCTTGGCGAACATCGCCTCAAGGTCTCGTGGGTTCTTGAGCCATGCAGCGCCCGCCTGTTGCGCCATCGGGTCCGGGAAACAGTCCAAGGTACCTTCGTGGAGGGCCGTGATTGCATTCCTTGCAACGACGCGCGGATCGGTCTTGTCCATCTCGAACGATCGAATCATGTCGGTGTCCACCGCGCCGGGATACGCTGCGAAGACCGTGATGCCACGCGCGGCGAGTTCGACTCGGAGCGCCTGGGTCATCGACCACGCCGCGGCCTTCGACGCCGAGTAGCCGCCGATCGCAGCCATCGAAGCCATGGAGACCAACGTGAGCACGTTGAGGACGGATCCCTTGGTCGCCTCAAGCTTTGGAATGCACGCCTTGGTAAGCTCAAGCGCGCCCCAGAAGTTGACCGCGAAATCGGCCTCAACGGAGGTACGCGAGCTTGCGAGGAGACTGTATCCTGCGAGACTCCCCGCGTTGTTGATGAGTAGGTCGAGCTCGTCAATGCCACTGACCGCGGCGGCGATGCTCGCGGCGTCGGTCACATCGAGGCGAAGTGGCAGGACACGGGGATCGAGCTCGCCCAGCGCAGCGAGACTCGCGGGTGAGCGAGCTCCGGCATAGATTCTGCGGGCTCCACGCGTGAGCAACTCATCGACAAAGGTGCGGCCGATACCGCGATTTGCGCCGCTTACGAGAACTGTCTTTCCTTGGACTTCCATGGCTGTTTTCCTTGATGGCCCGTGAATGGGCCTCCTCTTCTCGAAGCAAGCTATCTGTTCCAAATCGGGCGTACCATGCCTCTTTCGGACAAGCATATATTCTTCATGGGAATGTATCTTCGACCTGTCTTCGCCACGGAGCCACATGGACCAACTCACCGCACTGAAGGCTTACTCGCGGCTCGTTGAGCTGGAGAGCTTTTCGGCGGTGGCCGCAGAGCTCCGCGTGACGCAATCGACAGTGAGCAAGTGGATCGCTGCGCTCGAAGGCGAAGTCGGCACGCGTCTCGTGGATCGAACGACCCGTTCGCTGCGTGTCACTGACGCCGGGAGACGGTTCTACCAGCGTGCCTTGGCGATCGTCGCCGAGTACGACGCGGCAGTCGGGGAGCTTCGTGCGGAGACGTCGGCGCTTCGCGGCCGTATCCGGATGAGTGTCCCGGTCGTCTTCGGTCAGCGCTTCATCGCTCCTGCGGTGACGGACTTCCTGATGCAGCACGAGCTCCTCGAGTTCGACTTGATCTTCGGCGATCGCTACGTGAACTTGGTGGAGGAGGGCTTCGACATTGCGATTCGCGTCGGCGTGCCGGTCGATTCGACGTTTCGATCGCACGCATTAGGCGAGGGGCGGCGCTATCTGGTCGCGGCGCCAAGCTACCTCCAAGTGCGAGGTGAGCCCCGTGCGCCCCGCGATCTCGAACATCATCACTGCCTCGTGCACACGGAGCGGAGTACCCGGGACGCCTGGACCTTCACGCGCGGCAATAGCTCTCATCGCGTCCGCGTGGGAGGGCGCGTGTCGGCCAACCACAGTGAATCCACCCTTCACATGGCCCGCGCCGGTCTCGGTGTCGCGCTCTTGGCCAGCTGGTTGGTGCAAGACGATCTTGACGCGGGAACGCTGACGCCGCTGCTGACCGAATACGACTCGCCATCGGCTCCCGTGCGCGCGTTGACGCCCCCCGGAGGCGATGTCACACCACGAGTTCGTGCGCTGATTGAGCACCTCCGCCTCGCGCTTGGCCCCAAGCTCAAGCGCGAGCGCTAGCGGGCCGTTGTCGCCCCCCGCGCGGCGCCTAGCAGGCTGTCGAAAAAAAAAACGCGCGGCGCCTGGCCGCGCACTCACCATGCAGCCCATTCGTTGCTCGTCATGTTGCTCGTCGGTCACGTACGCCCGGTACGCTCCCTCCTCGCGCCGCGGTCTGCATCGCGATTGCACGCCCATGCACTCCGCGGGGGTGCTTCGACAACCTGCCAGACGCGCCCGCGCCCGCGGCACGTAGCCACGGCCCGGTGCGGCGTGCACCCTCACGTCCAACCTCGCCGTCGCGGACCTCCCTGCTTGTCGTCTATTTCGATTTCCCAGAGTTCTTGGAGTCCTTGGAAGCACGTCGTGCCGGCTTGCGGCCGGTCGTTGCGAGCTCGCGCGCGGTGATCTGCGCGAGTTGTCGCATCCACGTGGCGTCGTCCCATCGTTCCTCGGGCACCAGCGGTTGCGGTTTGGCGCCGGGGTAGGGAGCGGCGAGTTCCACCTCGCCGAGTTCTGCTTCCAAGATCCGCATGCCGCCCGGCGTTGACTTTAGAAAGAGTCGGTCATCGCAGACGAGAGCCACCAGCGTGCCGTCGAAGTAAATGCCGTATTCACCGAACATGGCCTTCGCGTGCGCGCTGGCGCCGAAGCTCGAAACAAGGAGAGCGATGAGGTTCTTGTCGGTGCCCATATCTGCCGTCTTGTTCCTTTCCTGCTTCGCGCGGTCGTTGAAGTTGGCAACGCCGCGAAGGGTCACGAGTCGGCTGCGAGACGAGCCAGAAGAGTGACGCGCGCTGAGCGGGGGTGAGCGTGGGGGGAGCGTGGGGGAGCGGGGAGCATCTGCGATGCTCGCACGAGAGGATAGTCTGGGAGTTCGACGATCGGCGAGGCTGGTCGAGACGCGCGAGCTGCTGGGTCGCAGCCTATGTGCCCTGTGGCCGCGCAAGGACTGCTACTGTAGGGAGATGCTCCATCCTTTGAGATTGTCAGGTTCACGCGCAGTTGTGCTGGTGGCGCTCGTGTCCGCTCTCCCGTCGGCCGGATGCGGCCCGGAGGTGGGCAGCGATGAGGTCGCGGATGCCGGAGGCGACGGAGATGGAGATGGAGATGGAGATGGCGATGGAGATGGAGATGGAGATGGAGATGGAGATGGCGACGGAGATGGTGACGGCGACGGAGATGGAGATGGCGACGGAGATGGTGACGGTGACGGCGATGGCGATGGAGATGGGGACGGTGACGGAGATGGAGATGGCGACGGAGATGGCGACGGAGATGGCGACGGAGATGGAGACGGAGATGGGGACGGAGATGGGGACGTGGACTTCCCCGCGGATTGCCCGGGAAGCTTGAGCACGGTCAACATCACCGCGGGTGGCAAGACCTTCACCGCCGGCATCTACGGCTGGAGCGGTGGCGAGTGTTCACTGGCGCACACGCTCTACCTCGCGACCGACGATGCGGAGCTTGCTGCGGAGTTTGACCCAATGGGCTACTGGGAGCCGAAGGCGGCGTTGGAAGTACATTTTACGTGGGCCGAGTTCGCGGCCGGCAACTGGCTCGAGCCGGGCATGGTCAGCGGCTATGACTGGCTTGAGCCGCGCATGCCTGACAACGTCTCGGGCACGGCGGACCTCACTGCGATTGATGTCGCTGCGTGGCCGTCGGATGTCCCGGAAGACCCTTGGCCGCATATGGCGGGGACAATCAATGTGACGCTGCCGGGTGGCGAAGTCGCCACGGGGACCTTCGATGTTCCGCTGTGTGTCGCTCGGGTCCTGCTCTGTCCCTAACCGCGGCGGTCATTCGCGGTGCAGCGTCGGCAGTCGACTGGTAGTGTCCGCGCATGGCGACGGTTAAGTTCCCGCGCACCGCACTCGCGTGGTCTCGCGTCGAGCACACAAGTCTGCCGCTCCAGGTGCTTGAGGGGACCGTCCCCGACGACCTGCATGGCAGCTACTACTTCATGGCACCGGCTGCCCATCCTGGGATGGGGGATCAGGGATCGAGCGCGACCTGGCCCACCCGCGGCAGCGTCATCAATGGCGACGGAATGGTCTATCGTCTCGATCTCGACGCCCGGCCCCAGCTCGAGCTGAGCTCCAAGCTGATCCGAACGCTGGATTTCTACGCGGACGAGGCGAGTGCGACCAACAAGGAGCTCGAAGCCTTCCGCTTTGGCGATCTCGGCATGATGAGAGCCTCCATGCTGCTGGGTGCTCGCAACTTTGCCAACACGGCACTCCTCCCCATTGGACCCTTTGATGCAGGGGGGCGCCTCTTGGCCTGCTATGATGCGGGCGCGCCGGTCGAGATCGACCCGGTGACACTCGACACGCTTGATCCCCTGGGTGCGAGAGCGGACTGGCGGCCCGAGGCCTTGGGCTTTCTGCCCTTTCCGCCGGTGCTATCGACCGCGCATCCCTTCTATGACGCCACCGATGATTCGCTTTGGGTGGTCAACTACGGCCGCGGACTACGCTCGATGCTCGCGGGCGACCGCGCCAGCGCACCGTCGCTGTGGAGTCGGGTACTGCGACCGGCTATTACTTGGCTTGCCAAGCGCATCGAAGCGGACATCGAGGGCGATGTGGAGTGGCTGGCACGCGTGCTTCGGCGGACGCTGCTCGGGTATTCAAATGCCCGGCCGCATCGCTCCGCGCCTGCAAGCGCCGCCCCGTCCGCCCCGGCCCCGCCTTCGGGGGGCGAGAACTCGCCCCCCGAGAGCATGATTCCCAGCGACTTCGTTCGTTTGCTGCGCTTTCGGGGCGATGCATCGCCCGCAGCACTTGAGCTCGTTGACTCGCAGGGGCAGCCCGTCGCGATTGAGCAGAGCCTGCACCAGATTGCCGCGACACGGCACTGGGTGATCTTGATGGACACTTGCTTCGACCTGCGAATCGAACAGTTCTACGCCGATCCGCTGCCGGATCATCCGGAGATAGAACGGCTGCTCCGGGCGCTCACAGCCAAGCAGCAACTCGATGAGAGCCCACTCTGGCTCGTCGAGCGCGCTGCCTTTGAGTCGGCGGTGGCGGCGGGAGAGGGGCGCGTGAGCGCCGTGCGTGCGCGGCTACCACTTGGCTCGGTCCATTTCTTGGCGGACTACGACGACACGGATGATCGCCTGACGCTGCACGTAGCCCACGGTGTTGCGCTTGATATCGCGGAGTGGATTCGCGCCTTTGATCAGCTTCGCTATGTCGATGATGCCGCCGCGGCGCAAGAACTGCAGGGTATGATCTCAAGCGAGGTCGACAACAGTCGCATCGGTCGCTGGGTGGTGGATGCCCGCAGCGGAGCCGTGCTTTCCAGCTCGCTGGTCTCCTCGCAAGATACCTGGGGAATCGCTCTTTACGCCGGCGAGCAGCTGCCGTGCTGGGGGGCGCCGCTGGAGCGGATCGAGCAAGTGTACTGGTTCACAAGCGGCCTTTGGCCGGAGCTGATGTCGGACTTTATCTGGAACCTGTACGCGGACATCCCTGACCGTGAAGTCGAGCTGAGCTCGATCGACGCGATGCTCAAGCAGGGCGGCGTCCCATCGGCGCTCTTGCGCGTCGATACCGATCCACTCGCGATCGTGGACGTATTCAGGTTCCCCTCAGGCACGACGCCCTCGTCACCGCAGTTCGTTCCCGCCCGGGTTGCTGAGCCGTCGTCGAATCAGGCGAGCGGTCGCAACAATACGGGCTCCACAGGCTACGTTTTCGTCACGGTCTGGACAGCCGAGCGCGCGGAGATCTGGGTCTTTCGCGCGGACGCACTTGCTCAGGGACCGATCGCTCGGCTCGGAGAGCCATCGCTCCACTTCGGCTTCTCGATGCACGCCTGCTGGCTGCCGCGGCCGACGGCGACGCTGCGTAAGGCCAGCCCGGCAGGCGAGATCCTCAGCGAATTCAAGGCGAAGGATCCTCGGGTCGCTGAGTTCCTCGACAAGTACGTGTATCCTGAGCGCCGATGAACGAGGCACCCGCCTTTCGCGGGACCGAACGGTACGAGGTCCTTGAACGGCTCGGCGCGGGTGCGCAGGGATCTGTCTGGCGCGCGCGCGACCTCGAGACAGGTCGGCTCGTCGCGCTCAAACGGCTCGCCAAGCGCAAGCCAGGATCGCTCCGACACTTCAAGGAGGAGTTTCGCTCGCTGACTCGACTCGCGCATCCCAACATCGTGACGCTGCTCGAGCTGCACG
>CAZVEM010000153.1:0-13841 GCA_964626165.1 uncultured Nannocystaceae bacterium
AGCCGCCCAAACCCGGCGAAAGCTCGCATTTCCGCCCTTCGCGTTGCGCACGATGCCGCATCGCCGTCAGTCCGGTGGCGACGAAATTTGGCTCTGGAGCGATCGCCGATCTCTGCGCGCCCGCGACACCGTCCGGGGTCGCATATCCTCAAGTGGGTCGACGCATCATACCCCCCGCAACAGCCAAGGTGACGCGGCATCGCGAGCGCTCATGGAGTGGGAGCGGGAATGCTCGCGAGTTCCTTCTCGAGCACGTCCGACCAGCGCGTCGCGGCGCTGCCAACCGTCTGGTCGTTGGCCTGCTTGAGTGCGACAAAGGCCTTGAGGGTCACCGCATCTGGGCGGAGCAAGAAGAGCGAGTGGATCGCGATCGCACGGATCGAAGCCGGCACATCGTCGTCACGCATCGCGTGCTCTTGTGCCTCGATCACCGCGAGGCATGCCGGAGTGCGCCGTACGGGCACACCGCTCGCCGCGGGCGCACACACGGTTCCCAGCGCCCGCCACCGCGCAGCTGCACCGAGATCCTGAAGGTTCGAACGCAAAACCAGGCTCAGGAAGGCCAGCTGCGCCTGGTCGCCACACGCCCGCGCCGCACGGGCCGCCTCATCGATCGCCTCGGTCGCCAGCGTGTCGGCCGAGATGCGTTCGACCAACCACGCGCACGCGTCTGTCATGAGCGCCGCGGCGTGCCCCAGGTCCGGACTGGCTTCCGGGCCGGCGGCGTCGCGGCCGGCGACGACGGTGCCCTGCTCGCCCGCGACCGGCTTAAGATCCGGCTTAGGATCCGGCTCAAGATCCGGCTTGAGATCCGGCTTGAGATCCGGCTTGAGATCCGGCTTGAGATCCGGCTGCGCTCCGCGAGAGCGCCCCGCCTCCTGGCCTGCTTCGACCATGCTCTGCATCAGCGCCAACGTCGTTGCGTTCTCGTTGTCGCCCACCAGCTCCAGGATCAAGGGCCAGTTCGACGCTTCCCCATGGGCGAGGCTATGACGGAGCACGGCGGCCCGACGTGCCACGCTCGCGCGAGCCTCGGGAGCACGACGCAGCTCTTCGCCGACGCCCTGCAGGTCGGAGAGCCACACAGCCGCCCGCGTCCCGTGCTCAAGCTGCAGTTCGCTCGCGCCCGCGAACAGCTGGCGCGCCATCGCGACCGCGTCGGCGTTCGCGAGCTGCATGCGCTTGCTCATCGGACGCTCCGAGAGGAGAAGATCGACGGCGGCCCAAGCCGCAAAGCCGCGCGTTCCAGGATCGCGGCACGCGATCGAGAGGAGTGCTTGGAATGCGTTGCCTCGCTCATCCGCCGCGACGAGCTTGCGGAGCGTGGTGAGCTCGCCTCGTCGACAGTCCGTGATCAAGAGACGTTCGTCATTGACCTTGCATCCGGCGGCGACGGCATCGAGCGCTTCGGTGAGCGCCGCGCTGGCGCTGATCTCGACCACATCCACCTGCTCGCATCGCGCGGACCGGACTGCCGCCGGATCTAGGATGGCGCGCGCGAACACGTCCTCGCCCTCCTGCGTGCCCTCCACATCGCCTGTCGCCATACCCAGGTTGGCAGAGGCCTCAGCACGGCCTGACGCACCCTCAGCTCGGGCTTCGCGAGGATCCCCGCCGCCATCACGGCGACCGCAGGCCAGTAGCGAAAGCGTCCACAACAACGCCGCGGCCCCTCGATGGAACCGCGGCGTGCGTCGTTGAGCGGTCGCGCTCACGCCGAGAGGTGTAGCCGACGTCGGCGGCCAGCGCCCGCCCCCAGGACCAGCAGACCGAGTCCAAGCAGCGACAACGCGCCTGGTCCCTGGTCCGAGTTCGCCGAGCAAGCACATCCCGAGGCGTCGTCTTCGGCGCCAGCGGAAGCACCCGCGTCGCCATCGCCGTCTCCGTCGCCGTCGCCATCACCATCGCCATCACCATCACCGTCGCCATCGCCATCACCCGGCATCGGCGCTGGCGGATCCTCGTTGACGCCGACGAAGACAACGTCAGATGCGATGTTACCCGCGCGATCGGTCGCGCGAACTTCGATCTCGTACACGCCGGTTGGGAATGATGGATTCCAGCCATAGGGCGCGGTCGGATCGACGCCGACCGGGTTGCCATTGATCAGGATCTCGACGGTCTCGAGGCCCCAACCCTCATCGGTGACATCCGCATTGACCGGGACGGGGATCGTCGCCGCGCCCATGCTGTCGAACTTTGCGCCGTCCATCGGCGTCGTGATGTTGACCACCGGTGGCGTCGTATCGGGCTCGTCGTTAAACGCCGGACCGCAGATCTTTGAGTACTCACCCACCGGGCCACCGTCGCAGCCGTTGGACCAGGACTTGCCCGCGCCACTCCCCGGATCCTGCGGGAAGAAGGCGCACTCGGGACCCGGCGCCCAGGTGCCATCCGACTCGTGGCAGGGTGTTAGGTCGATGCCTTCGGCCGCCAGCTCGGTCTCAAACCACTCCATGCCCACGTGCATCATTGAGTAGTAGCCACCCGTTCCGCACTGGCCTCCATAAGACGTGATGCCAAAGACGCGCCAGGTGTCGTCGCCGCCCTGCGCGGAGTCGAGCCGCACATAGACGGGTCCACCCGAGTCGCCCTGGCAGCTGTCCTTGCCGCCGCCGCCGATGAACGCCTCGTCGTTGCCGATCTGATTGATGGTCGTGACGACCTCGTGCTTGACACCAAAGACGCCGGTGTTGGTGTTGCCAAAGCCGACGATCGAAACCTCCTTGCCGGGCTGCAGCACGGTGGTCTCACAGCCCATCAAGATCGGCGTGATCGGCACGTCGTTTTGCGGCTCGTCGAGTACACAAAACGCGTGGTCACGACCCGACGCACCGCCGTTGTAGGCGGGATTGGTGCGACAGAACTTCGTCGACACTGGACGGAAGTTCGACTGGCTCTCGCCGAGATAGATCGTCGAGTAGCCCGTGCCGCAGTGCGCCGCGTAGACGACGACCTGCGGGTGGACCAGGGTGCCGGTGCATCCATTCATGAACGCGGTGGTCGGCCAGTTGCAGGTCGCGCTGGGAACTCCGCCGTAGATCGCCGGGTTTTCGCTGATGCCGTCGTCGAGATCGTCGATCGAGCTCTCACCTTCGGGCGGCGGCTCATTGGCGTACGCGAGCGAGGGAGCCCCGAGCACAGACAGTGCGGTCACGACGGGAACGAGCGCGGCACCGAGAGACAGGATCGGCCTGACTCCGGCGCAGTGACGAAGTTGGGTGGGCAGCGGCATGCGATGGATACTCGCAAAGACACAGAAAACGACAAGGTCAAACATTCATCCCGTGTTGCCGCGATTGCGGGGGTCTTAACGTATCTTGAGCTACGTAAATTTTTCATATCAAAGCTCTGTGCGCGAATTTCGCGCTTCGGTGGATCGAGCGAGAGTGGCCCCGCTCAGGTGCTGGCGGCAAATCGTCGGGAGGCGTGCGCGGCGTCGTCCCCCCGTAAGGCGGAGGACCCGCCCGTTGCCCCCCGACATGTTCGCCATGCCGTCGACGCCCGCGGAGGGATCGCAGCGCTAGCAGGCTGTCGAAGAACCTCGTGGAGCGCATGGGCGTGCAATCGCCATGCAGACCGAGGCGCGAGGAGGGAGCGTACCGGGCGTACGTGACCGACGAGCAACGAAGGGGCTGCATGGTGAGTGCGCGGCCAGGCGCCGCGCGGAGTTTTTCGACAGCCTGCTAGGGTGACGCGCAGCTCAGCCCGATCATCCACGCACCCGCGAGCACGACGACCGCGGCCAGCCAGCGTGCGCCGACCGGACGTCGCAGCGTGCCGCTGCGTTCAAAACCCTTCAGTGCCAGCCCGATGCTGGCCGCGACAAAGCCGATGAATGCCAGCGAGGCAAGCACCGCGCTGGGGCCCATTGCGCGCTCGCGATGCTGCATGCGATCGAGATGCCAGCGCGCGGCCTCCTGCTCGTCCTGGAAGGGCACCGCTGCATCGGGGCTGCGCTGCGACCTTGGTAGGGCCCCCTGCTCCAAAGCGTCCGCAACGTCGACGGACTGCGGAGTCTCCGACCCACGTGGCGCTGCCTCGACGCCCTCAAGCTCAAGCGCCGCGAGATCGAGCGCCAAGCGTCGCTCGACGGAAGGCAGCAGGTCCATGCCGGCTGGATCCGGCGCGCAAGCTGATTGCGCGGTGAGCAGCGCCGACCGCAGCGTGTAATCGCAGCTCATTGCAAGCTCGCGTCGCGTCGGATCGATTTCTCCGTGCAGCTCTTCGCA
This sequence comes from uncultured Nannocystaceae bacterium, assembly GCA_964626165.1. Lineage (GTDB taxonomy): Bacteria > Myxococcota_A > Polyangia > Nannocystales > Nannocystaceae > CAZVEM01. Next base: position 4,233 of record CAZVEM010000153.1, read on the forward strand.
TAGCGCCGAGAGACGGCGCGCCGCAGGCCCTTGCCGCCCGACCAACGGCAGGCGCCAACGGATCGCACGCCCCAGATGTGCGACTTGTGCCCGTGGATCGTCACGCTGCTCTGCCACATCGGCGCGCATCAGCTCAAGCTGCTGCTCGAGCGCGACGCGGCCACAGACCACAAGTCCGACCGCCGCGACCACGATGGCCCCGCTTCGCCACGACCTGCTTCCGATCGCCCCCGCGTCCTCGGTCGCGACCGCGCCGCGATCCTGGCCTTGCACCTTCGCGCGACGAAGGGCTGTCTCACGCTCGCGTCGCGCCATCTCCGGCCTCTCTTCGCGGGTTCGTGCGTGCTTTCGCATGGAGGCTCACACAAAGATCGGAAGCGTCCACCAGCGAAGCTTAGCACGCCCCGATCTCCCACGAACCCGCGTGGCGGAGAAGCTGCGCGCGCCGAAGACTGCAGCCCCGCGCCAGCCACCGCGTCGATTTCCCCGCCCAGTGGACGTATGATCTCTGCGATGCACATCCGTACGCGACTCTTGGGTTCGATCGTCCTCTGCGTGGGCATCGCCGCATGTGGCGGCGAAGACGACAGCGATCCCCACGCCGACAGTCGCAACGCATGCGTGGACCACATCAACGAGCTACGGGCCGCCGATGGGCTCCCGCCCTACGAACACTGGCGCGGGGTCGAAGAGTGCATCGATGGCCAGGCCAGCGCGGATCAGTCAAGCAACACGCCGCATGGCACCTTCGGCGACTGTGGTGAGTCGTCGCAGAATGAATGCCTCGGACACGGCGAAGAGGGGATCGTCGCTTGCCTCGACCAGATGTGGGCAGAGCGAGAGCTCGCCGGCTGCGCCGGCTGTGACGCCTGCCGGGACGGTGACAACGCGGCGTGTGACAACTGCGACTTCTCCGGCGACGCGACCGGCGATGTGTGCGGTCACTACGTCAACATGAGTTCCAAGAGCTACTCGATGGCCGCCTGTGGTTTCTCCGACGTCGGAGGCTGGAACACCATCAATTTTAAGTAGGCGCGCAGGTTGCCGACACCTGGCGATTGCACAGATCTACGCCAGCCGGTTCCGGCAGATAGTGGCCTCAAGCGCACCCACGCCGAATCGCGCGGGGCACTGCGCGACTACACAAAGTCGCGGCGCGAGAACGCGAGCGCCGCAGCAATCAGGCAGATGGCGACGTAGAGCGTTGCGTAGCCGCTCGCCTGGCCGACGTAGCTCCAGTCGATGAACGCGTCGTGGATCGACAGGACCTCCCCGTCGTCGGCGACCGCGACGCCAGAAGCAAAGAACAAACGAAAGTCCGGAACCACCCACAAGATTGCGTGGACCACGTTCCCCGCCGCCGATCCCGCGAGCCGCGTGCGCGCCAGCGCCTCGAGTTCTCCAGTATTGCGCCCGATGATCCATAGCGAGGCCGTGAGCATCGCGCTGAGGTAGGGGGAGCTAAAGCTCGAGAACAGCACCGCGATTGCGATCAGCAGCATGATCTCCAGCCAGACCAAGGTCTCCGCACGCAGCATCGCGCTGCCATGCTCGCCTCCTCGCAGCGTGACCAGCAGCGCCAAGAGCAGCACCATCCCCACGAGCAGCGTCGACATCGTCGCAGCCAAGCCCGCGTACTTGCCGACGATGAACTCCCAGCGCTCGATCGGCTTTGGCAAGATCGCAAAGACGGTCTTCTTGTCGAGCTCCTTGCTAAGCAGATTGACGCCGAGGAAAAGCGCGATGACGGTGCACGCGAGGCTGATGCCCGCAAGACCCATGTCCTTGAGCACGCGCACCTCCTCGTGCAAGGACAGCTCGCCCAGCACAAGGCTAAAGAGCAGCAGCGCGACGACGAAGAGCACGAGAACCAGCAACACGCGGTTGCGCGTCGCCTCGCGATAGGTCGTCAGCGCGATCGCAAAGATCCTCCCGCCGATACTCCCCGCGGGGCGCTCGCCCGCGTTTGCGCGCGAAGGCTGGGCACGCTGTGCCAACAAGGCCGCCTCCCCCGCCGCCCGCACTTTCGGTAGCTCCGGCTCCGCGGATGCTCGCCGCGAGGGCGCGGCCGTGGCGTCCTTGCCTTGGTGAGGATGGTGCGGGTCCGCCATCAGTCGCGAGCCTCCCCGGCAGCCTTCGCGGCGTCGCGAACAAAGACGTCTTCGAGTCCCTCGCGCTCGCGATGCAGGCCAAGCAGTTCACCGCCGTGCGCTACGATCAGCGCGATGGCCTCTTGCGCGTGCTCCATGTTGGGTAAGCGGAGCGTGGTGCCCTCCGAGGTACGCTCGAGCCGGGGGGGCACCTGACCGCGTGCGGAACCGCTCTCTGCGCCCGCCTTTTCGCCCCCCTCTGCGCCCGGCTCTGCGCCCGGCGACGAGGCGGCGAGTACGGTGAATTTTGCGTGCATCTCGGAGTCGAGCCGTTCACTCCCGCGGTACACGATCTCCACCGAGAGCACGCGAGGCTCGACAAGATCGCCAAGCGGACCCATCTCGCGGACGCGCCCCTTGACGATGATCGCGACCCGGTCGCAGAGCAGTTCTGCGTCCGAGAGGATGTGCGTGCAAAAGAACACCGTGCGCCCCTCGTCGCGCAGCGCAGCGATGATGTCGCGCACCTCCTTGCGGCCGATCGGATCGAGCCCACTCATCGGCTCATCCAGAACGACCAGCTCGGGATCACCGATCAGCGCTTGCGCAAGACCTACGCGCTGCAGCATGCCCTTGCTGTAGCCTCGCATCGGACGGGTCCGGGGCGCGAAGAGACCCACGCGATCCAAAAGCTCATCGCTCCTGCGTCGACGCTCGGCTCCGCCGAGTCCAAAGAGCCGCCCTACCAAGTCGAGGTACTCGCGCGCGGAGAGGTGGTCGTAAAAGTACGGGCTCTCGGGAAGGTAGCCGATGCGGCGCTTAGCCCGCATGTCGCCGGCGGGCAAGCCGAAGAGCATCGCGCGGCCCGTCGAGGGGCGAAGCAAGCCCATCAAGATCTTGATGGTCGTGGTCTTCCCGGCGCCGTTGGGTCCGAGGAAGCCGAAGATCTCACGCTCGCGCACCTCAAAGCTCAATCCAGTGACCGCTGATGTGTTGGGGCCAAACCAGCCGCGGCGAAAGCCTTTGCTGAGTCCTTGGACCTCGATGACGGACACGGATGACCTTGGGGATCTGCGGAAGCGTCTGCCCCGCGAAGAAGATGCTGCGACCGTGGCCCGGTGCGCGCTCGCAGGATACAGTCTCTGCACCGCGATGCGAAAACCCATCCCCGCGCGCGACCACGACGACGCATTCGCTGCCTCGCCTAGCGCCCAGCGCACTGCGATGTCACGTCGAGCGCTGCTGGGCGCCGGTTGCACGGGAGTCGCCTGCCTGCCCTGGCTGTTGGGGGAGGGACATGCACATGGCGCATCGGCGCTCGCCTCAAGGAGCGGAACTGCGCGCCTCCGGTCGTTGGCCGGGCACGTGCTGGACGCACCGCCGAATGTTGAAGACCTTTTCGATCCAGTCGACCCCGACGATCCGCCGAGGATGACCTTCGATCGAGCCGATCTGGGAGGGCGACGCGGGCGGAAGGGACCCTCGATCGAGCTCGATCTGCCTCAACTCAAGTACGCCGGCAGCTGGAACCCCCGCCCGGGCGCCATGCGGCAGCTGGGCACGGAGCTGCGGCTCAGGACGCGACTTGAGCCGCGCCACACGCCGAGCGTCGTCTCCTTGCAGCTCCCCGAGCTGTTCTCGACCCCGTTCCTCTATGTCGCGGGCCAGGGTGCGTTCCCGACTCCCAACGAAAATGCGCTCGCGCTGCTTCAGCGCTTCGTCGGGTTGGGCGGGATGCTCGTGTTTGACGACGCCTCGGGAGGCACCGAGCGTAGCTTCCGCTCCGATGTCGCGGCCCTGGTGCCCAAGTTGATCTCGGGTCGCGAACTCGCCCCTGTGCCACACGAACACGTGCTTTATCGATCCTTCTACTTGATCGATGCCCCGGTCGGCCGCACCGCAGCTCGCGACCACGATCTCGGCGTGATCGATGAAGGTCGGCTCAAGATCCTTTTTCTCACCAACGATCTCGGTGGTGCGCTCGCGCGGGATGAAAGCGGCCGCTATCGCTGGTCTTGCCTGCCCGGCGGCGAGGAGCAGCGCGAGTGGGCGATCCGGCTTGGTATCAATGTTCTCCTCTATGCCACGTGCACGGACTACAAATCCGATCCGGCGCACGTTGAGACCCTTTTGAGAAGTCGTCGTTGGCGATAGTCAGCACAGCGATGGCCGACGTCTGGAGCTGGCGCCTTGCGCTTGGCTCATGGACGTCCGTCTTCCTGCTCCTTCCCGTGCTCGCGCTGCTCGCGTGGAGCGTCATCACCTTTGTGCTCGGGGCCAGAGCGGATGGGCCGGCAAGCCCCACGCTCGCCCGACAGCTCCTGGCGCTCCGCGTGCTCGGCCTGGCGCTCGGTGCCGTGGTCCTCGGGCAGGTCGAGTGGCAGCGCATCGGACAAGGAGGCGACGCCGACCGTGTGGTGATCCTGATCGACGAGTCCGCCTCCATGGGCCTAGCCGATCGCGGCGGCGGCCATGAGCTCGCGCCGCGAATCGAACGCGCGCGAGCGGTCCTCAGTCGCTCAGGTGCGACCCTGACGGCATGGCGCGACGCGGGTATCGACATCGAGCTGCGTGCGATCGGGAGTGAATCGCGGCCGATCTCGTTGGGAGACGCGGAGGCCCTGGAGGCGCACGCCCCTGCGACACGGCTTGTCGAGGCCTTCGGTGAACTCGCCTCGCGCCCGTCCACGCGCGCACCCAGTGCAGTCGTCCTGCTCACCGATGGTGTCCTTCCCTTCGATCCGGCGGCAGCGGGCCACGAGCAAGCCGCGCGGGAGGCGGCGGTCACAACCGCACTCTCGCTCGGTGCACCGGTCACCACCATCAATGCGGGTGCACCGGAGATTCGCGATGTCGCCGTCGCCTCGCTCGGAATCGGCGACTTCGCGTTCTCGGAGAACGTGACTGAGTTTCGCGCGCTGCTCTTCATGGAGGGCGTCGAGGATCAAGACGTGATCGTCTCGCTCTACGAGGATGGCCAAGTCATCGGGAAGCAGTTGGTCCGCGCCGGCCCATCCGGGAGTCAGCAGTGGGTGACGTTTGAGCATGCTCCTGCGGGCATCGGAGTACGTCTCTACGAAATCGAGGTCACCCCGCTCCCAGGCGAAGCCACGAGCGAGAACAATCGGCGCGGCGCCGTTGTGAAGGTCCTCCGCGACAAAGTCCGCGTCCTTCACGTTGCGGGGCGCCCCGACTGGGATGTGCGAGCGCTGCGGACTCTGCTTCGGCGCGATCCGAACGTCGAGCTGCTCAGCTATTACATTTTGCGGGACGGTGCGGACGGCGAGCGCGACGCTGGTGCACCCCTCAGTTTGATCGCGTTCCCCGTCGATGAGTTGTTTGACGAGCAACTCGGAAGCTTCGACCTCGTCATCTTCCACAACTACGATGCCGCCACACACGGCCGTTACCTGGAGCGCGTCGCGTCCTACGTGCAAGAGGGCGGCGCCCTTGTGGTGATCGGCGGCGATCTCGGTGTCGCAGACGGCGACTACGCCCCTCTCTCGCCACTCCTCCCCGTCGATACCTCGAATGCCGCCGGCTGGACAATCGAGTCGTTCCGACCGCAGCTCTCCCAAGCCGGGCGCCTCCATCCTGTCACCGCTTGGCTCGCTTCCGCGCAAGGCGGTGGCTGGTCGCAACTTGCCGGCCTTGAAGACTTCAACCCAACCCCCGCGGCCCGCGGGGCGTCCGAGCGTCAGGCACAAGTGCTGCTGGCACACCCGACCGCGAAGGACCCACGAGGACAGGCCATTCCGATCCTTTCAGTCTCCGAGCCCGGCAAGGGGCGAGTGATGGTGCTCTCGACCGGCTCTTCGTGGCGCCTCGGCTTCGCCCCGGAAGTCGAGTTGATCGATGGGGCGCGACCCTATGATCGCTTGTGGCTCTCTGCCTTGCGCTGGCTGCTTCGCGACGACGCCGATGATCGACTCAGCGTCGAGCTCGATCGCTCGACGCTCGGGGTCGGTGACCGGCTCCGCGCTCAGGTTCGGACTCGAACCCCAACCTATGCCCCGGAACCCGCTGTGAACGTCGAGTGGAGCGTTCGACGCCTGACCGCAGCCACCGATCCGACGCCACCGCTGATTCGCGAAGGAAGCCTCGTCACCGACGCGAAAGGTCGCTCGTCGATCGAGATCTCCGAGCTTGAGCCTGGTGCGTACGAGATCGTCGCGCGCCGCCGTGCGGCGGCCGATCCAAAGCTTGGCGAGGAGGCGGAGTCTGGTCCCGAGGAGGCAAGCGGCGGTGCGGGCAACGAGGTGTCCCATGTACGTCGGCTCTTCCAGGTCGAGGGAGCGACTCGGGAACTCGCAACAGTCAGCGCCCGAGAGGGCGAGCCCTTCCTCCGGCGCCTGGCCGATGAGACGGGTGGTCTTTACGTCCCAACTTCAGGTCAAGCCGTATTGCCCAGGGAGATCCCGAGGCGCGCGCCCGGTACAGCCGGGGCCGAGTCGGCGGCGCCCGATCCGAGTCGCTCAGCCCGGGTACGCTCCCGCGTCGCACTCTGGAGCCATCCGCTCGTCCTGCTGCTGCTGCTCGCCACCATGATGACCGAATGGTGGCTCCGACGAAGTAGAGGCCTACGCTAGGCGGAGGCCGGCATCTATCTCGCCCTTGTCCCGCCGCTCGGCCCGCGCGGACCCTTCGCGCCGGAGCACCACGGGTCTTGCACGAGGGCAGGCCGTCGCCATCACGGTGGCACGGTGGCACGGCCGCATCGCCGCTCGCCCCCAAGGCACACCGTCTCCCGAGCCTGGCCACGGCCGCGCATCTACGCCGCGCGATGGATATGCGAAGCAGTTCGCGTAATCCCGGTTGCGTCAAGTTCGCGCTTCACTGTATCGTCGCCCTATGCGCCGTAGCCAAGTTGCCTGTGTCCTCGCTCTTCTCGTCGCCCCGGCGATGATTGCCGTAGCGGCCTGCGGCGACGACGGTGGCGGGCAGAGCGACGCCTTCGGCGATGGCGACGGCGATGGCGACGGCGACGGCGACGGCGACGGCGATGGGGACGGCGATGGCGACGGCGATGGCGACGGCGATGGCGACGGCGATGGCGATGGCGATGGGGACGGCGATGGCGACGGTGACGGTGACGGCGATGGCGACGGCGACGGCGACGGCGACGGCGACGGCGACGGCGACGGCGACGGCGACGGTGATGGCGACGGTGACGGCTGTGCCCAGGGCGAGACCGTGTGCGAGAACGGCGAGTTCAAGACCTGCGATGGCATGGGCGGCTTCTCCTCGACCGAGACCTGCCCCGAAGCCTGTGACGAGACGCTGGGCTGCGTGACCTGTGTCCCGGGCGAAACGCAGTGCGACGCAAACGGCGACTCTGAGATCTGCCTTGACGATGGTAGCGGTTGGATCCTCGCGCAGGACTGCGACGCGTTTCAGGGCATCGCGTGCGACGACAACAGCGGCAAGTGTCAGGGACAGTGTTCGCTCGCATCGCTCGGGAAGAGCTACATCGGCTGTGACTACTACCCGACGGTCACGGCAAATACGCCAGAGCTCGACAACGCGTTCACCTTCGCGGTGGCCGTCGCCAACACTGGAAATCAGACGGCAAGTGTCACCGTGACGCGTGGCGCCAACATGGTGACCGCGGCGAGCGTTCCGGCAGGCGCCGTCGGCATTCTAACCTTGCCCTGGGTCGCAGAGCTCAAGACCGATGGCAACTACAATACGCATCCGTCCGTGCAGCTGGCAGACGGCGCCTACCGACTGCGCTCCACGGTTCCTGTCACCGTCTACCAGTACAACCCGCTGGACTACGTCAAGAGCGGCAACATCTATTCGCGTAGCAATGACGCCTCGCTGCTCCTGCCCGTCAACACTTGGGCCAAGGACTATGTGGTCTCATCGCGCAACACCTGGACTTTCTTTAACGGCATCGCTTCCGCAGGCTTCTACTCAGTCGTCGCCTCGCAGGACGGCACCTCCGTGACAATCACGCCGTCGAGCACCGGCGATCTCATTCGAGCGGGCACTTCGCTCCCGAGTACCGGCGACGGCACCGTGATGCTCAACGGCAGCGACGTGCTTCAGGTCTTGGCCGGTACCAAAGGGGGTACTCCGGATGCAGCCGATCTGACCGGCACGCTGATTAGCGCTGATAAACCGATTCAGGTGCTCAGCGGCCACACCTGTACGTACATCCCAAACAGCGTCGGCGCGTGCGACCACCTTGAGGAGTCCATGCCGCCGATCGAAACGCTTTCCAAGAGCTACGTGGTCACCTCGCCGCTCATCCCCACGGGAGGATCAACCCCCAAGGCCCAGTTCACCCGCATCATCGCCACCGAAGATGACACGAGCCTGACGTACACGCCGATGCCGCCGGGTGCGGCGACGACTTTGGCAACCAAGGGCTCGTTTATCGAGGTGCCGCAGAGTGCACTCGACTACCGCATTACCTCCGACAAGAAGATCCTTGTCGTCCAGTACATGCTCGGGCAGTCGGCCGGAGGCGGTTCGGGCGACCCGGCCATGGCCATCACGGTTCCGACCGACCAGTACCGCTCAAGCTACTTGGTGCATGCGCCGACCAACTACACGACGAGCTACGCGAACGTGGTGGCTCCCAGCACCGGAAGCGTGACCGTGGACGGAGCAGCGGTCATGAACTGGACCAACATCGGCTCGACGGGCTTCCGGGTGGCCCGCATCTCCCTCTCCAACGCGGGGGATGGCAACCACGTCTTTGGGGGCACAGAGCCCTTCGGCGTGAGCGTCTACGGCTACGGCATCTACACAAGCTACTGGTACGCGGGCGGCCTCGACCTTGAGCTGCTGCCGCAGTAAGGGGTGATCGGCCCGCGCGACCGGGCGCCGGCCGACCGCAGCGCTTGGTCGCGGCCAAGGCTGGCGAGCACCACGTGAGCTTCAACGATCGGATCGCGGGCTCAACTCAGCGGGGCAGCGTGAGCGCTTCGCCATTGTCCCATACACATCGTGGAATCACGGCGCGGATCGTTGCTCCTGGAGCCATCTCTTCGAGCGCGATCGTCCATACGGCCGACGTTTGCAGACACAGCCGCCCGGCATCGGAATGAGCCGAAAGCGGGCTTGCAAGGCCGCAGGCGGGCCACTTGGTCACCTAGGCGAGGCGCTCACGGTCTCCTTTACGACGGCTGGTCAATGTTCTCAAAGCTCGCAAAGCAAACACGGACACCGAGGCATGAACTCGGCCGTCGTCGCCTCATGGTCGTGATGGCGGTCACGCCACCGGATTGGCGTCGTGGACCCTCCGGTCAAAATTCTCATTGCAACTGAAACGCGCCCGGCCTTAGCCTCAAATGCGTGACCCGTAGCTATCGTACCTCCGTCGTTCTCTGTTCTCTTCTTCCCGCGCTCGTTCTTGGCGTCGCCGCCTGCGGTGACGACACGAGTAGCGACGGCGCAGACGCTGGCACCACCGGTGACGGTGACGGTGACGGTGACGGTGACGGCGATGGCGACGGCGATGGCGACGGCGACGGCGACGGCGACGGCGATGGCGATGGCGACGGCGACG